>JABJOE010000003.1 GCA_018664485.1 Candidatus Uhrbacteria bacterium | reverse complement strand
GCAGAGGCCGCAGAAAAAGCTAAGGCTGAAAAGAAGGCGGAGGCGGAGAAACCAAAGAAAAAAGGTCCTGTTCAGTTAGATTTGGAACGACAAGCTCGTGAAAAAGCAGAGGCCGCAGAAAAAGCTAAGGCTGAAAAGAAAGTTGATGCGGAGAAAAAGATTGAGGTTGAAAAGAAAACTGAATCTGAAAAACCAAAAACTGATGAAGTGAAGCAGGAGGTAAGAGAAAAGGTTGTCGTTGAGGAGAAAGCGGTCGTGGAAAAGAAAGTTGAAACTAAGGAGGTGATCAAAGAGACTTCTGTTCCTAAGGTGGCTGAAGTAAAAAAGGTTGAACAAAAAGAAGAACCTAAAGAAAAAGTTCAGAAACCAGAAGCTAAGGTTGGCAAAACTCCTGATGAACCGGCTCCAGTTTCTAAGTCTGAACCAGTAGTTACTGATGTTAAGGTTGAGGTTGTAGTTACTCCTGAGGCGAAAGTAGAGGAGAAGCCTGACCAGCCCGCTCCGCAAGCTATAGTTGAAGAAAAAACAAAGGTTGTAGAGCTAGGGGTTGAAGTAAAGAAAGTGACCGAGGTAACGGGTGGTGGCGCTGAGTCTAAATATGAAAATGCATCTGATGAGGGTGGAGATAAGCCTAAGCGAAAACGTCGACGTCGCAGGCGCAGTCGTGGCGGAAAAGGCGGGGGTGATCAGTTAGGTGGAGGTAATGGAGATGGTAATACTGAATCAAAAGAAAAATCAGTAGACACAAGAACTTCTGAAGTAATTGGGGTTAAAGATGAGAGTTCACCTAAGGTAGAAGTTGTTGCAAAAGTTAAGCCTGTGAAGGTTGTGGCTAGAGATGAATACTCAACTAGTATAGAGAAGTTGAAAGAAAGTAAACCGCGAGATGCTGTTGTGGCTGAGAGTTTGGTAGACAAGAAAGAGGTAGTCGAAAAGGGTGCAGCTATGCCTGAAAAGGTCGATATTTTGTCACAACCGGATGACGACTCACCAAAACCTGTGATGCCAGACGAGAGGATCCTATTTGATTAGGGTTTGAGCCCCTACAAACAATCATATCCTGACTCCATTTGTTGTATATTTAGCTGCAACGAACTCCAACCTTGTCTGTATAGCTCCACTATACCTCCTCGGCTGTCATTCGTTTCGCTCAAATATTCTTTCAAATGAATCTAGAACATGATTGTTTGCAGGAACTCTGGCGAAGCAAAAGAAAATTGACGAAAGATGTTAGGTACCGAAGATGAAACCTAATACCTAGAACCTATAACCTCAAGATGTCCTAAAAAAAACACATGAATATATTCGAAGCCATTATCTTAGGAGTTGTGCAAGGGATTACAGAATTCCTTCCTGTTTCAAGTTCTGGGCATTTGATTTTGTTAAAAGATTGGTTTGAGTTGGATACTGCGTCTTATACTTTTGACGTTACCGTACATATCGCAACTTTACTTGCGATCATTTGGGTTCTGCGGAAAGAAGTTTGGGGTGTGTTGTCAGAGCTCGCGGAAACGCCATGGCATCGCACAATGTTAGTTAAGCTTGTTGTCGCAACTATTCCAGTAGGGGTAATTGGTGTTTTGTTGAGTGATGGGCTCGCGGATGCATTGCGGACTCCGTGGGTTGTAGCCGTATCGTTGATTGTTTGGGGTATTGCTCTGTGGTGGGTTGATGGACGAGTTAAAAAGAAAAAGACAAACGTTGATTTACAAAAAATGTCGTGGAAGCAAACTTTGCTTATCGGTTGTGCTCAGGCCTTGGCTTTGATTCCAGGTACTTCTAGATCCGGTATTACAATGATCGCAGGGCTTAGTACCAAGATGTCTCGCCTAGAAGCTGCTCGGTTTTCTTTCTTGCTTTCGATCCCGGCTCTTGCGGGTGCTGGATTGTTTACATTTATGGATGTGCAGGGAAGTGGGTTGGATATTGAGTGGGTACCACTTATTGCTGGATTCGTGTCGGCGTTCTTAGCCGGTTTATTGGCGTCATCACTTTTATTAAAGTTCCTCGCATCAAACAAGTTCAAACCTTTTGCAATCTACAGGATTGTATTGGGTATAGTTATATTGTCGTTTCTTTTTTAAAATACAAGGACCCCTGACGCAGAGCGACGGGGTCCAGAGTAGAGTTTGAGTTGACGACAGCCTAGGCTGCCACGTCTGCGACCTGCTCGGCACGCCAGGCGGGGAGCCGGAGTTCTCGGGCTGTGCGGACCATCCGGTTGATCCGCTTGAGGGTGCACTTGTTCTTGGTCTCGCGGACCTGTCGGAAGAGGTCCTCCTTCTTGGCCTTTGCCTTCCACGAAGGAGGGGGGATGGTGAAGAGGATCTCACCAGGAGTGTTCTCGATAAGCTGCATGAGCTGCTTACGGAATTTGCGGTTCGGGTCGCACTTCTTCTTGGGGGTACGCTTCGGCGCCGGGGTCTGGGTGATCAGAACGGGCGCAGGAGCGGCCGTCATGACCCTCCGGATGCCCAGCTCGCGGTTGCGACGTCGCTCGAGGATGCAGTCCTGCTTCCACATGGGAAGGCTATCAAAGCTCTCCTGTGAGCGTCGTGCGTTCTCGAACTCATTCATCATCCATGCTTCGGTTCCTTCTCGGGGCATCTACCACTCTCCTGTTGTTGTATGGTGCTAATAATATAGCACTTTTTTGCCCTTTTGTCAAGTGCTACTTTACAATGTGGATGCAGAAAAAAGCTAAAAGGAGTAATATAAACACATCATTATTAACCGATATCTATGGGTTTTGTATTAGTTTTGCTGTTTATTGTAGTGTTCGTGCTACTGATCAGTATTCGACAGATTAACGAATACCAGCGAGGTGTGAAGTTTCAGCTTGGAAAGTATACAAAGACGTTAAATCCCGGATGGCGCTTGGTTATCCCGGTATTTCAGACCATGCGTAAGGTAGACATCCGAGTGAAAGCCGTTGATGTTCCAGATCAGGAAGCGATTACAAGGGATAACATCTCAGCCCGCATCAACGCTGTAATCTACTACAAGGTTACTGATGCCGGAAAAGCTATTATCGAAGTTGAGAATTATCGTCATGCTGTTGGTCAGCTTGCACAAACAACAATGCGAAACATTGTTGGTGAAATGGAATTGGATGAGCTTCTTACAAAACGAGATCAGGCATCGGAGAAGATTAAGGGAATCGTTGACGCTTTGTCTGATCCTTGGGGAATTAGAGTTGAACACGTTGAGTTGAAGGACATTACTCTTCCAGAAGAGATGAAGCGTACGATCGCAAAGCAGGCCGAAGCCGAGCGTGAGCGCCGATCTGTTATTATTAAGTCAGAAGGTGAGTTGCAGGCTGCAGTGAAGTTGAAAGAAGCTGCAAAGATGCTTGCAGAGTCTCCAGGAGCGCTTCACTTGCGTACATTGTCTACTCTGAATGATCTGTCTTCTGATCAATCAAATACTGTAGTATTTGCAATCCCAGTTGAAATCCTTCGAGCATTCGATGGTGTTGCAGCACACTTTAAAGGAAAAAGTAAATAGTTTATGAAAAAAGCAAAGATTATTACAATAGCAGTCTTCCTTGTAACTGCTGGACTACTTTACGGAGTATTAGCTAATTCACATATCGCCATTTTCCCAGGACTTGTATGCGAAAGAGCCTATGAAGGTGGAACGGTATGTGACAGTGAGATGATTAGCTTGTTGGATCATAACCGTGCTATGTCGTCGTACGGATCCGAGGAGTTTAATGCACTTGGATGGATTACATTCATTATTGTAATGCTTGCAGTGCCAGGTGGTGTGGCAGCGTTATCTCGGAAGTTGCTAAAAAAGAAAAAGGAATAGGAATAGGACATTGTAGCGATAGAGTGTTTAAAAGCATAAACGCCGCCTACCCGAGAGGGTTTGGCGGCGTTTGAGATCGCGTGAGGCTCTAGGGTGCGAGTTTCATTCTGTCGAGTACATTCAGAAGATCTCGCAATCGTATGTGGTCATCCTCCCCAACGACATCCGTGACGTTGTTGCTTGCGGTCACGAGTCCGGACTTGAAGGCTGATATGAATTCGTGTCGTCCCAAGTTGCGCCACACTTTCAGGCTACTTAGGATTTGTGGAAGCCAGGGCTCCCCGGTACCATTCTTGATAACCGCAAGAACACGAGTGTCGACCAACGCTCTCGCATACCGGAAGTCGAATGTCTCCCCAAGTCTACCCATGCACATGAGGCGAATGAGCGCTTCCAGGGAAGGCTCTTGGCCATTGTTGTCTTTGACATCTTTTACGATGAGCTGGAGCAGCTCGACGTCTTCGGTGCCGATCTCGAGAATACGCATTCCAATCTGTGTGGTCCAGTTGCCGAGTGTCGGCTCGCAGAGCTTGGCGGCTTGCAGGATTGCGACCATGCAGGCCTGGAGCAAGTCTACGTCTTCGCATGTGATAACCAGGATAACGAAAAGCTCACCGGCGTTCCGTCGCGGATTGCTCTGTGCGTACATGACCTGCTCTGGATCGGTCCTGTCGGCGTTGACGACAGCCCATACGTTCCAGTCGGCACATGGCCCAACCGGCACGCGGAAGAAAGCGATGACTTCCCGGGGCGTTGTCGGTAGCGAGCTGGTACTGGGCGTAGATGCAATCGCGGCAACTGTTCCGTAGGACATGGTCTCTCACAATGCATTGTAATGCGTGATGAAAATGTGGTTCCGATTCACAAGACTGAAGTAGCCTCACATGCCGGATCTGCAATTCCAAGAAAGAAATTTAGCAATTGTTAGCCATTTTGTCAATAATAAAACACCCCCGCATTGCGAGGGTGTTTTTTACTTCCTATATTCTTATTCCTGAGCTCCCTTTTTCACTTTCCACAATATTCCCAGTAGGATTAATGCGACCAAGATCAGT
The DNA here is from genome assembly GCA_018664485.1 of Candidatus Uhrbacteria bacterium. Taxonomy (GTDB): domain Bacteria; phylum Patescibacteriota; class Patescibacteriia; order UBA9934; family UBA9934; genus JABJOE01. The sequence continues at coordinate 110,318 of JABJOE010000003.1, read as the reverse complement.
GCTATCCACCATGACTTGATTATCACAATGATCACGAATAGTGCGATCCAGAGTGGTATTGCAAGTACTAGTGAAGCGGCTCCGATCATCGCTGACGATCCCTTAGCGAGCATTGGACCGATAACTGGCACAAAGCGCATTTGCCGTCCCATCCATGCAAGTGGGCCAAAGATGAGCGAGATTCCAATGAGCAACATCATGAAGGTAACAAACCAAAGTAGTTTTTGGTTGGCACTGTCTCGTGCTTCAAGTTTCTGAAGGGTTATCGTTGAATCGAACTCTGACAAAACATATACCATTTCACCAGACGTCACGCGCGACCCATCAGAGTACCCGGCAACAAGCAAGTTACTTGGTAGAGGGTAGTAGGTGAACACAGATCGCTTTTCGTTTTCAAAATTGAAATCATCGTATTCTGTTTCTTCCATTACCGTTCGTTCTTTTGTGTCGAGTAATGTAGCGCCTTCCGGACTCACCGTATATGATCCGACCATTACGTCGTAGTAGGACTCAATAGAAACAATTTCTTCCCACTCATCTTTCTCAACGTCATAGCAGGGAACACAGTCGCCATTTTCGTCACATTCAGAACCGTTCTGCTCAAGCACTCGCATTGAGGATGTAGATTTTACAGAGTTTCCACAAACGAGATCCATTGTAGTCACGAGTTCTTGCTGACTTTCATCTTGGTAAATACAGTCGCCGAATTGGCATTCCGCACCTCCGTCAGCATCAATGAATGATGGAGCGCCACGGAATGTGATGTAACCCGCTTCACTTGATTCAGCTTCAACACTTAGAGCTGACGCAAAGTCTTCAGCTGTATGCTGGCTTTGTGCCCACCACATAGCAAGCGGTGAACCGAACACAAGAGCGATACCGATAAGTACACCGAAGAGGCTTTGGATAATGTTTGGAGATTTTCGCATACGCACAGGACCGGTTCCGTTTGCGACGGAAGTACCTTTCCTCATGATAGAACCTTTAGAGGCAGGAAACAAAACATCTAAGAAACCCATAAAAAAATTAACTTATTATGGTAGCAGTATAGCATTTATTGCTTTGTATTCGCGATTATTGAGAATTGACAAAGGGGATAGAATGGATTACTATTTCCGCGCTGAGATATATTACGTATGATCTATATAAGGATATGTTCTACGTATATGTATTGAAAAGTAATGATTGCAAACGTATCTATATTGGATTCAGTTCTAATATTGAAAAGAGGTTAGCAGAGCATAACTCTGGAAAAACAAAGTCTACTAAACCTTATTCTCCATGGCATCTAATATATGTAGAGTCATTTGAGTTGAAGGTCGACGCTTTGAAACGAGAGCGCCAGATGAAGAAGTCTGGCACAATTCGAAGACAGTTGAAGGAAGGGGTGTATATCAAGCCCATTCCGGCGAAGCCGGACCAGGCTCCGCCTGGCGTCTAACGGTGAGGCACATCAGGTTCTTCCGGCGTAGCCGGACCTGGCTCCGCCTGGCATCCATTAATTTGGAAATCGGGGTTCGTTAGCTGAGCGTAGAGAGTGAAGAAAGAAGTTCACTTCTATTCTTCCGAACGAAGCGATAGATATATCCGAGCGCAGCGAGAGATATTACCCATGGAGGGGAATCTCAACAGTACAAACAGAATATGGTCCCATCGTCTAACGGCTAGGACATCAGGTTCTCATCCTGGAAATCGGGGTTCGATTCCCCGTGGGATCACCATAAAATCCTCCAGCTTCGGCTGGGGGTTTTATGATTATTCCATGGAGGATGAGAGCCCCGCAGGTTCGCTAGCTGAGTGTAGTGAGCGAAGAATGAAGTTTACTTACATTCTTCCGAACGAAACGATAGATATATCCGAGCGTAGCGAAGGATATTCCCCGTGGAATTTATGATTAAAACAGAAGACCGCACCCGAGAGTGTTGAGACGCGCGAGGCGATCAACTGTTGGGTGCGGTTGAGGTTGTTGTTCAGGTGGCGTCTACATACCTGTTTCTTTCGTGCCCATTTCCCACTTCGTTGGACCACCAAGACATGCTTGAGCCATCTCAATGACGGTGCTGTTGGGTGTGGGGAGGTCTGATCGGTCAGGATCGTCGAGGTCTCGGCGAACCAACATCGAGAGATGAGTACCATTCAGACTTGACTCAGCCCGTCGAATGAGGACCTTGACGGCTGGAATTGCGATTTTCATGTCTGCAAACAGCGCGAAGCTGTACACGAAACCGTCACGCATTTCAGCAATTTCACTGAGAATCTCTGTGACTTGCGCCTCTGGAACATCTGCAGTTCTCAAAAACTGCTCCAGACTATTCCAAAAGATACCTTGAGAGTCAACACTGCGTTGGCCCATTTCTGCTCCAGGTGTTTGTGATTTATTTTGTCATTTACGCCATCTGAATAGGAAAATATTACCTACTTAAGTTGCGAAACGACAATAAAATATAATACAAAACACCCTCTTTGTCAATAACAAAACACCCGTTTCACTCCTCGGACGAATGGGTTTAGAATCCACTGCCCACAATTAAAGATAGTCGCTAATTAGCACCATTTGTATGGTGTTTTTGGCCTTTTAGGGTTGACAAAAGGTCTTTTTTGTGATATCTTTTTTGGTCGACAAACTCCTTTTCCTTTCACCCCGTCGGCACGGAGTTCCTATGCGATGCACTGTCATTCAAAGCCTTTCGGTTCAGATCGACAACGACCAGAGTATCGAGGAGATGTACCGCAACGCAGCTGAAGCTGGTGCGCTCCGCATGGATACGAGTGAGTCTTTCACTGAAAAGTACTGGTACATGGGCGCAGATGGCGTTCAGCAACTGGAGCTGTGTGTCGTTCACTTCGATGACGGCGGCGAATTGATCACTGAGGAGGGCGTCCGCAATGCTCTCCGTGAAATGTCTCTCACGCCTGCTCGAGCTTCGCACTTGTTTGCATTGCTCACCAGCAACCCCAATCAAGCGTCGGACGTGGTCATGTTCGCTCTTGGCCTTGATGAGGACAACAACGGTGTCCTCGTGTACAATGGCAAGTTCGGTGCAGTGGCCATATTTCCATCGAATGGCAAGTCCTACGGCGATGATCACACCTTCCTCGCCTACAGAGAAGTCGCCTAGACTTCACCGACAACTCACACGCCTAGCGTGGCAGGGACACCTTGGTGTCAGCTCTGTCACCAGGCGTGTTTCTGTTTCAATAACAAGACACCCGTTCACTCCTTTGACGCACTGAACCCCGTACAACTTTCGAAGTACGGGGCTACGAGCCATAATTTTAATACGAGATTCCCCCAAAGGCGGAATTTTTAATTAAAACGATGGCTTACTGCGAATTGTGTCAGACGGCTTGCACCTACCAGGAGACAGTCTCCTCAGGTTCATCATGCCAGCCGACGAGATGGAAATAGGTAACGACGAGCGCAAAGCGCCTACGAACCCATACATTGCTCAAATCACCTTCAATCATCTCTTTCAGGTGTTTAATATCCGAGACGTTATCGCAGTACTGGATCTGAGCAAGTGCTCGCTTGTCATCAGCACTCACGATATGCAGACCGGGGTGGTGCCCTTCAAAGTGACGAGCGTGCTCATTCACGATATGGGCAGCAGGCAAGCGGATGATCGCTGCAAGTTCGTTCAGACGGCACCATTTGGCGGCACGAGTGCTGGAGGCGAAACGTCCGGCAGGGCCCGGATGGAAGGTGGGAAGCGTAAGATCTGGAAGAGACATGCTTAACCCATTCTCACGGACTCTGCAGGCCATACGGATCCATTTACCATCCTGAGGACTTTCCCAGGACTCGATCAACACGAAGGGGCCGTTCGACCAAAACACGATGGTCTCGTGTAGGATCTCACCTTGGAAGCTGCGTTTGATGACTACTTCCTCGTAGCGCTTGGTTCCAATTACTTCGATCAGCGTGTTGTCGGATCGGTACACATAGCCGTCTAGGCCTTCGCCCGGTTTCGTTTGAACCTTGATGATGACGGCAAAGACACCAACAGGGATCTCGGCCTGCTCTCGGAAGTAGCAAGTTTCCCAATTTGTAGAAGCGTCGCGATACGGCTTTACTGCGTTAACGAGCATTATGCTCTCCTGTGTGACATGTGCTTGTCGGTCGGGCTGTCACGCCCCGATTCGACACCGCCTAGGTCTTGCCTTGCGGCGAAAATGTTTTCACTTTCGTTGAAAGGCAAGGCGTGAAAATATCATGAATATTCATATTTGTCAACGATCATATAGTATAATCTGATTTATATATAAAAAAATTTTGTCATTTAAAACTTGCGTAGGTGCTTTTTTGTTTCCAATAAATTTAATATGATACAGTATTTTAAAATAGATTATCACCGTTGTATGTTTAAAGGCTCAATTGCACAGATCGTAAAACTTCCTTGGGACCGCATGAATCCTGTAGATCTTGCGTTTTTAAGTACTGTAACTGGACGAGAGTTTGCTGATTCGCTAAGGGCCGGAGCTGAGCATTACAAAAACGACGGGAAGATATTACAGATGATTTCTGAGGAGCTGCAAACAGATAATCTAGTGTATAGAGATTACAGTAAGAAGGGGGATCATGTAGATATGCTCTTACATTTCTTTGACGAGTTGAAACTGTGGTCAAAGGTTTCTGAATCCGTAAAAGAGGCTGGAATTGAATATGTAAAGGGAATGAGCGCATTATCAGGTGAAGAAAAAATGATGTGTATTATTTCAAGAGAGAAAGAGCTGCCAGTAATCTTTACAAAGATAGTGGATTCTCATAATTGGAAAGATTTTGGCTTAGGATTTTATGAAAAGTATTTAAGAGATCATATTGTGTGGGACGGCGAGGAGGGCGGACATGCTGATTTGGTAGGCCACATCGATGTTGATCAAAAAGTACTGGATAGCTTTTGGAAGTTGCGACTTAAGATGTATGAAGCGGTACCATTAAGTTAATAGATTACATATTGGTGTTTTAATATGTATTTAAAGACTCGTAACTTTACGAATCTTTTTTTTATATCTAAAAATTTTTTAACGCACTGAACCCCGCACAACTTTCGAAGTGCGGGGTAAGATCCATCGTTTTAATAAATATTCCGCCAACCGGAGGAAAATTGATTATAACTATGGATACGGTCTGTGTTTATAAACTACTTCTGCTTCTTTCCCTTCTTGAACTTCGGGCGGTTGTTGCCGTCACCCTTGCCACGACGAGCTGCCGAGCCCGGCTTCTTGGGCCCCTTGCGGTTGGGGTTCACGAAATCCCAGTCGCAGCTGATCGACTGGCCCACGGGCTTCCTGTCGCGTCCCCACCCGCTCTCCTGTCCGTAGGAGTGGTCGGTGATGTTCACCTTGGGGTCAGCCTTACGCAACCTTGCGGCACAGCTCACGCTGATCGGGAAGCGATGGCCATCCATCAACAAAGCGTACATCTTCCAGGGACTGTCCATACCCTCACACGAGCAGATCTGCATGCCGTTGACATTCAACGTGCAGGGAATGGGGCCTCCTCGCTCAGCCTGACGGCTGTACTTGAGGAACTGACCACGTCAGTCGTGGTCAGCAAAGGCCTCGATGGTGCTCGGAATGTCACCATGGTCACGGGAGTTCGGGGTGGGGGTGGGGGTTGCATGCTGACGAGCGGGACGAACATTCACGTAGTCAGAGAAATGACCGTTCATGACGTCGATACCCTGGGCGCGCAGTGCCGCGAAGCACTTTTCATCAATCGCGAGGAACTTACGGGTACCGATCTGCACACACTTCATGCGAGTGGGGTCGCCGTAGCCACCACACAAGCACGCCTGCCCATTGGGGCTGTTGGCGTGGAGGGCACACTGCTTTTCTCCGTTTTCGTTCCAGCCGCCGAAGTTGACGGTCTGACGGGTATTCAGCATCTCGACGAATTCCACGATGGAGCCCACCTTGTCATCACTGTTCTTGGCGCTGCGCTCCTCGTGCTTGGGAACAAACACTGGCAGAGTGGGCCCACCCCTCACCAAGACCATGCCGGGGTTGGCGCTGTCAGGGTTGAGACCCATGCGGATCTTGTTGTAGGTGGCCTCGTCGACCACCTCACCGGGCTTGATGACCTGGAAGAGCTTCAGGACGGCATCGTCCTTGATCTTGGGGCGCACAACCTTGCCCTTGGCGTGAAAGCCGAGCATGTAGGGGTTGAGCACGTACCCGATCACGATCTTGCCGCTCATGCTGCTGTCTTCGTTGCTGGATCCGTTCATGTCTGTACTCCTGCCCATGCCAAACGCATGGGAATCAAGTAAGGGTGCAGTTGCCAAAATACGCCAAAACGGCATCATTCGACACCCCATTAAAACATATTTACCCTATTTTGTCAACCATAGGTAGTCATAACTAATACCTTATTTATCAATCTTTTTGTAATAACAAGGTTGACAAAACGTATATTTTGTGGTATATTTATGTACTATTAAAACCTTCCAGATCGTTATCCTCACTGGTTATCTATATCTATGTAGATTGTCGTTTGAGGATAATGACGTTGCTGTTGTGGCACCGTATCATCCCGTACCACCTTGTAGTACTTTCTGTTGTGGGAAGTATACAGGGACCCTGACTGTAGGGTTTTCTCACAGGAGAACAGTCATGAGTAACGGAAACAAGCGAGCAGTGATCGACGGTCTGTTTAACGGCACCTACCCCACAATGCCCACGCACGACAAAGCAGACCCGTTCAGCCTGGATGCGATCGAGGATCGCAAGATGGAGGTGCATGTGACCAAGTCACACTATGGCGACCTGCTCATCGTCTCGGCTGATACGGGCCGAAGCGCCATGCCAAAGCTGCGATACAACGATCATTCCTGGTATTCGCATGCATTCCCACAGTGCAATACTGCGGGTGGCTGGAGAACCAGGTTCTGTGACGGACAGCACGAGCAGGGTGAACCGAATGTCATTGTCGGTTTGTTCTACCGCGCCGAGGTGGACGAGATGTGTGACCATGGCACTATGCAGGTTACGGATGCGTGGGCTCTGATCTTGCTTCGGCATGCGGGTGAGCCTACGATTGAGAGGTTTATGCGAGCACCCATGCCAAGTGGCAGTGTGGGCATTCTGACCGACGACGGCCTGGAAGCTACTCACCACGTTCTCGTGGAGATGGCGAAAGCTGGACCTGTCGGTAGGATGTCCCATTCGCTCAAGGAGCTGCAGGAGGATGAAGTACCGAAATACGTCGTGAAGGCTCTCCGCAAATGGACTGAGCACGTCGCCCAGTCATTCGGACAAGGTCGTTTCTGACAATCTCACCGTCCACCACGAGCCGCCCTCTGGCTCATCTCTGGTGGGCGGTTTCGTGTTTCAACAAAAAAACATCCAGCTCACTCCTTCGACGAATGGATTTGGAATCCATTGCCCAACGAGTCTTTTCTCTATATCTAAAACTTTCTTGACGCACTGAACCCCGTACAACTTTCGAAGTACGGGGCTACGAGCCATAATTTTAATACGAGATTCCCCCAGCCGGTGGTTTTATAGGTGGCCTTCGTATTCAAAAGGTTGACAAAAGTATTAAAAATGCTAGGTTTACTCGTCGACACATCATATTTCACCCGTCGGCTCGGAGTTCCCATGCGACCGCTGATTTCTTTTGCTCTGTTCCTGGCTTCTCCCGCGGCCCTCGCTGGATCTAAAGTTGGTGCACAGGCAAGCATCAATGTGACGGGGAAGAAGCAGCTGTCTGACGCAACGGACCTTGGCGTTGCGGGGATCCTGTTCCTCACGCCCAAGAACGATCCAATGTACTTCCATTACCTGGGACCCGGTGTCCTGGTGACTAGCCGGTGGTGGGTAAGCCCACGTGTTGGCTTGGTGCTCAACTGGAACGACCCTGATGGCTCAACCCCAATGGGTTCGCTGTGGCAGTTCGTCTCAGTGGCAGGTGGTAAACTGACTTTCTTCGTAGAGACCACCGTCCTTCACGTGAATGACCACGCCGACTACCTCGGGGTATACCAGGCAGACATGCGTGCCGATTGGATGAATGTCGGAGCTCATCTCGAGCAGGTCAACGATGGCATCACCGTCGGTCCGCATGCTGGTGTGAAACTCAGCGAGCACCTTTCGACTAGCGTTCAGTATCATTTGGATATGAACGGAGGTCACGCGGTTCGAGCCGTGTTGTCCACGAAGCTCAACTGAACAACTTCTCGCCGCCCAATCACGACCCGTCTGACGGGTTACGAGCCGCTCTCTGGCTCATGTGGTGGGCGGTTTTCGTATTTAAGACTGTGCAATGCACAAAATAAATCATCAAGTTGCGTGTTACAATGCGTGTAATGAAAATCTCAATTAACGACGTTAACAAAGTTTACTGGCAACACATCAAGCCATATTTAGGTTCGATGGCTATTATTATCGGGTCGATTATTGGTGCGACTGTCATGCATCTCTCGGTACCGTGGTTTTATAAGTTGTTCTTCGATGTACTGTTTGGTGATACTGAACCATTTGGAGGAACGGTAAAGAGCACGCTACTTCTGATTGTAGTACTAATTTTTTTAGTTGGTACATGCGTAAATATATTTTGGAGAATATCTGGGTTTGTAACTGCTCATGTTCAAACATCTGTCACACGCGATCTTGAGCGTTCTTCGTACAGTTACCTTCTAGACCATTCCTATAAATTTTTCACAGATAGTTTTGCTGGTGGTTTACTTCGAAAAGTTCGCAGACTTTCAAGGTCATTTGAAACGGTAATGGATAAGTTGCAGTGGAGTTTTCTGCCGCTGATTGTGTCCATTATAGGAATAGTGATTATTCTGTGGACTCGTAGCCCGCTGCTTTCTATTTTTACGATAATTTGGATTGTTCTTTTTACTGTTTTAAATGTCTTGTTTTCTAAATGGAAGTTGAAATACGACGAAGAGCGTTCTGAAGTAGATTCAGAAGTTACATCTGTGTTGGCTGACGGGATCACCAATAGCACAAATATAAAACTTTTCGGCGGGCATGGATTTGAAATGGGACTTTTTGGCGATGTTAGCAGAAAGTATCAGAAGCTGAAGCAATTTACGTGGAATTTAAATGAGATTAACAATGCTATTCAGGGAGTACTCCTTGCTATTTTGGAGCTTGTCATCATGTATTATGCGATTGATTTATGGTTGCAAGGTGTATTGACGGCAGGTGATTTCGCTTTGCTGCAAGGGTATACGGTTATGATTATCCGCAAGATGTGGGATATCGGACGATACATCCGTGACACGTATGAAGCTTACGCTGAGGCAAAAGAGATGGTTGAGATTTTGAATACTCCGCATGCAATTCGCAATACGAAAAGTGCGAAGTCACTCGAAGTTACAGGTGGCGAGATTAAATTTGAGAACGTTGAGTTTAGCTATGCAAAAACTCGCAAGGTGATCGATAAGATGTCACTTAAGATTAAGCACAATGAGCGAGTTGCTTTTGTTGGGCCGTCGGGTGCCGGGAAATCAACTATTGTAAAGCTGCTATTCCGGCTCTTTGATATCCAGCGTGGAAAGATTCTGATCGATGGTCAGCGACTTACAAAGGTTACTCATGAATCGTTGCGTGAAAATATTTCACTTGTGCCGCAAGAACCAATTTTATTCCATAGGTCACTTATGGAAAATATTCAGTATGGTCGTCGGGACGCTTCAAAGGAAGAAGTAATTGCTGCTGCAAAGAAAGCTCGTTGCCATGATTTTATAATGGATTTGTCGTCGGGTTACGATACGCTCGTTGGTGAACGTGGGGTGAAGTTGTCAGGAGGTGAGCGTCAACGTGTTGCTATTGCCCGTGCTATTTTGAAAGATGCCCCTATCCTTGTGTTGGATGAGGCAACGTCTAGTTTGGATTCTGAGTCTGAGGTTTTGATTCAGGAAGCACTTGAGGAGTTGATGAAGGGAAGGACTACGATTGTTATCGCCCATCGTTTGTCTACAATCTTAAAGATGGATCGTATTATTGTTATGGAGCAAGGGAATGTAGTTGATACTGGAACTCATAAACAATTAAGCCGTAAAAAGGGAATTTACAAAACGCTTTGGGATATTCAGGTCGGAGGTTTTATTCAGTAGGTTTTAGGTTGTAAGTGTAGGAACAGGTTTTTTATTGACTATATTTGTGGATTGGTGTAATTTTTTCAGTCACATCAACCTTTTGAAAGATTACTGGTGGTGACGTTGTAAGGCGATGGTCGCAGCTGTGATCTACGCCGGCCGTTCTGGCCATTCACTCTTGTGCGGGAGAGAAGATGCGTACGTTGATTCTGGTTTTGACTGTGCTGACTCTGCCTGGATGCAAGTCCGAGGTGAGCACGGCTGAGGTCTGTGAGTCCGCCGTTGCGACTGGCTGGGGTGCGGCTTTCGGCGATAATGTCGATGAGGTCTGTCGCGATCTGAGACAGCAGGCTATCGATGACGAGGGTGATGATCCAATTCCCTGCATCTACGACGGTAGCGCCATCTTCGGGTGGTACGACAGCGGAATACTCCATCTCTGGTTTGCCAAGGGTCACATTGTGATGATCGGTGACCCGGAGAAGATCAAGGGAGCTGAGAAGAAGATCATCTGGATGCGTATGCCGGATAAGTGAGATTATGTGCGGCTTGCCGCATCGCGTGTGGCCCTGTGTTGGATTCGTTCGGCGCAGGGTTCTTTGCGTGAATAGGTTTTGGTTTTAGTCAATTTATATACAAACATGAATCCCCGCACTACTTTCGCAGTCCAGGGATTTCATCTTCCACGATAGTTTTCGTGGTGATGTACGGGGTCAGAGTTGTTCGTAGTTGAATGCGCCGCCAGATTGCGTATTGGTCTTTGGCGCCGTTGCGAGCTCCACGTAGTACTGGGAGCTCGTCGGATGCTCGTTGTAGGTGTTCGGGACAGGCAATGTGTTCACGTACGAATGCGCGTGAGAGCCGTCGATCAGCGCATGAACGGTTTTGTCTTTTGCGTTGGTGACGATCCCGTCAAACCCGGCAATGATCGTTGGGGGAACATTGAATACCCAAGTCCGAGGGTTCACTTCCTCACCAGGAACGTTGACGAACCTGCTCGCACTCGTACCGATCCGATCCATCAGTACCAGGTTGACGATCGGCGGCACGCTGTTCCAGTCGATAAGCACACTCTGAGTCGCTACGCCTTGAAGGCTGGCGCCAGCACAATCGTGAGCGTGTGCGTTGGGGGTGAAAAAGGAAAGGGCAAAAGCGAGGAGCATTGCGCTCATAGGACTCCTTATTAACCGGGCGGATTGCCTGGTTAGTCGTTTAAGACGTTGCAAAATATCATAAAATAGCCCAAATGTCAATCCCCACACTAGCTAAATTTTATGGAAAATCACGAAACCGCCCACCAGAGATGAGCCAGCGGGCGGCTCGTGACCCGTCAGACGGGTCGTGGTGGACGGTCAGAAGACCTTTTTGGGTTGTACTTTTACTCCGTATCGATGAGCTGCGCGCAGCCGTCGCCGGAGCACGAGATGACGCTCTCGATGTTGATCCACCGGACGTCCCCGATCGAGCCAAGCCCACTGGTTTCGTTGGCTTTGTCGGCTGCCAGTGTGACGCGCGCGTCTTTGATGGCACCAAAGTTGGTGATCACGCCGACGACCGAATGGTCGGCGGGGTTGATGATCACTTCCTGAAAGGTGGCGATGATGCTGTCGGGCACGAGGAACTTCCAAGTGCCGTCTGATTGCTTCGTGCCGTTGATGCGGTGGAGCGGGTTGAGGTGGTCGCCGATGAGGACGAGCGAGATCGTCGGGCTCTCAGACCAGTCCCACTGGATCGCGACGAACTGACGCGCCACGCCGATCATTTCGATTTTGGGCGCGGCCTGACTGACCGATTCGGTACCGGGGTCGGCGTGCGCCGCGGGGGTGATGAGGGAAAGAAGGGGTGCAAATGCGATGAGGGTGAGCTTCATGGGGTCCTTCGGGAGCGACGGAATGTCACTACCCTGTCTATCTAGACGTATCAAGATAGCACTAAAACCATGTTTTGTCAATAATAAGGGTGAACTCGAAAGTATGTCTATTACCCTTGACAATACGGTATAATTATGGTTATATGTCCTCGCTTTACGAGTGCGCGTTCATCCCTGTCACCGCATAATACGTTGCACTCATTGGCAACTTGTAGCAGTCTCGGCTATTCTGCCGTTTCAGTTACTCTGCCTCTCTTCGCCTGCCGCGCGTTGAGAGGTTTCTTCATGCCTAATTTTTGTGTCACACAGTAGGGTACTGACACCGCTCGTACTATTGACAGTACAAGCAATTTGTGGTTATATCTATCAGTTATCGAGCGTGTTTGGACCTAACGTCGCCGCGTTCTAGTCTCTCGCTCTTCGACACCCGTAGCAATTTCGGCACTTGGCCGTTTGAGCTGCACTCCACTTGGGCCTCTCCCGCATGTAGCGCGGAGGGGTCTTTCTTATACTCAGATTCATGCTACAATCTCCATAATTCTAAATTGGACCCTTAAACACCATATGGCAAAGAAATCTAGTACTACGGCGTTAAGTAAGGAGGATCACGCGGCACAAGACGCACGATATGCAGAGAATCATGAGTATGACTATGTAATTATCGGTACAGGCTCATCTGCTCTAACTGTAGGTGCGTTGCTCGCAAATGCCGGCTACAAGATCTGCATGCTCGAAGCACATGACATTCCAGGTGGATATTGTCAGTCTTTCCGAACTGGAGACTTTTACTTCTGTGCTCAGGTTCATTACATTTGGGGATGTGCTCCTGGTGGAAAGATCTACGAATTCCTAAAGCGTGTAGGTTTGGAGAAAGATATTACTTTTGAACTTTTTGATAAGACCGGATATGACGTTATGGCAATGCCTGACGGAAAGAAAGTTAGCATTCCATATGGTTGGGACAAGCTAGTAGAGAATGTTGTAGAAGCTTACCCGGATCAACGTGAAGGGATGGAAAAATTTGTTGGCACAATGAAAAAGATTCGTGATCAGTTCCGACATCTTCCTGACCGAAAACTGAAGTGGTGGGAGTATGTAAAAGCTTTCAAGGTTCCGGCAATCATTAAGTATCGAAAATCTACAGTTCAGGATTTGTTTGATGAATGTAAGCTGTCCAAAGAAGCTCAAGCTGTGCTTTGTGCAAACGCAGGAGACTTCATGGAGCCGCCAGAGCGATTGTCACTGTTTATGTACGCTGCATTGTTTGGTGGGTACAACACCGGTGCGTATTATCCTACAAAGCATTTCAAGTATTACATTGAACGTCTTGCGAGTTTCATCACAGATCATGACGGTTGCCACATTTATTACGAAACAGAAGTAGACAAAATCGAAACGGAAGGTGATGAAGTTACGAGCGTTAGTACGAAGAACGGAAAAACATTTACAGCCAAGAATTTCATTTGCAATGGTGACCCTAAAGCGATGGCAGAGATTATCGGGATGGATAAGTTCCCGGCTGACGAGCAGAAGAAGCTTGATTACGAGTATTCACCGGCTGGAGTTGTTGTGTACCTTGGACTCAAGGACATCGACTTGCGTGACTTCGGATTTGGATCTAGCAACATTTGGCATCTCGAGCAGTGGGATATGAATAAGATGTGGCGGGAGATGGGGGAGACTAACTTTGAGAATCCGTGGATTTTCATGTCTACTCCAACACTTCATACCAATGCCCCTGGAACGACACCTGGTCCTGAAAATCAGATTCTGGAAATCGCATCATACACCGAATATAAGCCTTTTAAAGATGCACAGGATGGCGGTTATGCTGATTATGCAAAGTTGAAGCAACGAGTTTCCGAGCGCATGATCGATATTGTTGAAGAAAAGTATATTCCAAATATCCGAAAGCATATTATGGTGAAGACCGTTGGAACGTCGACTACAAATGAAGATTTTGTAATGACGCCACAGGGTAATGCTTACGGATCTACAATGACACCAGAACAAGTTAGTTTGGATCGCTTGAAAGCAAAGACACCGTTTAAAAACTTCTGGTGGTGTAATGCATCAAGTGGATGGGCTGGAATGTATGGAACTGTGTCAACCGGTTCTCAGTTGTATATGGACTTAACTGGTGACGAATATTACAACCACGAAACATCTGTGTCGGACGACGACATGATCGACGCTCTATAGTTTTAAGCGCGATAAGAAAAACTCCTTTCTATGAAAGGAGTTTTTCTGTTACTTGTTTTGCAACTCGTTGTCCGCATCTAAGTGCACCTTCTGTCCACGGACTGTTAAGATAGTCACCGGTGAAGAAAACGTTTTGAGCACCTTGCCCTTCACCCTCTATAAACTCTTTGGCGGTCTTCAGATAGCCGTTATAGAACTTTGGCATTGCTTCGGGCCATCGCTCCAGGTCGAAGCTTTCTATTTCATCCACTGACTGGAACCACGGGCAGACTCGTACAAATTCTTTTTTAACTGCATCGAAAACTTTATCGTCATCTACCTTTGAAAGCATCTTTGCATATTCCTCGTGCAGCCACACACATACGAGCGATTTACCGTCGTGAATCATCTGCTCACCCTTCATCGCTTCGTTCACGTATCCGGAAATCTTCTCACTCTGCACATACGGCACCCAAACTATAGCTGTGTCTGGAAGTTTTGATCGGTCCACTCGAAAAGCTACACTGATAGACTCTGCATATTTTGCTGAGTCGAGAATCTTCTTTTGCTCTTGCGTCGGATTTTTGTAAAACTTTTTTGTTCTATTCGCCTGACTTGCAAGCACAACAGCATCGAACTTTTCGCCATCAACCGTTACCTGCTCACCACCTTCAACTTCTTTCACGGGATTATCAAGGCGTACATTCAATCGGTCAGCAAAAGCATCAGGAAGAGCCTGCATACCACCCTTTGTGCGATGAAGATCCCAGCCTTTCTGGTCCCTATTGATAGACTGCATGATTCCAAATAATGCTCCAAGTGAAATTTCGTCAGAACGATGGAACTGATAAGTAGAGGTAAATGCATCTACGAAATAGTCGCTAACTTCAAGCCCAGTTCGCCGCTTCATGAAATCGTATGCGTTGTCTTTGTCGTGTTGCGCGAGCTCGTTCAAATTGAAAAAGTTTCCAACGTCGCGAGTGGACAGATATTGTAAAGTCAATCGTACTTTTGAGAGCTTTCCGATAACATCTTTCATCGACAGTACTTCACCATCACGAAATACACCGTATTTCAAGAACCGCATTGGCTCCCACTCGATTCCAAACTCTTTACAGTACTTCTTCATCTCAACATAAAGATTACAAAGATGATCGGCACCCAGGTCGAATATAAAGTCGTCTTTAACGCGCGATGACATTCGTCCACCGACTTGTCCGCGTGATTCCATCACAGTTACGTCGAATCCAGCATTTTGCAATTCGTATGCGCAGGTTAGGCCAGATATACCGGCGCCAACTACAGCGATTTTTTTCTTTTCAGTCATGGGGTGATATTACTCCGGAATTACTGTTACGTACACCTAGGTATTGCTATTGCGCCTTCTCCCAGTCAACGAATGCTTCGTATACCTCTACTTGCGATGCCCACTCTACCATCCCAGCTTCTTCAAGTTTTTGCATTTCAGAGAAGAAGTAGCGTAGTACAACTTCATTTTCTTCTATCATCTCAGATGTTGGGATGTAGAAGGTTAGTTTTCCGATGCGAGAAGTATCGTGTAGCTCTACAGCTTCGATAACTTGTGCCACTGTTTTATCTACGTCATCTGCCTCAAGGTCGCATCCTGACTCCATACATTCCGTTCGATCACCTTCGGAAAAGAATGATAGTCTGCCAAGTTGCCCGGAGCTTACAACAATTCCTGTATCATCTTCATCCCAGTCTAAAGTATTTTCAAGGCGAAGTGGGTGAATGCGATCTTCCATTTCGACCGGAACATTGTCGTGATAGAACTCATTATATATAGCTAAATCATCCCATCCGTCTGGGCGTTCTGAAAGTGGGAAGGCTAGCATGTGGAATCCAACCAAGCCGTCGACGTATTTGAATCCGGCTTCAACGAGAGCTTGCGCCCAATCAATTGAGCTACCCGCTCCAGAACATCCAAGGTTGTTCTTTTCACCAACCAAGTCGTCAACTAGAGATTTGATAAGTTTCAACTCCTCAACTAGTTCATCGTAAGTTCCATTACCAGACCCACCACGATCACAATGTGATCCAACACCATGACCACGCTCAAAAATTTCGGCCATGAAGTTGTAGTCCCATTTTGCGTTAGCACGTGCAAAAGGTTCTTCTGTTTCTATTGTTAAAGTCGCATCATATTCATCAGCGATGTCCATCGCAAATTCAAGTTTATCAATTTGATCTAGGAATCGATCTTCACTATCAATTGTAAAATCCCAGTTTCCTTCCATGTGAGTCATGGTAGTAATGAAGAAAGGGTATTCGACTTCAACTTCGTCCTTATCGATTTGTGAGTCATCGCTTTCCTGTGTAACTTCATTATCTTCCGCTTTTTGAGTGTTTATAGTTTGGTTCGTGCCAACAATTGCGGTATATGCAATGATTCCTGCGACGATTATCGCCGCTGCCGCTGCCATTAAAATATAGATACTCTGTCGCTGTTTCATAGGTATATGTTTATATATTGAGAGCACTATATCATGTCAGTCATTTTGTGGAGTATTATTTTTACTTTCGGATCCGTTATATATAATGATCATTTGATAGCTGCGGATAGTTCTCGGACCGCGCATTATTGCTGTGTTATAATTCTTGCGTATGGTATTAGCTGTTTTGCGTCATAAACGCGTTGGTTTTCTTTTTGTCTTTACTGTTGTCATGCTGGGATTAGGGACAGCTATGTTCAGTGCTTTGGAAGGGTGGAGTGCGATAGACGCATTTTATTTCACTGTGAGTACAATGACTACAGTTGGATTCGGGGATCTGACCGTTACATCAGATTTGGCAAAGTTATTGTCGTCTGTATACATGATCCTGTCAGTTCCACTTTTGCTAATTGCAATTGAGTTTACAGTTGAGGTTATGTACGGAAATATTCACACGAAGCGTAAGGGGAAATAGGTATGCATGAAGTTTTGTTTTTCGAGATAGCTTTGGTCATTGTTTTTGCAGGGCTCGTGGCTCTGCTGTTTCGTTTCTTGCGACAACCGATGATGATTGCATACTTGGTTACCGGATTATTAGTGGGACCGAGTTTGCTTAACATCGCTACTTCTTCTGAGGTATTTGGAACGCTATCAAGCATTGGTATAGCGTTTTTGTTGTTCCTGGTTGGTTTGCATTTGAATTGGCGTAATGTAAAGGATGTCGGGCGTATTGCGGTGCTTGCCGGGCTTATACAGGTGATATTTACGACGGGGATAGGTTACGTTCTGATAAGTATGCTTGGGTTTGATCCGGTTACAAGTATCATCGCGTCAATCGCTTTTGCATTCTCAAGTACTATCATCATCGTTAAACTTTTGACTGATAAAGAAGATCTGGAGCGATTTTACGGACGTATTAGTATCGGTGTGTTGATCGTGCAGGATTTGATCGCCATGTTAGCGTTGCTTGCCGTTGGAGCGTTCGGAGGGCAGACAGATTCAATCTCTACGCTGATCGGTATATCGATTTTAAAGCTGGCATTAGTTATCATTGCTTTGTTTTTTGTCGCACGACATATCTTGCCGCATGTCATGCGCTTTGCCGCACATTCCCAGGAACTTTTGTTCCTAACGGCAGTTGCATGGTGTTTCGGACTTGCCGGTGGACTTACTTTTCTCGGCTTCGGTATTGAAACTGGGGCACTGCTTGCTGGTATATCGCTGGCCGGGACTGAATTCCGTCGAGAGATCGATAGCAAGATCAAGCCGCTACGAGATTTCTTTGTTATTATTTTCTTCATTGTTCTTGGTACTCAGCTAAGCTTAGTGGCGCTTGCGGATTCGATTTGGATCGGTGTAATCATTAGTTTATTTATATTGATCGGTAACCCGTTGATACTTCTCATCACGCTTCGAGTCTTTGGATATCACCCTAGAACCGGTTTCCTTGTCGGTGTGACGATGGCGCAGGTTTCTGAGTTTTCGTTTATTCTGCTTGCCACCGCTTTTGCTGCCGGACTAATCGGTGAGCAGATAATGTCGATTGCGACGATTGTTGCGATGATTACGATCGGTGTTTCTACTTATCTTATTAAGTACAACGAACAGATATACGAAAAGGTTGAGTGGATGTTTAAGTGGATGGAGACGGTGCCTGAGAATATTGATGATAAAGGTGAAGACCCTCCTGGCGTAATTCTGTTTGGTTATCACAACTTAGGAGCGACGATTTTGCCTGCTATCAAGCAGCTTAAAGAGGATTACCTCGTTGTTGATTTTAACCCTGCAGTTGTCGATAAGCTTTCTCGTACCAGAACGCCTCATATATATGGAGATATGGGGAGTCGGGATTTCTTGTCGTATATTCGCGCTCCGAAGGCTAAGCTGGTTATATCCACCATCCCGGATGTGAGCGCTAACGTAGATATGATTGAGTACCTTAAGATGAAGCGATCTCGTGCCGCGATTGTGGTTACAGCCAAATCTGATGTAGATGCTAAAAAGCTATATATTGCAGGCGCAACTTTCGTTATTGTGCCAACTATTTTGGGAGGGGAGTTGTTCGGACAGATATTGGACAAAAGTAAGCTGAAAAAAGCGTCGTGGAAGCCGTTGGTAAAGAAGCAGAAAAAGATCTTTTCCGTTGACAAATAGGTGTTTTTGTGCTATTTTAGAACCATAAATTGATCAAATAACGTATGGGATTTTTTGATGCATTAAAGCGTGACGCTCAGCGATTCCTTAGGGATCCGCTTGGAAAAGAATTTGGTAAAAAAGAAGTTCCTCCAGCTCCTGTTGTGCCAGAGCCTCGACGTCAGGGTGAGCCGCTTCAGCGCGTTGAAGGTTGGGAGGATCAGGGCTCAAGGCGTGAAGATGTGGCTGCCGAGCTTAAAGCTGCACGTTCAGCGGCTATGACCGCTAGACCAGGAGAGATGGCAGGATTTCAGGATGATATTAAAAGACTAGAAGCTGAATTCGATAGTCTTAGAGATACTGACGAAGATGCATTGCTAGAGAATGAAAATGTCACGTTTACACCTGAATACGAAGCTAGACAAGCGGAAGAAGCAAAGCGTGAACTTTATGCGAAAATGGAAGCTGCAGACAAGGCAAAGCGCGAGCATCTTGCTCGAGAACAGAAATTACAAGCTGAGTCGCGTGCACGATCTCAAGAGGATCGGGAGCTTGCTGAGAAAGCGGCGGAAGATGCACGTTATGAAGCTCAATTTTCGCCTACACCTACTGCGCGAAAAAATGGACTAAATGTTGTTGACATGTCCGGTATCCCTGTGCCACCGGTATCTGATGAAGGTCCAGCAACTCAAGAATCCTTAGAAGGTTATGATGCTCGTCGGCTTGCTCTTGCACAGCAGGCACTAGAGACAGCACGCCGCCAAGGCATGAAACAGAGTGATATTGCACACCTAAAGAGTGAAGTTGATAGGTATGGGCAAAGACGCTCAGCTTAAGGTGAATTATTGACAAAAAAGGGGTTAGCAGTCTATACTATGGACTGCTAATTTCTTTTCATAGAAATCTTCTATTTTGAACATTTCGTTGTTACAGTGATCCTCCGTTTCGTCTACGTACTGTAAGTACGTTTCCTCACGGTATCCCTGCGCCTAGAACTGTCCTAAAATAAATGATTTCTATGAGCGTTTGGCGCTTCGTGGTCATAGGCCTCAGATATATAATTTTATCGATAAAGAACACCCTTTGTAAGAGTTCATTCATCGTTGGCTTGTCATTAAGTGATTATTTCCTTCATGAGTCTCCCAACCTTCAATCAACGTCAGGTAAATGTTCTTGCAGCTATTGTGCAGGAATATGTTGCGACGGCTCAGCCGGTTGCGTCCAAGGTATTGGCGGAGAAGTTTGAATTTGGAGTGTCTCCAGCTACGCTTCGAAATGACATGGCTACATTAGAGGAGTTTGATCTACTACGTCAGCCTCACACATCAGCCGGCCGTGTTCCAACAGAAAACGGATACCGACTATACCTCGAACAGTTCGTAAAAAAACAACAAGCGATTTGTAAGCCGACTCAAGTGATGCAAGAGGTTGTTCGTGCTGCAGAGTCTCCACGAGAACTCGTGCGCGAGATGGCGAAACACCTAATGAAGCTTTCAGGTGAAACGGCTGTTGCTTCTTTGGATACTGGGTGGTCTCACTACACAGGTATTTCTCACCTTTTCCATAAACCAGAATTTCGTAATATCGACATGCTCCACAGTCTCTCGCAGGCTGTGGATCGTTTTGATGATGTGCTCCGTGATCTTTTCCCGGATGTGCGTGACGAAACTAATGTATGGATTGGAGGCGAGAATCCATTTGGTAAACAGATGGCAACCGTTATGGTCAAATATGAGTTACCAAACGGTATGACGGGCGTACTCGGGCTCGTAGGTCCATTGCGTATGCAATATGAAAAAAACATTCATCTGCTTGAGCAGGCGAAAAAAGTACTTACAAAAGGATAAATATGGCAAAAGAAGAAACAACCAAGGATCCCATAGAGGATGCAGAGAAGGACGAAGTTAAGGAGTCTCCTGAGGCTGCGGAAGGCTGTGAATCGTGCGATGAGTACAAGAACGGCTGGAAGCGTGCATTGGCAGATTACGAAAACCTCAAGCGCGATCTCTTCACACAAAAAGAAGGGGCTCGTAGGCAGATCAAAGTAAGTTTTGTACAGGATCTTCTACCGGTTATGGATAACTACGCACAAGCGATAGCCCATGCGCCGAAAGATTTGCCAAAAGAGTATGACACTTGGATGCAGGGTGTGACTTTCATCCAAAAACAGTTCGCAGATGTGCTCGCAGGCCTCGGAGTTGAACTGATCGAAATTGGTGATGAGTTCGATCCAAACCTGCATGAGTCTGTCGGCGAAGGAGACGAAATGAAAGAAGTGAGAGCGGGCTGGAAAATCGGTGATCATGTTATCCGCCCAGCACAGGTAATTGTAAAAAAATAATAGTGAGTAGGGGGTTTGTTAAGAAAATTTAGTAACGAATGTATATATTTAGATGAGATGCTAGGAAGTTTGGTGAGTAAGGCTGAGTCGTACTGACTTGTACGGGGAAGCCGACGGAATCAACTGACAACGCAGATCGTTAAATAGATAAAGAGCTTATGTCAAAAATTTTAGGAATTGATCTTGGAACTACTAACTCGGCCATGGCCATCATTGAGGGTGGGCAGCCGAAGATTTTAGAAAACAAAGAAGGTGCGCGAACAACGCCATCTATTATTGCCGTTTCAAAGAATGGTGAGCGATTTGTTGGAATGCCAGCAAAGCGACAGGCTGTAACAAACCCTGAAAACACTCTCTACTCAATCAAGCGATTGATCGGACGACGTTTTTCTGACAAAGAAGTTCAGGAAGATCTCGACCTTATGCCTTACAAGATTGTAAAGAAGGGCGAGGGAGTTGCAGTTACGATGGGTGACAAGGACCACACGCCGCAGGAAATTGCAGCGATGGTACTTGGAAAGTTGAAGGCTGATGCCGAAGAACGAACTGGTGAAACAATTACAGAAGCGGTTGTGACTGTTCCTGCGTATTTTGATGACGCACAGCGACAGGCTACGAAAGATGCAGGAGAGATCGCAGGTTTGAAGATTGCACGAATTATCAACGAGCCAACTGCAGCGGCACTTGCATACGGATTTGATAAGAACGTCGGTCAGCAGATTCTCGTATTCGATTTGGGTGGAGGAACTTTCGATGTTTCAGTGCTTGATGTGTCTGACGGTACAGTTGAGGTTATGTCTACCCACGGTGATACTCACCTTGGTGGAGACGACTTCGACAAAGTGATTATCGACTGGATCATTTCAGAGTTCAATAAACAGGAAGGTGTGAACTTGGCTGGAGACCCACTTGCGATGCAACGTATTAAAGATGCAGCAGAGCGCGCAAAGATCGAGTTATCCACAGCACAGCAAACTGAAATCAACCAACCATTTATTACCTCTGGCGCTGAAGGACCGAAGCATTTGGTAATGACAATGACACGTGCAAAGCTCGAGGAGTTAGTAATGGAACTAGTTGAAAAAACTTTTGAACCGGTAAAGAAAGCTCTTAAAGACGCGAAGCTTGAAACAAAAGAAATTGAAGAAATTGTTCTCGTTGGTGGAATGACACGAATGCCCCTTATCCAAAAGAAGGTAGAAGAATTTTTCGGTAAAAAGCCAAACGTAACAGTGAATCCTGATGAGGTTGTAGCAATGGGTGCTGCGATCCAGGCCGGTGTTCTGCAAGGTGACGTGAAGGATGTTCTACTGCTTGATGTAACACCACTTTCTGTCGGATTGGAAACAATGGGTGGAATTTCTACAAAGTTGATCGAACGAAACACAACTATTCCAACATCAAAGTCACAGGTATTTTCAACAGCTGCTGACAACCAACCATCAGTTGAAATCAAAGTACTGCAGGGTGAGCGTGAGATGGCTGCTGATAACAAGATGCTAGGACGTTTCATGCTTGACGGTATCCCACCGGCACCACGTGGAGTTCCACAGATCGAAGTTTCATTCGACATCGATGCCAATGGAATTCTAAACGTATCTGCAAAGGATAAGGGAACTGGAAAAGAACAGAAGATTACAATCCAAGCTTCGTCAGGACTTTCCGACGAAGAGATTGAAAAGATGAAAGCTGATGCTGAAACGCATGCCGAAGATGACAAAAAGAAAAAAGAAGAAGTGGAAGTTCGCAACGTAGCTGATACAATGGTGTACACAACCGAGAAGATGTTGTCCGAACACAAAGATAAAGTTTCCGAGGATGAGCAGAAGACGTTGCAAGAAAAGATTGATGCTCTCAAAGCTGTAAAGGATGGAGATGACATTGAGGCGATCAAGACTGCATCTGAAGACCTTTCAAAGAAAGCGCAGGAACTTGGTGCGAAGATGTATCAGGAAGATGCTTCCGCAACGGAAGGTGCCGCCGAGGGTGGAGCTGAGAAAAAAGATGAAGCAAAAGACGCAGAGTTTGAAGAGGTAAAGGAGGACACAAAAACAGAAGGCGAAAAGCCAGAAGAGGGCTCAGCAGACAAGGAGTAAAACAAAATAGACGAGGAGAGATAACTAACGTAGTAAATTTTCCCCTATGATTGAGATGACAAATACAGAAATCATGCGCCAGATGCGTTTGCGAATGGCTGTTATGGTTCCAGTTCAGATGGACTCAAAGAAGGTTACTTTCCGAATTCGGCAGGATGAATTGCGAGAGAGCCGTGTTTCTTTGCGTGATGCATTGGCAACTATCAATGAAAAAGTTACAGCTGTTGAAAGCGGAGAGGCAAAGTTTGCGAAAGCTTACTTGTGGGGAGGAAAAGAAAAAGGTTTCACTCCGGTGAAGAAGTAATGAGTTATGAAAAAATTATCTAGGGGGCTTTTACGAATTGTTCTAGCGGCAGGGTCATTTATTATGTGGATCCTATCTTTTCAAGCAGTTCGGAGTTGGCTTTGGAATAAAGCTGAGACAAAGGGTAAGGAGAAAATAGTCGACGCCAAAGCTAAGGTCGTAAAAAATAAATAACGATGGTGGGCGGGTGAGTTCAGATCATCAGCTTCCGTTGGTAGCCTTCGGCGTACCAGCCGGCGGTCTGATAACCTAAACTTCCCGCTAATAGCCTAGTTATAACTTTTAACATCCCTATCTGCCGCGCCACTATTTGGAGGTAGAGAGGTGGGAACGGAACATTTGGTCAACTGATTATTGTGCTAGGGGGCTAAGCAATGGCATCGAAGCAAGAGGATGGGAGATAGGGAGGAGATTAAAGTTGCTCTATTGAGCAACTTTAATAGGTTAATGCGAAGAATAATATGATAGAAGAATTCAATAAAATCAAACAAAAGCTCGACGGCGCGGGGATTGAATATAGAACCATTGAACATGGTGATAAGCCTGAGGACTCTGATCGTGCTTTGGGATATGATCCTGACGACAGACCACATCATGCTGGTGCAAAGGCGATTGTGATTAAAGGGAGGAAGTCTAAAAACTATTATCACTTTACTTTGCCTGATGATTGCAGGTTGGATCAGAAAAAGGTTAAAGCGGTTATTGGAGAGCGTTGGAGTTTTGCTCCCGGTGAGGAGGTAAAAGAGGTTACTCACTGCATACCTGGATCTGTTCCTCCATTTGGATCGTGTATTGGACTTCAGACTCACATTGCAAAAGCTCTTACTGATAACGAGAAGATTTTCTTTAATGCCGGATCTTTAACGAATTCAATTGAGATGCGTCTGGAGGATTTTGTAGTGGTCGAGAAGCCGATTGAAGTAGATGTAACGGAATAGTATGAAGATGACTCGGAAACAACGCGTATTCACATTTGGGCTTCTTTTTGTTGTTCTTACTATTTTCTCAATGTTGTTACCTCCAGAACATTGGTTTCAGGTGGCTTACCTATTTCCATCAATAGTAGCGTTCTTTATGTTGTACGTTCCGTTGAGCGCAGTTTTTACGTCTAACGCATTTGGTGCAGTGTTGTCTATAATTTTGATGGTGCTACCGGCGGTTTTATATACGTTTGTTGTCGTAGCAGGGCTCGAAATTGTAGACCGTGTAAAAGCGAAACTGAAATAGTATGATAACGAATCAAAATAAGCGCATGATAGCTTTTAGTCTATTTTTTGCTTTACTGACAGTTGTTGCGGTTATTCTTCCCTCAGAACATTGGTTCCATGTTCTGTATCTCACCCCGGCAACGGTTGGATTTTCTATGATATCGGCTCAGCTGAGTGGAGATCTTGCATCTCCTGATTTTATAGAGGCGTTAAGCGTGATAGTGATCGCATTTCCAACTCTTTTGTATACGTTAGCTGTCGTTGGTATTTTTGACATCGTAGATCGTATAAAGGCGAATCAGAAATAGTATGTTAAAGCCTGAAATAGCTGGTGACGAAGAAGTGATGTACGAAGGTCGTATTATTGAGGTTGTACAGCAGCCAATGAAGATCGGTGATAAAACAATTAAGTTTGAAACAGCTAGACGATCACCAGGCGTACGAATCATCTTTGTGAAAGACGGTAAGATGCTAATCACTCATGAGTATCGTACTGAGCTCAATGGATTCGACTATCGTCTGCCTGGCGGGAAGGTTTTTGACACTTTGTCTGACTACAGAAAATATCGTGTATCCGATGATTATGTCCTGGCAAACGCAGTCGATACTGTAAAACGTGAAGCTCAAGAAGAAGTTGGGCTTGTTCCAATAGTCATGAATCACATCCATACAACCTCTCCGGGCTCGACAATGTTATGGGATTTGTATTACTTTGTTGTCTCAGAGTTCGAAAATCATCCAAATGGCCAGTCTTTGGAAGAAGAGGGTGAGGTTATTGAGCCTGAATGGAGAACTCACGATGAAGTCCGTGCGATGTGCTTGGATGGTTCTATTGGCGAAGAGCGCACGGTCGCAGTCTTATTAAGGTATTTGGAGAGTCAGAAATAATATGGCAAAAGATTTGTATAAAATTCTTGGTGTAGAGAAGGGTGCGTCGAAAGACGAAATTAAAAAGGCCTTCCGCAAGAAAGCTCATGAGCATCATCCCGACAAGGGTGGGGACGAGGCGAAGTTCAAGGAGGTAAATAGTGCCTACCAAGTTCTTTCGGATGAAACGAAAAAACAACAGTATGATCAGTACGGTCAAACTTTCGATGGTGCAGGCGGTGGCGGAGGTGGATTCCCGGGAGGAGGTTTCGGTGGAGGTGGTGGAATGAATTACGAGGATCTGGGAGATATTTTCGGAGATTTATTTGGAGGTGGCGGACGATCTCGCGGACGAGCTCCACGCGGCCAGGATATTTTAGTAGATGTTGACCTTTCATTTAAAGAATCCGTATTTGGAGTTCAAAAAGAAATTTCTGTTACAAAAAATAATCTTTGTGAGCGTTGTGGTGGGGTCGGGTCAGAACCGGCTACTGATTTAAAGACATGTACCGATTGTGACGGTAATGGAGTGAAGATTGCCGTTCAGAGAACGATTCTTGGTAATGTACAGGCTCGCGTTACGTGTACAACGTGTTCAGGTCGCGGAGAAACGCCTGAGACGCCGTGCTCTACGTGTAACGGTGAAGGACATGAGTATGGTCGCAAAACGCTTAGCGTGGACATCCCAGCGGGAATTGATAGCGGAATGAAGATCCGTATTCGTGGAGAGGGTGAGTCTATCGGTGCCGGTGGCGCTGCAGGTGACTTATTCTTGCGAGTTCATGTTAAGTCCGACCCTCGTTTTGAGCGAGATGGAAATACACTATATACAACAAAGAAGATTGGTTTCACACAGGCAGCTCTTGGAGACGAAGTCGATGTAGAAACAATTGAAGGTAAAGTTAAATTGAAAGTTCCGGCAGCTACCCAGAGTGGAGATAAACTTCGACTGAAAGGAAAGGGAGTTGCTGGAGGCCGCGGTGGACGAGGTGATCAGATTGTTATTATGCATGTCATCACACCAAAGAAGTTATCTAAAAAGCAGAAGAAGTTATTGGAAGAGTTGGATTTGTCCGAGTAGCCCTCTGTAGAAAAGGCATCAGCTATTTAAGCCATAGATAGCAAGCTAATATGCGCATTAATGGTTGACAAAAGGCCATTTTTGTGCTATTATCTTGGTCTTGTTATATAAAACCAAAGAGTATGAAACGATTAATCGTAGCATTCTTTGCACTAGCGGTTTTACTGATTCCAGCGAGCAGCGTTTTTGCAATCTCGGGTTATCCAACAATTACTTTTGAACAAGTTCATCACACACGTAATAATACTAACGAAGTAGTTCGTATTAAAACGGATCAGCCAACTTACTTTGAGATGCTTTACTGTGAAGGTAATAGTATCCCATCATCACCAACATCTGCCGATTGTACTTGGTTGATGGATGACGAGTGGCAAACTGGTTATCATAAACGTAATGCCATTCGAATGACTGGTCTTACGCCAAAAACTGAGTATACTTATCGTATACAGCTGGTAAGTGAAAGTGGTCGGGCTGTGGTTACCGAAAATACATTCTACAACCATTAGATAGAAACAATTACCGTCGGGAAACCGGCGGTTTTTGTTTGCTGATACTTTATACGCAACCGGGTTGCGTATTTTTGTTTTTCAGATTTGAAAAAGCAATCCACCTACCTCGCGAGAGATAGGTGGGAGATTCGCTGTAGGACTCGATGGTCAGGCTGCTTCGGGCTTGGGAATGTAGTGCGTGGCCAGACTGGTGATGAGCTCGGGATTTTCTGCCACTGCGTCTACCCATGCCCTTGCGCCGAGTGGGCATGCTCTGAATGAATAGACAGGTGATACGTTGGTTCGTTGTTTCCAGAGGCTCATCTCGATTGCGAGTTGCAGCTCGAGGTATTGCACAGCGTGACTTTGTGCGTTGTGCCAGTCACGCATCATCGCTGCGTTGCAGGCACCCAAATTGTACACGCCAGCTTGTCCGCAGAGTCCTGCGATGTGCTCGCTCAGTTTGCGCATCCGGCGCGTCATGATCGCATGCACGATAGAACCGATGACGAGTCCGCCAGCAATAGCGGCCAAAAAGTAATACATGGTCATAACTCCTGGTTGTGGGCATGCGAAATTAACAGATTTCTCACGCTCTGTCAACGGTTAAGTGCAATTAAATAGCAAAAGCAATTCCACCCACCTCGCGAGAGATGGGTGGTAGATTCGCTGTAGGTCTCAGATCTCGGGAAGATACTCTTTCACCCGATTCGCAACGGAAGCACCGTGAGTTTCCGCCTCGCGTACCCATTCGAGCGCACGTTCTGCGCAAACATTTGGATGGACAGTGGGGTACTTACTGGAACTTTGCCTTTTGAGGTGCAGATTGATGATGAGCAGCACTTCGAAATACTGAGTTGCGCTGTTAGCCGCGTCGACCCAGTTGCAGGCAAGCGCCTCAGCGGTGGCAGCCGATTTGTGCCACCCGGCATCACTGGAGAGCTTCGCGATGTACTTGCTGAACTCGCGCATCCGACGCGTCATGACCGCGTGCACGATAGAACCGACGACGAGTCCACCGAGGGCTGCTCCGCTGGCTGTCATCAGGATAAGGGCGAGATAGTTCAATCTGGACTCCTGGTTGTGGGGTGCGCACGAAGTTATCAAATTTTGACCGTTATGTCAATAGTTCAGCGTGTTCACATTAGTTAAATCAGTACGTGATATAATGACTACATGGAAACAGACGACGCGATTGAATACATGAGCGAAGTTGCGGAAGCTGCCAATATTTTAAGTTGGGATGTTCTTGTGTTTGCCGCCATCATTGTTGGTGTGTTTGGGTACGCATATACTTTTGGAAAAGATTACGTGGTTCCCGGAACATTCTCGCTCTACATTGCTGCGTTTATAATGATGTTCATTCCGGCAATTGATTCGGCGGTTGGTTTGATTGAATCAACAGACTGGATTGCGCGAATTATCGTTTTTGCAGTTCTGTATGTAGCTGTGTTTATTATTATGAAAACGAATGGGTTTTTCGAGCCATACGTTGTGCCCACGGGTTTTGAAATTGGAACATTCGCACTAGCGTTTTGCGGATTACTTTTTGTAATTGTTGGAAGCTTTTTTCCGCAGGACTTACTCGAAACACTTTCACCTTGGACTAATCTTATATTTTACGGAGAGTTAGCTAGAAGTATCTGGGCGGTCGTACCTATCGCGACACTGCTCCTTGTACGAGGGGATGCTTAGTATGAAAGAAGGTGCCATGGCACAATATCCTGAATTACGAACTCCCGTCATAGAAAACGGTGAGAAACTTTATGATCGTGAGAAAGTAATGAAGCAGTGGGAGCTATTGTCTACGCTTGCTATGCGTGAGATTAAAGTCGATCCAGATCTTCGCGCTCAAGTTGTTGAACTTGCAGCTCTGCCATTATCTGAAAAGCTTGGTAAGGCTTTTTTTGATATTTTGCGTACGAACGAAAATGCTTCAGTTCAACGACTTGCGGAACGATATGCCGATGGGGATCTATATAAAATGCTTTCGTTAGATGAAGTCCCAGATGAGCTAATCGTGCCGGATATTATTAACGCACCAGGCTATCATCCGCATCGTCCGGGCGATGAAATTTCTCCTGAAGGAAGTGATGGTCTCACGAACCCTGAGCGAGATTTGATCAGTGATCGTTACATCGTTGGACGTAATGTTAAGCGTTTGATTTTAGGCGCTGAGATACTAGACAATCCAGACATAGAAGTGGATGAGTCGGGACGGCTTGAATTGCCAAGCGGAATTAGCATTACAGTTGACCCCGAAAAAGCGGATCAGGTTACGGATCTAATGAATCCAGATGGATGGACAACTAATCGGCAGTGGAAGGACAGAGTTTATGAAGTGAGTACCGATGCTGGTCAGTACATCATGAAGGAACGTAAGACGAATAAGCACAGGCATTTGAAAGAACGTGGTCATCGAGATGGGATAACATCGCAGCAGGAATTTGCAACGGCTCGGTTTTTTGAAAGTATTGGAACTACAAATAGCGGGGATGTTGATATGCGTTTCGAGCATCCTGTTGGTTTTGTTGAATATCCAGATGGTTATTCTTTTACAATGTTTGAAAAAGAGGAGCACATGTGGCCGATTGGTGATTTCGGACGGGGAGAACGTGCTGTTCAGGGAATGTATGCATATGAGATGATCGATAACCCGGAGCACTATGAACGCGAGTTTCAGATATATAAAGGTTTGGCAGAGGTAATAGAAGAGAGCCCAGAGATATTTGATATAGAGATTAAATCTGGCCGAATTAAGACGCCGCTTGATTTTGAATCGTTCGCAAAGGTAAAAGCAGAGTTTGATATTGATATGGCTGGCTTGATGTACGATCGTACACTTGCAAAACATGGTTTCAATAATACCGACCATGACGGTTACGCATTTAAGATCTACAAATCGTCAGAGCAGCGCAGGGCACGTTTGGAAATGATTGGTTTTGATTTTGAGTATTATAAGTTCGATCAAGTACCTGGGCAGAGGGAAGAGGAGGATGACATGATTGTCGTTGGATATATTAAGGACAAGTTATCGAGGCTTACGAGCAATAGTCGAATGAAGTGGAGCGATAACACAGAACGTACTGTTATGGAGGAGATTTTATACATGGCAATGTTGTCAAAGGCTTTTCCCGAGCATTTTGATGGAGGGGTACAGCTGCGGAAAGACCATGATTTAACAGATTCTTTTAATTTTTCAAACAGGGTTCGTTAAGCCTCCATCCATTGACAAAGGCTTCAATTTTTGTAACAGTTTTCGCTAACATGGGTAGTTATAAGGGTTCGTTTTAAAAATTGCCCTTATCTGTGGCCCGGCGTATTTTTATGCATAAAGCTGATTTTAAAAGATTTTATGCCAAGCATTTCGATCGTGTGTATCGATTTGTGCTCTTTCGTGTACAGATGAATAGGGAGACGGCCGAAGATCTCACGTCTGAGATTTTTATCAAGGCGTTAGAGCACTTTGCAAAGTATGATCCAGATCGTTCGCAGGTTGCTTGGATTATGACAATTGCTCGAAACCGAGTGATTAATCATTGGCGCGATAAAAAGGAACATTCAGATATCGACGACCTTGCGTTCTGTTTGGAGGGGTCGGATGGTCGTAAAGACGCAGAGTCACGTGACGACATCGGACAAGTACAAAAGGCACTACGGAAGCTTGGAAAGAAAGATAGAAAATTAATTGAGCTGAAACATTTACTTGGATATAGGTATAAAGACATGGAAGAACTACTAGATACAAAAGCTGCAACGTTGCGTGTAGAAACACATCGCGCAATGAAAAAACTAAAGTCAGTACTTCAAAAAATATATGACAAAGAAAAGCCCAGAACTAAATAGCCTCAAAAAACAAAGCAAACCTTCTGCTGAGTTTAAGAAGGTTCTTTGGGCTGAGCTATCAAATGAATTTGATCATCGGTACCCGTCGATGATTCACCGCATTCGTCATCGTTTCGCGTTACCTACTGCTGTTCTATGCCTGTTTTTACTAACCGGTGTTGGATCCTATGCATATGGAAGTCCGGCGGTCGCAGAAGATCATATTTTATTCCCAATCAAAGATGGGATGGAAACAGTTGAAGGCTGGACGCATCGATCAGCGCATGGGCGTGCTGAGTTCCATGAACGAATGACCGAACGTCGCATTGAAGAGGGTGAATTTAAAATTGAGCATGATGAAGTTTCACTGCCTCATATTGAACGTATAAACCAATCTTTCCAACGGACCCTAAGTACTCTCGATGAATCTGGAGATGATTACGAGCTGCGAGATGAGATGCTTCTTCGTATGCGTACACATCACGCTCGTTACGAATTTATACTGACAGAGTCTATCGAAAATGAAACAGAAGCTTCGGTTCCAGATGAACTTCGTAACGTTTTACTCGACTTGCGTGTACATATTGATGAGTCCGATCTGACGGAGGAGGAGAAGAGCTCTCTGCTCCGCCATCAGCGACGGCGCTAAACGTAATAATTAGCACATTTTTATGACGAAGACGGTGATAATGAAAACAGCAATCGTAGCAGGTCTAATAATTGCAGGGCTTGGTGCAGGTGCATATAGCACTTTCGCAGCTGAAGAAGGGGGGCGACAAGGACATCGCAAGCATCCGCCAATGCATGGTGAGATTGTAGCGATCGACGACAGTTCGGTGACGATTAGTTTAGTATTCGGTGACCGTCCTGTACGAGAAGAAAATGAGGGAGAAAGAGTTAAAGAAAATAAATTTGAAGAAGGTGACGAGCTGACATTCGTAATTACGGAAGATACAAAGATTCATAATAAGGATGGAGATTTTGAAGCAGGAGATATGGTTTTTGTAAGTGTGATGCGTGAGGACGATATTTCGTATGCTCGTGTGATCGCTGAACGTTTACAGCCACGTAATCATTTGGTAGGTGCTGTTCTGTCGGTAGACACAGATGCAAACGAAATTCTAATTGAGAAAAGAGACGGAACACAGGAGACACTTTCGTATGAAGATGATACTGAGTTCTATGAGATGAAAGAAGAGGCTTCCGAGTATGATGTTGAGGTAGGAGATCACGTTGCAATGCGTGGACATCACGCACCCGAGGGAGAAGAGACAGGTACTATGAGAATTAATATCATGGAAGCGATCGACTGGAGTCAAGAGGTTATGCCAGGCGGAGTAGAGTAGATATAAAAAAATTTACAGGTGTAACAAAGGCCGCGTAATGCGGCTTTTGTTTTTGATGAGAATGCACTGACGCCCGGATCGCAAGATGATGCGATTCCGGGCGTTGAGAAGTGTGTGTGGTGGTGGATCTGTCAGGCCGATCAACCGAAGGTAGTTTTGATCGAACGGGTTTGCCCACCTTTGAAACTGATGAGGGCTTCAACTCGGTCGCGGCCAGTGGCGATGAGGAGACACAAGACCTCCAGGCCAGTGTGTCGCTCTGCCATTTCAATGACCGCTAGGGCCATGAGCGAGATCTCCGTCCCTCTTGCATGTGGGTATCGTTGAAGGATTCCCGTGATTGTGGTTTCTGGCGTCCCGCTTGCGGGCGGGATGCACCCACCTGCTTCTCCAGTTCGTGCTTGAGTCATTGCTTGTCTTTCCTCCTTCTTGGTTGCAGGGAAATATACTGCAATATGACCACTTTGTCAATATACCATTGACAGAAACGGATTTTTTTGATAGAAAGTCCGGTAATTCCTGCGCTTAATGCAAAGGTCGGCTCGTCGTAAGATGGGTAGCATGGAGGATAGTTTCGCCTCTGTTCGAAACTTGAAAAAAGGAGCTCGTTATGAGACTCGTTGATGGTCAGAGAGTGTTCACTGCGTCAAGGATTCCCGCCGTATGGCAGGTTATGACAAGTCTCGTCTCGGAGGAGACAACCTACGTCTGCCCTTGGGAGACTGAAGAACCTCAAAGGGTTTCAGGAGGCCTCGCTGTCCCGTTCTACGACGATGGCGACTTGGTCGCTTGTGGCAGGGTCACCGGTCTGTGGAGAGAGAATGGAAAAGTGAACATCGGTCTACATGGACAGATCGGCGACAATAAAATGGCTTCTATGGCTGGTACGATTGACTTTGAGAATCGTACCGCTGAGCTTACGGAGTTGAGTTGCCTCAGTCCTGCAAGCGTAAAGGGGTTCATTAACATCTCAAGGAGGCTGATTGGAGTCAGTCCTTCAAACATGCGCGCGTATGAAGTTCGATCAACTCCTGTAGGTTTTCATCTCACTGAGGCCATCCTTGCACCGCGCAGGGACAACTTTGTTACCGTCCGTCTCAAAGGAGTTGTCGGGCAGCCTGGATATCTCAGGGTGAGGCTCGCCGGTGTCTTCCGCTCTGGAGGGCCCTTCTGTGATGGCGATCGGTGGCGCTTTGTCGGAACGGTAATCAGCAAAGGTGACAATCATGGTGTTCGTTGTGTCGGTATTGTAAAGACCGGCCAGGATGAGCCCAGGAGCTGCACGTTCAAGACCGATCGTAAGTTACGCTAAACTGCGTCTCGCCCCCGTCCACGCTAGTGTGGTCGGGGGTCGTTGTTTTTTTCATATACTCCTCATTAAACCCAAGATAAATCAATCAATGCTTCATCTGTTCTCAGGAGGCTTTGTGTGATAGCGTATAGACATTATGATCCAATTTACAAACTCACTTTCACGCAAAAAAGAGGATTTTAAACCTCTTAAAGATCTCGAGGTTGGGATCTATTCATGTGGACCGACGGTTTATCACACGGCATCGATTGGAAACTTCAGAGCCTTTCTATTTGCGGATTTTGTTCATCGTTTGTTTGAATTTGATGGATATAAGATCAAGCACGTAATGAACATCACGGATGTCGGTCATTTAACCGACGATGGTTCGGACGGTGATGACAAAATGGAGAAGGCTGCTGCCAAGGAAGGCAAGACCGCTTGGGATATTGCAGAGTTCTACACAAATCAGTTTTTGACTGACATGGATCGTCTGAATATTAAGCGTCCGGACGTGATGCCGAAAGCTACAGATCACATCGAGCAACAGATTAAAATGGTTGGAGAGCTCGAGGGTAATGGTTACACATATAAAACGTCTGACGGAATCTATTTCGATACTTCAAAACTTGATGACTACGGAAAGCTTTCAAATCAGAAGCTAGAAGACAAGGAAGAGGGTGCTCGCGTGCAGGTGAATAAAGAAAAGAAGAATTCTTCGGACTTTGCATTGTGGAAGTTTTCAAAAGAAGGTGAGAAGCGCCAGATGGAGTGGGAGTCACCTTGGGGCGTTGGATTCCCGGGTTGGCACATTGAATGTTCTGCGATGAGTATTGAATATCTCGGTTCGCCGTTTGATATCCACACTGGTGGAATGGATCTGGGGCCTGTACATCATGAAAACGAGATCGCGCAGACTCAGGGCGTCTACAAGAACAACCAATCAAACTACTGGCTGCATAACGAGTTTATTTTGATTGACGGCGGCAAAATGTCGAAGTCGTTGAATAACGTGTATTCGATTGATGATCTGATTGAACGTGGAATTGATCCGCTGGCATTCCGCTACTTCACTTTAGGTGCTCATTATCGTTCTCCGATTAACTTTACGTGGGAGGCGGTTGATGCAGCGCAGAATGCTTTGAACAACTTGCGTGATGCAATCTGGATGCATTTCGCAGCACCGACAGAATCAGACAACATCGCTATACAACGCTTTCGTGACAAGTTGCACGACGACTTAGATACACCGGGTGCACTTGCTGTTCTGTGGGACGTTGCAAAAGACAAAGAAATGAACTGGTCAACGAAACTTGCTACGTTGTTTGAGATGGATGGTTTTCTAGGTTTTAATCTGGACGGAGAGTTACGGGCGGCACAAGAAGCTGGTGCACGCGAAGATGTACAAGCGATCCTCGACAAGCGTAAAGACGCCCGTGCACAAAAAGATTTCGATGCATCGGATAGTCTGCGAGACGAACTGAAAGCTCTAGGACTTGTAGTTGAAGACCATCCCAAGGGCCAGTTACTAAGACCTGTCAGATAACGTAAAACGGAACAGCACGCCAAATGATTTAATGGCGTGTTTTTCTTATACATAAATCGCTGTAGGAAGCGTATGTAAATGTGTTAAAATATATACATGCCTGAAGAGGAGGCCAATTTTATTACTCCCGAGCAGCAGCCTGAGCCGAAGGATGCAACTTTTGAGTCTCCAAAAGAAACTGGCCAGGAATCAAAAGAGCAACACGAGCAATCTGAGCAGGGCGAGGGAGATGAGCAGGACGGTAATGATACTCCAGAGCCGGTTCAGGTAAAGATGCCTGCAGCACCCGCGGCACCAAGCGCGGTGCCTATTGAAAAGGATCCAATACTAACTGACATTGAAAGTATTTTGCAGGACGATCTTACGGACTTGTTCCTCTCTCTTCCAGACGATAAGAAGTGGGAGTTTAAACAGAAGGGTGAAGAGACTGCTTCGAAAATTCGCGAGATGGTTGCGGGTGGAAAGTTTAAGATTAAAAAAATCTTTCAGCTAATTCGAGACTGGTTGAAGATAGTGCCTGGAGTAAATAAATATTTCTTAGAGCAGGAAGCGAAGATTAAAGCGGATAAACTTTTGAAGTACGCTCAAGAACAAGCGAAAGCATCTCAAAACAAACTATGACCGAAGAAATGCAAACGTTAGTGTACATATTGATCGGCGTAGTCGGGCTGATCATCATTTTAACTATCGTTCTTTATATAGTTCGTGATGTTTTGCATAAGTCACAGATGTTGCGTGGTGGTCAGTATGCGAATATAACGCTGATGGTGACTATCCCAAAGTTTAAAAGCGAAAAAGAAGCTACAACAGATGATCGTACCGTAGAGATTCAAGAAGATATCTCCATTGCTGAGACTTTCTTTTCTGCAATCGGTGGATTGAAAGCTCAAAAGGGGTTTAAGTCGTGGCTTTTTGGGCGTTCAGATGTAATAGCGCTCGAAATCGTCGCTCATCATAAGTTGATCACGTTTTACATCACGCTTCCAAAGTACATGCATGATTTTGTGGAGCAGCAGTTAAACGCGCAGTATTCAGACGCGATGATCGAACCGGTGAAGGACTATAATATCTTTTCATCATCTGGAACTATTGTCGGAGGATATTTAAAATTCAAACGTGAAAACGCGTTGCCAATCAAAACCTATAAAGATTTAGAAACGGATCCACTCAATGGAATCACCAACGCTCTTTCAAATGTTCCTGAAGGTGACGGTGTTGCTGTTCAGTATATTGTTCGTTCTGCACGTGCTTCATGGCGAAGTTTAGGTAAGAAAGTTGTGAAGAATATGCAGAAGGGGATGTCTTTTGAAGATGCTAAGTCTGGAAAGAAACAAGGGGGCAGTTGGATGAGCGCTGTAAAATCGAAAGAAGATAGGGAGGCTGATAAAACAAAGGAGAAAAGGCAGCTTACACCTGCAGAGCAGAAAATGCTCGAGGGAATTCAAGATAAGGCTAGTAAAGCTGGAATGGATGTGAATATTCGAGTTGTGGCGAGTGCTTCGAGCGCCGAGGCTGCGAAGTCATATTTGAATCACGTGCTCCAGGCATATAGTCAGTACAATATTTATGAGTACGGTAATGCTTTTGAAACGAGTATTCCAAAAAAGAAGAAGCTCATTAACGATTTTATTTTCCGCCAGTATCGAGAGAAATATAGAATTGTTTTAAACACGGAAGAGATGGCGAGTTTGTGGCATCTGCCACTTACTAGTACTGAGACTCCAAACATCAGATGGATGGGGGCTCGTGTTGCTGCTGCCCCGGCAGGCCTTCCAACGGAAGGATTTTTGGTTGGTTACAACATGTATCGAGGACATCGTACTGATATTTACATGCAGCCAAGCGATCGTCAGCGCCACATGTACATGATTGGTAAGACTGGTTCTGGTAAATCTTGGTTCTTGCGGTACCTGGCTCTTCAGGATATTAAAAACGGTCATGGAGTTTGTGTTGTGGATCCGCATGGTGATTTGGTTGATGATATTTTAGGATCTATTCCAAAAGATCGTATTGACGACGTTGTCTACTTCAACCCGTCAGATTTGGAGCGGCCAATGGGGCTTAACATGCTCGAGGCACGTGACGAAAACATGAAAGACTTCGTAGTTCAGGACATGATTTCAATTTTCTACATGTTGTTCCCGCCTGAGATGATCGGACCGATGTTCGAGCATAACATGCGTAACTTCATGTTGACGCTGATGGCTGATACCGAGAATCCTGGAACGATTGCAGAGATCCCTCGAATGATTTCAGATGAAGCATTCCAGAAACGATGGGTTTCAAAGGTGACCGATCCGGTTGTTCGTTCTTTCTGGGAGGATGAGATGGCAAAGACAAGTGACTACCATAAGTCCGAGATGATGGGTTACTTGGTGTCAAAGGTTGGACGATTCGTGGAGAATGAGATGATGCGAAATATTATTGGTCAGGCAAAATCATCGTTTGATTTTCGAAAAATAATGGATGAGGGAAAGATTCTTTTGATCAACCTGTCCAAAGGTAAAACTGGAGATGTGAACGCTAACTTGCTTGGTTTGATTATTGTGTCAAAGCTGCAGATGGCAGCGTTTAGTCGCGCGGATATCCCAGAGGAAGAACGCCGAGACTTCTTCCTGTATATCGATGAGTTCCAGAACTTCATTACGCCATCAATCGCGACTATTCTGTCTGAGGCCCGAAAGTATAAGCTGAACTTGATTTTAGCTCACCAGTACATGGGACAGCTTGTAAAAGACGGAAAGACTGAGATTCGTGATGCTGTATTGGGTAACGTTGGAACTACATTGGTGTCGCGTGTTGGGCCTGATGACACTGAGGTATTGGCAAAGATGTATGAGCCGACTCTTTCAGGTTATGATTTGATGAACAATGCGAAGTTCACGTGGAATGCGAAGTTGATGATCGATGAATCTCAAACAAAACCTCTAACATTAAAAACCATTTCACCAGAAAAGCCGAATCAACGACTTGTTGATGCTCTGAAGGAAGTATCTCGTTTAACATACGGTCGTCCTAAGGACTTGGTGGAGCGTGAGATCGCTATTCGTGCTGGAATCGGTGCTACAACAAGTACGAAACCGAAGATGCCACCAACGGTACAGAGTACTAAGTAGAAAACGATAACAGTGACGATTGACTGTAATACTCGCTATGGGCTGAGTAACTTAACGACTCAATTACTTAGCAACTTTAAAGAATTAAGTCTCCAAACAAATCTCAAAAATCAAATCTTAAACAAAGCGAGAAACAAGAGGTTTTAGGTATTAGGTTTTAGCGTGAATATCTAACACCTATCATTGCAAATTATCAAATTTATGGACAAGCACGTAAATACGGAATATTCAAAGATCAACGATAACATTTTTATCGGAACTAACATGTGCTGTGTTGTTCACTTTAAAGATGAGTTGCTCAAGCAAGGTGTTACGACAGATATCAGCATGGAGGGAGAGAAGATCGATGCCGCTTTTGGTGTCGACAGATATTTATGGCTTCCAACGGTTGACCACACCGCGCCAACACTCGAGAACTTGTGGGTCGGCTCTTCTTTAATGCACGATGTTATCTCACTTGGTGAGAAAGTGTATGTGCATTGTATGAATGGACATGGGCGAGGGCCGTCAATGGGAATTGCGTATTTTATAAGATTTGAGAATATGACTACTGACGAAGCGATTGCTTTCGTGTCATCACGACGTAAGGAGGTTCACTTGGATGACGTACAGGTTGCGGGACTTCGAGAATTTGAAAAGAAGTGTAGAGAGTAAAAAGCTACCCCGCCGACCTCGAGAGAGGCGGCGGGGAGAGAGCCTTGATTGGTGGGACTTTCAGGTCTCACTTGAACGATGCATCGAGCGCACTTCCGCCATGATGGCAGGAAAGTATTCTCGAAGGACACTTTTGATTTGCCTGGGAGGCGTGTCCACACGGTATTTCCGGATTGCCCAGGCGCGCACGTGATCTGTTTGGTTGTTGTCGATGATCATGCGTACGGAGAGACCCTTCATTGATCGGGCGTTGTCATCGAGAGCTGCTGCCGAAAGAAGAGCGCCCTCGATCTCATGGTCACCGTAGAGCAATACCGACCAGAGGATACCTTCTTCCAGTCTGGTTTTTGCCATGTCACCGCAGTAAGCGCACTTGGTTCCTACGATCGGGAAGATCTTAGGGAACCGAGTGGCGAAGCTCGAGATAGCTGAGTCGATTGTTTTGCGCACGTGATTGCGCTCCTTTTTTGAGGGGTAGGTGGCGGTCGAGCTTGTTGTCTTCAAGCAAGAGAGGACTTTAGCACTTATTTACCCTCTCGTCAACCTATCGTAGTCCATTATTTGATTCACCGAATTATGTAGTCTGACAGCAATTTGGTGTATTTGGCACTGTCTATAAGTATTTCAGAGAGTGTTTTTCAAGTGTGGTAAAATGCGAAGCGTAAGAATTTGGACACAACTATGGCTGAGGCACTTTACCGAAAATATAGACCATCCACGTTTGAGGCCGTTTCAGGCCAGGAGCATGTGAAGCGAACGCTATTGAATCAGATTCAAAGCGGATCCGTTGCGCATGCCTATTTGTTTTCAGGACCTCGTGGTGTTGGAAAGACTACTATCGCGCGACTGCTTGCAAAGAGCGTGAACTGTCTGGACCGTAAGGGCGGTGAGCCATGTGGCGCCTGTGTTGCTTGTCAGGCGTTTGAGCAGGGTCGTACATTGGATATTATTGAAATGGATGCGGCATCTCATACTGGAGTCGACAATGTTCGTGAGAATATTATTGAAGCTGTCCGTGTACCGCCTGGAGTGAGTAAGCGCAAGGTTTTTATAATCGACGAGGTGCACATGCTTTCAACGAGTGCATTTAACGCTCTGCTGAAAACACTCGAGGAACCACCGGCACACGCACTGTTTATCCTCGCTACAACAGAAGTACATAAAATTCCACAAACGATTCTGTCACGTTGTCAGCGTTTTGATTTTCGTAGATTAGATGCGTCAGCGATGAAAGAGCGGCTTTCGTGGATGGCTGGCAAAGAAGGTGTTGAGGTGGATGATTTGGTGCTCGATGCTGTTATTCGTGTGTCGGAGGGTTGTTTGCGTGATGCTGAAAGTACCCTTGGTCAATTGCTGGCACTTGGAGAAAAAACAATTGACGTAGATACAGCTTCGCTTGTGTTGCCGGTTACATATGTGTCGAGCGCTATCGATCTATTGGAAAGTTTATCCCGCAACAATGCAAAAGAATGTTTGGATCATCTTGGAGTATTTGTGACGCAAGGTGGATCTATTCGACATTTGATTGATGAGTGCCTTTCATTGGTTCGCGCGTTGTTATTTATCCAACTTGGATCGTCAGATATTCGATATGATGAAACTACTCAGGAACGATTGACTAATCTTGCGAGCTCGTTGAATCAGGCAAAAACACGATGGTTGCTTGATGCCTTGTTGGGCGCGAAGGTTAAAAAGTCATCTGACATTTTCCCACAGCTTCCACTTGAGTTAATGTGTGTAGAATTTGTTGGGCTATTTAGTGAAGGTAACGTGGAAGAACCTCCAGCTCCGCCAACTCCACCGCCTGCTGCAAAAAAAGAAGTAAAGCCGGTAGCTAGCGCCGAGACTGCAAAACCTGAACCAAAAAAAGTTACAGAAGAGCCGGCGTCCCAATCAACAAGTAGTGCAGACATACAAATCGAAGATCTCATCGATATGCCAGATGAGCCAGAACCTGTACCCGAAGAGATAAAAGTAGAGCAGAAAGAATCACCGGCCGCAGCACCTGTTAAAGCGGAGCCAGACAATGTAGAGGAGGGCCAAGAAGAGGCTCATGGTGAGGCCTCTTTTTCTGTTGAGGATTTGGCAGCTAAGTGGAAGCGTTGTTGTGAGCTTGTTTCAAAAGAAAACATCGCGCTACCTCTAGTGCTAAACAAAGCAAAACCGCTTAAAGTAAAAGGATCTATTGTAGAGATTGGTTTTGAGCACCGTTTCCACTACGACACAATGCAGCAGGCTAAAAACTCAGATATGCTTATGCGTGCTATCAACGAGGTGATGCAGAAGTCAGTTTCCCTTGAGATGGTTTACATGGAGCAAAATGTAGACGACACGGTTGATGAGTTAGTCGAGGCATTCGGCGGGTCTGTCGTAGCTTAAGTGATGAGGACATAAAACAAACTATGAACGCTCTTGAAATTTTACATCTCACAAAAGAATATGGATCTAACGTTGCTGTAGATGATCTTTCGTTTACAGTTAAGAAAGGTCAATTTTTTGGCTTTCTGGGGCCTAATGGAGCAGGGAAATCAACAACTATAAACTGCATAACTGGAGTATCTCGCTACGTAAAAGGTGATATCAAGCTTTTTGGTATTGATGTAAATAAGGATTACAGAAAGGCCAGAAGGTTGGTTGGTCTTGCTCCACAGGAATTTAATGCTGAGATCTTTGCCTCAACGGAGAAGATTTTGGACTACATGGGTGGTTATTACGGAATGAGAAAAGATGAGCGTGCCGTACGTGTCGATGAACTGATTGAGCAGTTTGGAATGAATGAGCATCGCAAGAAGCAGTTCCGTGAATTGTCTGGTGGTATGAAGCGTCGTGTGATGTTGATGCGTGCACTTATACATGATCCAGATCTGTTGATTTTGGACGAACCAACTGCGGGAGTCGATGTTGAGCTGCGGCATGAGCTATGGGATCACCTGCGCGACCTGAATAAAAAAGGAAAGACGATTCTTTTGACATCTCATTATCTTGAAGAGGTAGAGCTCCTCTGTGACACTGTCGTCATTATGAACAAGGGAAAAATAGCTGAGACTGGAACGGTAAAAGATCTTACAAAGGACGGAACGTTGGAAAAGAGGTACCTTCAGCTTACAAAAGATGAACTTGGCGACTAATATGAACTGGATAGGACTTTATACGTTGGTACGGCGAGATATTGAGCGAATATTCCGCGTTCCAACACAGATTATTATTTCGCCTTGGATTTCTGCATTGCTCTACATTTTCATTTTTGGATATGTGATCGGCGGAAAGATTGATTTGATTGCAGGCGTGAGTTACATCTCGTTCGTGTTTCCTGGAATTCTCATGATGAATATTATGAGTGCTGGGTTTTCTCATTCAGCGTTTGGTATTTATTTTCATCGCTTTGCAAAAAGTATTGAAGAGATTTTGGTTGCACCGTTGTCGTACGGCGAGATTCTACTAGCGTATATCATCGGATCAATTTTCCGCGCGTCTATCGTTGGTGCTGGAATTTATGTGATCGCCATACTCTTTGGTATCGCGCAGGTTGAACATCTCGGATTGCTCGCGTTCTATATTGCGAGTGTTGGTACGGTGTTTGCGCTCGCAGGTATGATTGTTGGGTTGTGGGCAAAGAGTTTTGAGCAGCTTGGTGTAGTTGGCACCTATGTTATTACACCACTAAGTTTTGTTGGAGGGATTTTCTACTCAGTAAGCATGTTGCCAGAAAGAGTTCAGGCTATAACTTACGTAAATCCATTCTTCTACTTTATTGATGGTTTGCGATATTCAATGATTGGCGTTTCAGAATCAAACAGGCTGATTGGAGTTATAATGATCATTTCTCTTATAGTTTCGCTATTTGCCATTGTTTGGCATTTACTTCGAATTGGCTGGGGAATACGTACTTAGAAGTTGACAATCGTTGCTTTTATCGTTATATTCCGACCGCTATTTAGATCAAATAGATGAGTAGAGGTACAGTGGCAGCGCATAGCGTCCTGCCATTAGCCGATATTTAGAAGAAGAATACTAATCCCGGATCGTCTAATGGCAGGACGCCTGGTTCTGGTCCAGGTAATCGGGGTTCGAGTCCCTGTCCGGGAACCAAAATAACCGCTAGCTTTAGCTAGGGGTTATTTTGATTTTCCCGGACAAGCAAACCAACTGCTTGGTTTGCGTTGGACGAGAACGGCCGGAGCCATGTGGCGTCAGCAGACGACACAGGTGAGGCCCGGGCCTGAATCCCGAGGACCTGCAGGGCCGAGAGGTGATGGCGAGTCCCTGTATACCAGGCTCCGCCTGGTCCGGGAACGATGAGGGCGGCTCTATCAACAAGAAAAGGCGCCGTACACGACACCCTCTCAGTGTTTGTACGACGCCAAGACGTCGGTGGTTCTATCGGTTGGCGGTCTCCGTCGATCCTTCCGTCGTAGCTTTTACTACCAACGCAGCTTCGATAGCCGTAACTCTGGATTCGAGCTCGTCTGCTTGAATGCGCATACTGTCAGCTCTGGCGCGAAGTGGTCCCAGATTGCGACGAATCCGACTCTCGAATAGCAGTCTCCACTTTTCGGATGAGGACCACTCTGTGAGAAAACGATTATACGCTTGGCTTGTCTCGTCTTTCCCCAGACAGTGTTCTTCCAGCCATTGGATCAGAATACGGAAAGGTCGGTTTTTATGCCTCGAATCGTGCGAGAAATTAGCCACCGTACCGCCAGGTGTGCCGGCGGATATCGTTCCCCACACCCGATTAGGTACTGT
Source organism: Candidatus Uhrbacteria bacterium (assembly GCA_018664485.1). Classification (GTDB taxonomy): domain Bacteria; phylum Patescibacteriota; class Patescibacteriia; order UBA9934; family UBA9934; genus JABJOE01. The sequence goes on along the minus strand of JABJOE010000003.1, from coordinate 66,717 downwards.
GATGTTGCGCCCGTCATCGGTAACGCCGTATGACACAGCTGCGTTGAACCCTTGCAGGTCAAGGAGACCTTGCAGCGCGCCACGAGCCATCCCTTGATGAAGTTTAGGAATCGGTTTGCCGGCCGAAACAACGATTGGCCTGGCTAGCAATTCAGGGGTGAGCAGAACCCATCGCTCCATATTCTGTTGTTCTCGTAGATTGTGGTGGCCTCTTGTGAGTTGAACAGTACCCATTGAAATTCTCCTTTACTGATTTCTGAGGGTACTCAAAACTTATAATGAAAACTACTTTTTGGCAATATCAACGCACATATTTGCTATGAAGCTATGATGTGAATATCAACTACAAAACACCCTCTTCGCATTGACGTACCATAGATGTTCAAAATGCGAGCGAGGGTGTTTTTATCATTGACTTTTGATAACGGAAATGATAATTATTACAGTCACTCGCAGTGAGTGAGACATCTTTTCGGTAGACAAACTTCATCCTATCCCTTGGAGGGACCGTGTTTAACTTCGTCGAGCTCGAGCACTTTTCAAAGGCCAACGGATGGTCAATGGAAACCGTTCTAGTCCTTATTCACCCGATCACAATTTCCTTCATTGGCACGTTAATCTTCTCCATACTAGGAGCTTTCGCTCTAAGGAAGCAGATCCAGAAGATTCGGTCAGAAGGAGCAAGGGCCGTTTCAATAGAGTGGAACCTTGTGTTTCTGGCCACGTTTATCGCGCTTATGCCCTACGGGTTCGAGCGTGACGAATTGGCGCCGGTGATCCAATGCGTTATGCGAGCGCCGTTCTATGTCCTGATCTTGCAGTTGTTGTACAAGTATCGGCATGGCTTCAGTCGTATTCAGAAGCTGCTAGGCGTTATAATGACGATCACTGCTGCCGCTTCGTTCTTTCAGCCTACTCTAGTGGCGACGGGACTGCTCTGGGTGGGTGTCTTTGCAGCAGCTCATCAGCCATGGAAGATCTTCAGTACAGAGAGTACAGAGGGTCTGGAATGGCAGTTGTTTGCCGTGTACCTCGGAAGTTCAGTATTCTGGGCTGCTTACGGTTTCGCCACGCATGACAACTACATCGTTTCATGGGCAATTGGTTACGCTGTAGTTTACTCGGTTGGACTAATCGTTTACCGAGTGTACCGCTCCACAGACAGCTGACCGACCACGACCTCACCGCGCACCACGACCCGTTTGAAGGGTCACGATTCCGCTTTCTGCAGTCTCACGTGGTGGGCGGTTTCGTATTTGCGTAACAAAAAAACTCTCACTAACCGGATGAACCGAATCAATTAGTTCATTGACCGTCGCCATTCCAGGTGATAGCTTGTAGGTAGCTGAATGATCGGCATTGTGCAGAGAGTCTGCAAAGTGAGTCGTGATGGCCGTTCCGAGTCGTTATGGTAGTAACCCAGTTCGTGTCCCTCCGCGTCCGCATACTGGATATTCCCGAGAATTCACAGTGAACCGTCAAACAGGCGAAGTATTCGACGGTCAGGGTTGCCAGGTCACAAACAGTAGAACGGCAAATCAGGCCCGGGAAGATGCGGGTGTTCAAAACCCAAAAAAACGCTGACGAGGTTGTCGTCGGTAAAAGAAGTGTCATCTCATATCTGTGGGTGATCTTGCCTCGTAGGCCTAAAGGGCCAACGGGGTTTTGTGCATTTATAAGATTAACACCTAAACCCGAGCACAACTACATAGACTGTAAAGTTTGACATTACGCTTTTTCCCCTTTAAATAGTCAATTGTGTATGAAAATGCATTGACATTTTTGGTAAATTTTGGCATTATTCGGGCGAATTTGGGATTTTGAGACCTATGAAGATTTTTACTTGGAAGCAACGTATGATCGTTTTGTCTGTAACCGCGGCAATGGTTGCAGTATTTGGTCTCGTTGGATTTGGTATAGGTTCTTTGCTTGGAAACACACGAGCCGGAATAGTAATTGGTGTTTTTCTTTCCTATCCGTTCACACAGTGGACACTGGCAAAAGCAATGATGAAAATTTACAAGGAAAAAGATCCTATAGAGGATACAAAGTAGTCTATGTCTGACATTACACTTCCAGCACGAATCATTTTCTCACTTGGTCCCGTTCCTGTAACGGATGGTTTTTTGGGAGCAGTGCTAGTTTCTGTAACGATCATCGGATTGTTTATTTACGCAACGCGTTCTTTCGGTCTTGTGCCAACTCGTTTGCAGATGGTGCTCGAGATGATTTCTGACTATATAATGGAGCAACTTAAAACCGCCTTCCACTCGACAGAACGAGCTGAGGCGTTTTTTCCTTTCTTCATGACGATGCTGTTGTTCATCTTTGTTGCGAACCAGTTCATGTTCGTGCCGTTTATCTTTGAACTTACATACAACGGTTTCGACATCTTCCGTCAGCCAACGTCAGACTTCGCACAACCAATCGCGCTATCTCTCATGGTGTTCTTCATCTCACAATGGATGGCGTTTAAAATCTCACCACTCAATCACATACAGAACTTCATTTCAGTAAAGCCATTCCTCAAAGCTCGGTCATTGATGGAATTCTTCACCGCATCAATCGAAGCATTCGTAGGATTGCTCAACATTGTTGGAGAGTTTGCAAAGATCGTGTCACTTGCGGCGCGTCTATTTGGAAACGTATTTGCAGGAAACGTGATGGTAGCGGTGATCATCGGATTGGGTGCTTACACTCAGTTCATTGTGCCTATTCCATTCCTTATACTCAGCGTATTTTCAGGATTGGTGCAGGCGTTTGTATTTATGCTTTTGAGCGTTCAATTCGTTGCTATCTCAATTGACGGCGCAATGGACGATGAAGAAGAAGAGATAGTAGGCAAGGCAGTCGCTACAACATAATCACAGTTATCTCGCGTAGGTGTGGATGGTGGAAGATGAGGAATCAACTTTCTGCACGTACATAAGATAAAATCTCTTAAAAAACATTTGTTACATTTTTATGGAACTAGAAGCAGCACGTCTAATCGCAGCAGGAATTTGTATGGGTCTAGGAGCTATCGGATCCGGTATCGGTGAAGGTCACGTTGGAGCCGCAGCGCTTCAGGCTATTGGTCGTAATCCTTCCATTTCAGGAAAGATTATCCCAAACATGATTGTGGCGATGGCGATTACCGAGTCTACAGCTATCTACTCTCTCGTTATCTCTCTTATTATTCTCTTCGTAATCTAAAGTTATGGATGCTCTCCAAAAACTCGGTATCGATGGATGGAGTGTTCTTCTGTATCTCGTAAACTTCGGGATTCTGCTTTTGATTATCAAGGTTTATGTTCTGAAACCGTTATTTGCTTACGTTGATAAACGTCGTGAGGCGATTGCAACTAACATGAGTGCGGCAGAAAAGATGCGTACGTCTATTGAGAAGGAACGTGAGGCCGAAGGGGCAGCGCGAGAAGAGCGAGAGGCGGCGCTTCAAGCGCAGGTGCGCAGTGCAAAGGAGGCGGCCCGTGATGAAGCTAAGAACACGATGTCTGATGCAGAATTACAACGTGAAGCGATCTTGTCGCAGGCCCGCGCGGTTGCGGATCAGACTATTGCCGGAGCCATGGGTGAAGCAGAACAGGAAGTATTGGATCGTATCAAAACGGTTGTGATGCATGTTCTAAAGGAGGATGTTCCAGAAAAAACGATTCAAGATAGCGTTAAGAAGAGTTGGGCTAAGTTTTCATCAAATTAGTATGATTTCGCAGCTCGTCGGTGCAATTACTAAAGATACCCTTGCAGCACGCAGTAGGAAAGGATTGCCGAAAGGCTATCTCGCTCCTGTGCATTCCTATGTGGAGAAGGTGGATGATCAAACATTCGTGGATGATCTCTCTGCTATTCTCGAGCTTCTCGCTGAGAACACATCGGTGATTGCAGCGGCTGCTCGATTAGAGCGTGAGAAGAATTCATTTTTCCTCGCTATTCTCGATGCACTTCCGCAAGTAAGGGGATACGCGTCAAAGGAAACGAACCTAGGTCAGTATTTGACCTCAATTGAAAAGGTCGGTTCGCAGTATCAACAGATTCTGGTGCGAGAAATGCAAACGCTTCTCTTGCAGGCGACCAATACCGATTCTGCCATTGTGCAAATTGCAACGGAGGTGGACACGTCAGAGCTAGATATCACATCACTTCCTGGAATTCCTCAAGTGAAGGTCAATAAGTCATTGATTGGTGGAGTGCGAGTCTTTCATGACGGTAATGTACGTGACGACAGTTGGAGAGCGCGGTTAACACAGATTCTTTCAGCGGTAACAAATGTATGAGCGATAAAAAAACACTACAACAATTTTTCTCCTCAGTTGACGCAGCCATTCGGTCTGTAGAATCAGCTGACGGAAACGAAGCAAAGGCAGGTGTAATTCGCTCTGTAAAAGACGGAGTGGTTCACATTTACGGACTCCTTGGCCTGAAAATGGGTGAGGTTGTTCGAATTGAAGAAGCTGGAGTAGACGCTCTAGTGATGCAACTTGACGGTCGTAATGCATATGCCGTGCAGTTGCAGGCAAGCCTTACGGTAGCTGAAGGTCAGAGCGTTGTATCAACTGGAAACTTTTTAGGAATCGACGTGTCTGAGAAGTTCCTCGGTCGCGTTGTAAACCCGGTTGGAGTAGCGCAGGACGAAAATGGAAAGCTCAAAGGTGACAAGTTTATGCCACTTGAGAAGATTGCACCTGGTGTGATGACTCGTGAGCCGGTTTCAGAGCCAGTACAGACTGGAATTCTTTCAATTGATTCCATGATTCCAATCGGACGTGGTCAGCGAGAGTTGATCATTGGTGACCGACAGACTGGAAAGACTTCAATTGCGATTGACACAATCTTGAACCAGAAGGGACAGGATATGGTCTGCGTTTATGTTGCATGTGGTCAGCGTGAATCAAGTACTGCAAACGTAGTACGAAAGCTACAGGAAAATGGCGCGATGGACTATACCGTCGTTGTGTCAGCGGGAGCGGCTTCACCGGCTGTTATGCAATACCTAGCACCTTACGCTGGAGCAGCGGTTGCTGAGTACTTCATGGATCTCGGACGCGATGTTCTGGTGGTATATGATGATTTGTCAAAGCACGCGGTTGCATATCGTGAGCTATCATTGCTTCTTCGACGTCCACCAGGACGAGAGGCGTATCCAGGTGATGTTTTCTACCTTCACTCAAGACTTCTTGAACGTGCAGCTCGATTGAATGAGCAAAACGGAGGTGGTTCAATGACAGCATTGCCAATTGTAGAAACGCAAGCTGGTGATGTGTCAGCGTACATTCCAACAAACGTAATTTCAATTACAGACGGACAGATCTTCTTGCAGTCTGACCTTTTCCACAGCGGTATTCGTCCAGCGATCAACATCGGTATTTCCGTGTCTCGTGTGGGTGGAGCAGCACAGACTAAGATTATGAAGAAGATTTCTGGTTCTGCAAAGTTGGATTTGGCTCAGTATTACGAGTTGGCAGCCTTCACTCAGTTCGCGAGTGACTTGGATGACTCAACAAAGCAGCAGCTACTACGTGGTGAGCGCGTGCAGGAAGCTATGAAGCAGCCTGAGCTCAACCCATACAGTCTATGGCAGGAAGTAGTTGTGCTTCGAGCGGCAACCGGTGGATTCCTCGATTCAGTTGAAATTGGCGAAGTGCGTAAAGCTCTTGAAAACTTGCTCACACGCGTAAGTGCTGAGCAGAAGGATTTGGTTAAAGCAATTGAGACAGAAAAGAAGTTGACAGATGAAATTAAAGCTCAGCTTGAAACGGTTATCGGTTCGATCCTAACTAAGGAATAGCATGCCTTCTCTTCTAGAGATTAAAAATAAGATCAGCTCCACGAAGAGCACTAAAAAGATCACCAAAGCCATGCAGCTCGTGGCGGCAAGTAAGATGAAGACGTTCCAGAAAACGTCCATCGCCGTTCAAGCGTATGCAACCGATCTTTTCCAAGCGCTTCAATTGAGTGGTACCGGTCTTCAAGAAATCGTGTTTGCACAAGAGCGAACTGTCGGGAAGACGATGTTCATTCTCCTCACCTCAGACAAAGGTTTGTGTGGAGCGATGAATGCCAGACTGGTTCGTGCTTTATTCCGCTCAAAGGAGTGGAAAGAAACACCAGAGGATGATCGTATGCTCATTACTGTCGGGCGCAAGGCTTCCGAGTCGGCTCGCGCAGAAGGTGCGAAGCCAGATCATTCGTTCCAAGGACTCAAAGAGCAGCTGGAAGTAGTTGATGCTCTGGAGGTGATCGATGCCATTGTCACTCCGTGGATAAATGAGGAGGTGAAGCAGGTGTACCTAGTCTCACCAAAGTACGTGAATGCATTTACATTTGAAACACCGGTTCGTTCATACCTTCCTCTCTCGCAAGAGCGCATTGAGCAAAGTCTCAAATCCCGCAAACAAGAGGGTGAAGAGTTAAATTCAAACACGGAAGCAGCCTTTTTCGAACCTCAACGAGACGAGGTTATCGAGTCAATCGCAAAGAGCATGGTAGAGGCACTATTCGTTGAAGCGTTCCTGGAGCTCAAAGCGACGGAGTACTCAAGTCGAATGGTTGCCATGAAGAATGCAACGGAGGCAGCTGATGATCGAATCAAAATACTTACAAGATTATTTAATAAGGCGCGTCAAAACGCTATTACTCAAGAGCTTTCAGAGCTCGCAGCGGCCAACGAGGCAATGGGTAGCGAAGATATTTATGAAATCAACAACGTCTAATATGAAAGGATCAATTAGCCGCATCGCAGGTGTTGTCGTCGACGTCTTTTTCGAAGGTCATACACCAGAAAAATACTCAGCACTTGAAGTAGCGAACAACGATTCGCTTCTGATTCTTGAGGTACAGGCTCACATCGGAGACGGTGTTGTGCGAGCGATCGCGATGAGTACTACAGACGGACTTACGATCGGGCAAGAGGTTAAAGATACCGGAAGCCCAATCATGACACCTGTTGGAGAAGAAGTTCTTGGTCGCGTTTTAAACGTTACCGGAGATCCGATCGATGAAGGAAAGGCACTTGGAAAAGTGAAACGAATGCCAATTCACCGTCAGCCGCCAACGTTTGCAGAACAGTCTGGATCTACAGATGTGTTTGAGACAGGTATCAAAGTGATCGACCTTATCTCTCCATTCATCAAGGGTGGAAAGACTGCTTTGTTTGGAGGAGCTGGAGTTGGTAAGACTGTGACAATCCAGGAGTTGATCCACAACGTTGCAATGAAGCATGGTGGTTATTCTGTGTTCGCCGGTGTTGGTGAGCGAACTCGTGAAGGAAATGATCTTCTCCGTGAAATGGAAGAGTCAAAGGTGCTCGATAAGGTATCAATGGTTTTCGGTCAGATGAATGAACCTCCTGGAGCTCGTATGCGAGTTGCACTTACCGGTCTTACGATTGCTGAGAACTTCCGTGATGAAGGAAAAGACATTCTGATGTTTATCGATAATATTTTCCGCTTTACACAAGCTGGAGCTGAGGTGTCCGCACTTATGGGACGTCTTCCGTCTGCCGTTGGATATCAGCCTACATTGGCGTCTGAGATGGCTGCCTTGCAGGAACGTATTACATCAACTAAAAAAGGTTCTATTACGTCTATTCAGGCTGTATATGTGCCAGCTGACGATCTTACAGATCCGGCTCCGGCAACTACTTTCCAGCACTTGGATGCAACAGTTGTATTGTCACGTAAGCAGGCATCAATGGGATTGTACCCGGCGATCGACCCACTTGAGTCTAGCTCTGTTGCGCTTAAGGCGAGTGTAGTTGGAGATGATCATTACGAGGTAGCTGATCGTGTTCGTACAACATTGCAGAAGTATAAGGAGCTACAAGATGTGATTGCTATTCTGGGAATGGACGAGCTGTCTGATGCAGATAAGCAAACTGTGGAGCGTGCTCGAAAGATGGAGAAGTTCTTCACACAGAGTTTCTTTGTAGCGGAGCAGTTTACCGGAAAGGCTGGTGTGTACATCCCTCGTGAGGAGACTGTACGAGGTTTCAAGATGATTTTGGAAGGTGAACTCGACCACATCGCAGAGCAGCACTTCTACATGGCAGGAACGATCGATGAAGTAATTGAACGTCATAGTAAGGAAGCTTAGTATGGCTACCTTTCCGTTTTCACTCCGCACACCCCTTGCTACTATTTTTGAGGGTGAGGTAGATGCTGTGCGACTCAAGACTGATCTTGGTCGTATGGAGATTCTTCCTGATCACGCGACTCTCGTTGGTACGATTTTGTACAGCCGGGTGTATATTCGTCGTGGTGGACGAGAGGATTCGTATATGATTCGCCAAGGTGCAGTGTCTGTCGATGCACAGGGTGTTGCGCGAGTGACTGCATTGGATGCGCAGGAAACGAAGACAATAAAGGCTGAATCGATCCAAGAGTATCTCGTGTACCTGAATAAACAGATTTCAGGTGGGAATGGACTGAATGATTATCAAAAGAACTTTCTTGCTGAGCAGCGGATGGCATTGCAGGAATCACTTTCAAACATCGAATAAGAAAGACCGGCTTCGGCCGGTTTTTTGTTTGCGTAATTTTTTGGAAAAAAGAAGACCGCACCCGAGAGTGTCGAAGCGCACGGGGCGGTCAACTTGGGGTGCGGTGAGTTGAACGATGGCTTTACCAACCGTCCTGGTGGTGTCGATGCATGGCCTCTTTTTTCGAATTCTCATCCCACCTATTCGTTGGCTGCGCAGCTGTTGCCGAGTCCGCAAATTTCTGCGCTCGTTTGTCGTACCAGTCCGAGAAAAGCATGCCTGCGACCAGAACCGCAAGCGTGGCTGGAACCCACGGACATTGCTGTAAAACTTCTTCGAGTGTGATTTTCTACTCCATTTTTGTGTGAGAATTCACGTGCGAATTTATCAGATATCAAGCGTTTTGTCAATACCCCATACTGAGTTTTATTAATTTGGAAATGAAAAGACACCTACAGTCGTAGGTGTCAGTTTCTTTCACGGCTCCACAAATTATGTGGGCTGAAATAACATCTGCGTTACGTGCCGATGTCGCGCGACCTAGCCTAGTTTTTTCTAAGGCGAGGCTTTTTGGGTTCTACTGGTAGTTGATGCCGTAGGTCATCTCACCGACGTACGCGGTGACCTCGTCCTGACCGGGGAACATCTCCCCGTAGGCCTCACCGGTATCCAGGTCGATGAACTGCGCGTTGATCTCCGCACCGAATGCGAATCTGGTCTCCCCGGTGGCGGGGTCCTGGTAGTACGTGGAGCTATGACCGTCAGGCCAGACCATGGTGAACGCCCGAATGAACGGGAACTCCATGAAGCCCATGACCTTGCTCTCGTACACCATCACCATGGGGATGCTGCTCTCGAGCTGGCTCTGCTGCATGGCGGTGACCACGCTCAGCCAATGGCTGCTCTCGACGAGGGTCTGGAGCGTGAAGGTGCCAGTGGGCTCCTCCGTGCGGGGAACGATCGATCCGTGCCGGTGATCGTTGCACGGGTCATCCGTCTTCGGATCACCCGAAGGCATGTAGTACTTGTCGTACTCACAGATATCTCCGTCATCACCGCCACCGTCGTTGCCACCGCCACCAGTGCGGTCAGCGAGCCAGGCGTCCAGGATGCCGACGCCCTGCATGTGGTCGTAGCCACGGTCAGAGCTATTCGCCTGATCGTAGTAGTACATTCCCATGTCGTAGTCATTCATGTTGCCGTTCATGATCTGCTCCATCACCTTGTCCGGAGGAAGGATCACATGGAGGCCTGACAGCACGCGAGTGACGGGGTAGCCAAGGATGGCCAGACTGTCGAAGGCTGCCTTTGCGCGTGCAGAGTGCATCGCGGCGTGGGATCGCCACATGGTGGACTGCGCCTGGAAGTAGGCAGCTTCCGCCGCCTGTCCCGAAGCAGCAGATGTGCTAGCCAGCGCTGCAGCCGAATTCGCGAGCTTGATCATCTGGTTCGCAGTCTGGGTGGCCTCATAGCCCCTGACCGCGAGATCCAGGATGATACCCCCGGGCATCGTGGCTGCCTCAGCCTCCGGCATCATGTTGTAGATGATAGACGTGAGGCCGAACCGGCCCGACATCTTGCTGGTCATGCGAGGCGGCGGAGCCACCTTGCGCGCTTTCGTCGTCTCTGCGCTGTAGTGAATGTCATCCACCACCACGCAGTTCGTGTGATCCGGAGTCCACGAGTGGCAGCCGGAGGAGAGAAGCGTTGCGATGAGCATGAAGCTCAGGCGCAACAAGATGGAACGGTTCATGCCGTTACCTTTTCTTTGGAGTCACAAGGTTCGTCATACATGGGTAATCCATGTGTTTCGACACTTGTTTTGTGGGAAGGACTTGCCTCCACCAGGAGCATCTCAACGTATGTCGTTATGCCTTCGGTGCCAACAAATCTAATAAAGGTGAGGAATGTAATGTATCCGCCTCGTTTTGTCAAGGGTGTTGCTCTATATCTGCTACGGTATCTGGTCGTAAAATGGCAATATTTAAATACGCAAGTTGGTTAATAGTTGACTAACCTAAGCCCTTTTTTACCTGTGTACATCTTGACAAAACACTGTTTTTGTGCTATCTTGTAGGGGTAAGTTAAACCTATAACATTTATATATATGGGATTTGTTGGTAACCCAGGAGAAGCAAAACGTGGACCAGCTCCAGAAATGGCTGCTAAACGTGAACGAGATGCTGAACTTGCCGCAAGAGAAGGTAAGGCAGTTATGCCAGAAGGAAAGATCCTTGATGGTGAGCCGGTTGAAGCACCTGCTAATGTAGAAAGTCTTGTTGATAAGACAGAAGCTGAAGCAGATGCATCATTTTTTGGAGAAGATAGCGAAAAATTTAAGATTGACGATGCTAAGGATGCTGCATCAGACGCAGCAGCTGCATAAACCTAAAGTTTTCAAAACAGGCCCTCCGGGGCCTGTTTTGTTTAGATATATAAACATAAAGGGTAGTAATAGAAACGAACTTTATGCTACTTTATAATTGTAAATTGTTCACATAATTTTTGTATATGGTATTTGGTAATAGTGGTGCAGAACGTGGACCAGCTCCAGATATGGCCGCAAAACGTGCACGAGATAAGGAGTTGATAGCGAGTGAATTGGACGATCCGAAAGAAGATGGTAGTTTGATTGGTGATCGTGTAGACGCGGAAGGAAATACAATCGTTAACGATAATAAGGATATGTCGCCGGAGGCATTTGAAGATACTTTTAAAACTGATCTTGAAAAAGCCTCAGGAACTGGAGTTGCGTCTATAGATGGGGATCGCGCGCTTGAACAGAGGCGTAAAGAAGATAAAGCATATTTGGCTCAAATACATGTTGCTTCTCTGGAGGCGGGGGATCGTAGTGTTGATGCTGTAGATATAGCAAAGCTAGCTGCGGCTACCGCTCAAGAGGACGCAAGTAAATATATGCAAGAAACACTTGCTGCAGAAGATGCGGCAGATCAAGCCGCATAAACCTAAAGTTTTTAACAAAACAACCCCGTTAGGGGTTGTTTTGTTTTTGTACACTTATTACTTTTTTGGAAAATTCTAGTCACTTGCTTAACATTCAATTTTAGTATGATTCCGTGTATGGTGTGGCCCGCCCGTCAAATCGGCGGTAGTAGCTTTCGGCGGAAAGATTTGACTGCAGGCCGGATTGAAATGTGATGGCCGCGCGGGCCTGCGAAACGGTTTTTCTTTTGCATACTTTTCTTTGACCGAGCACAAGAAAAGTATGGCTCCCGACGGTAGCTACCGTCATTCCCGCAAGGGATCTTGCAAGGAGATTAAGTATTGATAAATATTTACTTAACCAAGTTACGATCATTCAATCAAAGCGTGACAAACGCAATGAATAATGCTATCTTCTCCTCTTATGTCAAAGAAAATCCTCATGGCTATGTCAGGCGGCGTCGATTCATCTGTGTCGGCGGCTCTTTTGATTGAACAGGGCTATGATGTCGTTGGTGTGTTCATGAAGAACTGGGATGATTGCAATTGGCGCGCCGATCGACGAGATGCTAACCGAGTTGCAGCACAACTTGGGATTCCATTCCACAGTGTAGATTTTGAAAAAGAATATCGTGAAAACGTTTACGAATACATGTTAGCTGAGTACGAAGCTGGCCGCACACCAAACCCAGATGTACTATGCAATAAATATATGAAGTTCGGTTTTTTGATGAAAGAAGCTGATCGTCTCGGTTGTGAGTTCGTTGCAACAGGCCACTATGCACAAACTCGCATTGACAAAGACGGCACAGTACATCTCCTCGCTGGCGAAGATAGTAATAAAGACCAGAGCTATTTCTTATGCCGATTAAGCCAAGGGCAATTAAAACGATCAATGTTCCCGATTGGTGATATCCCAAAACCAAAGGTCCGAGAGATTGCAAAGAAGTATAACTTGGTAGTCGCGGACAAAAAAGACAGCCAAGGCATTTGTTTTATCGGGAAGATCGAACTCTCTGACTTCCTAAAAGATCGTATACCAGAACGTGAAGGAAATATCGTTACAACCAACGGTGAGGTTATCGGAACGCACAAAGGTCATATGTATTACACAGTCGGCCAGCGGCAGGGCTTGGGACTTCCGGGCGGTACTGATCCATATTTCATCGTTGAGCGACGTGCAGAGGCGAATGAGGTCGTTGTAGCCCATGACAGTGACTCTGCACTGTTTAAAGGCGAGCTTACAGCGACTGATATCAGCGAAACTCATGTCGGCGCAATCGAGGCTTTTGCCGGCAAAGAAGTTAAGGCCCGTATTCGATATCGTCAGCCTTTGCAGGATTGTAAGTACAGCATATTGGAGAATGGCTCATTGTCAGTAGTATTCGCTGAAAAACAACGCGCAGTAGCCCCAGGGCAATTCATTGCATTTTACGTTGAAAATGAGCTTATTGGCTCTGCTGTAATCCAGTAGCGTGCAAGGCTCTTTTCTCGACAAAAAGGGCCTTTTCGGATACTGTACTCCCATCTATGACAGTACAGGACCGAATCCGAAATTTCTGCATTATTGCGCATATCGATCATGGTAAGTCTACTCTTGCCGATCGTTTGCTTGAGATAACCGGAACCGTTGAAAGAAGAGAGATGCAAGAGCAGCTTTTGGATTCAATGGAGTTGGAGCGTGAGCGTGGTATCACAATTAAGCTTGCGCCGGTTCGAATGAAGCATGTAAAGGATGGTCGAGAGTTTGATTTGAATTTAATTGATACTCCCGGTCACGTAGATTTTCACTATGAAGTTTCACGCTCGCTCGCTGCTGTTGAGGGAGCTATTTTACTTGTTGATGCAACGCAGGGTGTACAGGCTCAGACTCTTGCAAACTTATACCTCGCGATGGAGCAGGACTTGGAAATTATTCCAGTGCTTAACAAGATCGATCTACCGGCTGCCGATGTTGAATTGAGAACTCAAGAATTGATGCAGTTGATTGGATGTAAAAAAGAAGACGTGCTCGCTGTGTCTGCAAAGACCGGTGAAGGCGTTGCTGCAGTTTTAGATCGGGTGATTGATTTGGTTCCACCGCCTACTGGTAAAGATGTACGTCCGGCACGCGCGATGGTTTTTGATTCTCGGTACGATGACTATAAGGGAGTGGTTGCATATGTTCGTGTGATTGACGGAACACTGCGTAAACGTGATCGACTGAAGATGATGGCAACAAAAGCTTCTGCTGAAATTTTAGATGTTGGGTCCTTGACTCCAGAATTCACTAGCATGGATACATTGGAAACTGGTCAGATTGGATACATCGTTACAGGTTTGAAAGATATTACCGCGTGTCGTGTTGGAGATACGATGACGCTTGAAAAGGTTGATAAGGTAGAACCGCTTGATGGGTACCATGAAGTTGTTCCGATGGTATTCGCTGGGATCTTCCCGCAGGAGGGTGATGATTATAGTTCACTGCGTGATGCAATGGAGCGTCTGAAGTTAAATGACGCAGCGCTTACATATGACCCAGAGCAATCGCCGGCGCTCGGGTTTGGATTCCGCGCAGGATTTTTGGGGATGCTTCACCTTGAGATTGTAAAAGAACGATTGGAACGAGAGTTCGGTATTTTTCTTGTGGTTACAGTTCCGTCTGTTGCATATAATATTTATAAAACCAACAGCCCAGACGCGAAAATTATAAAAAGTCCGCTTGATTTGCCGGATCCGAGTCACGTTGATCGCATTGAAGAGCCGTGGGCTACGCTCGATATTATCACCCCGGTTGAATATATCGGAGGGATTATGACGCTCACACAGGATCGTCACGGTACGTATAAGAATACTGAGTATTTGTCGGAGGGGCGTGCGATTTTGAAATATGATATTCCTTTGTCGTCTTTGATTGTTGATTTTTATGATCGGTTGAAGAGTGTTACTAGTGGTTTTGCTTCAATGAATTACGAGGTTTTTGAATATCGACCTGCAGATGTTGTTCGTTTGGATATTTTAGTTGCAGACGATCAGGTGGAGGCGTTAGCTACGTTTGTTTATCGTGATGATGCTCACAAGGTAGGGAAGCGTATCGTGCATTCATTGAAGGGGTCAATTCCACGTCAGCAGTTTGTAATTAAGTTGCAGGCAGCTATAGGTGGAAAGATCGTTGCGTCTGAGCGTATCTCTGCGATGCGTAAGGATGTTACCGCTGGATTGTATGGTGGTGATGTGTCACGAAAGAAAAAGGTTTTGCAAAAACAGAAAAAAGGAAAAAAGAAGATGCTCGCTATGGGAAAGGGGAAGGTGCATATTCCAAGCGAAGCTTATTTGAATGTACTTAAGCGTTAGTCGAAGTCTGTAGTGCCGTGAGCTCGGATTTCCACTTCCGTTTTTAGCTAGCTAAAAGCCGGCTTAGATATCCGGCTCCGGAACATTGGGTCAATGGATTAATGTTCGTTGGGGCTAAGCATTGGGGAAACATTCATGCGGTACTTCTGTTGATTGAAATAATGATAGAGATCGAGAAACTAAAAAAGTACGTAACCCGGTTATGTACTTTTTTAGTTTGAGGCCAAGCCAAACCTAGTCTGCGGGAGCTTCCATAGATTTGCACTTAGATATTTCGAGTTCTGGTGGAGGTATCTATTCTCGGCTCCAGAATGTTGGGTCAATAGATTTATGTTCGTTGGGGCTAAGCATTGGTAAGGACTCGTTATGTTTTCGTCGATTGTAATATTAGTGGAGCTGGTAGATGGAGGAGTTTATGAATACGCAACCGGGTTGCGTATATTTGTCACTTGTCATTTGGACACTTGGTTCTTATCGATAAGATAAGTGGATGCATGAAGACCGCGATCGGGAGTACCCTTTCGCGGTCTTGTGGTCTCAGGTATCGGCTTGCGTGGTCAGATGAACCGACTTACGAACGAACGAAGCCAGTCCCAATTCCACGGAAGCAGATTCCGCGGCTCTCCGTAGCGGAGGATGTCCCAGACACCGTGGTAGAGGCGAAGGGCGAGGCACTTCGTTTCCTTCGGTGGATCGTCGTCCGTCTCGCTCTCGCTTGTCACGCAGTACAGCGTGGGAGCGATAGGTGTGGACGAGTCAGGCGTATCGTCCTTCGGTGGACTTACGCCTTTGTTGCCCTCGCCAGCAGCGTTGGACTCGAGCGTAGCTTGGGTGAGCGGAAGCGTAGGTGCTTCGCGATCTACTTCGACACACTCGACCAATGAACTGCTCCACACGGTAAGCCTGCCATCTTCATCAGGTACGAGCGCCAGTACTTGCCGATTGTCGTCGAAGAAGATGCGTAGGGCAAAATCCACCTTACCATCGTGTCCTCGAACCCACAGAGGTACATGCGTACCGTCTGCGAATTCCCAGATCCTTGTACCGTCATTGTCCGAGAACAATGTACCGATAGTTTTACCTTCGACTGTGAAGCTGACTGGCGCATGAAGCCGTCGGTAGGCGGTCTTTGTCCAGTCCGTTTCGATGAGTGGCCGTGGAGATACTTCCAAGACGCGTTCTTCTGCTTCCATGGTGTCCTCCTGGGGTGGGCCGCTCGGATCGAGCGAACATGAAACATTAGCAGCATTTTTGCTATAAGTCAAGATAAACATGTTAATCGATACTTTACCTTTTATTTACTTGCCATTACTCTGTATCTGTATGCCACATAGAAAACCAAAAAAAGTAAAAGTTCTCTGGGCCGTTGTCGCGATTTGCGCGCTTGTTACAATGGTCTTTTCAAGTTTTCTCGTAGGTTTTGGAGTCTAGTTTCATGTCTTCTTACTGGAACGTTGCACCAAAGCATAGTGATGACTTAACCGAGCAGTTGCTTACTGTTCGTGGGGTTGATGTTGCTGACGCTGACGTTTTTTTGAATCCTGACTGGGATCGTGACACTCACCATTACTCTGAGTTCAAACAAATAACCCAGGCTGTCGCATGTGTTTTAGATGCGATTAAAGATGGTGGAAAGATAACGATCCACGGCGACTACGATGCGGACGGCGCATGCGGTTCTACAGTTTTATACGAAACTATTAGCGAGATCGTTGAGAAGTCTGAATCGAAGTCTGAAGTAGAGGTTTTTTTGCCGGATCGTGAAAAGGACGGATACGGTGTTGCAATTCATACGATTGAACGGCTTGCAAAGGAAGGAACGAATGTAATCGTTACTGTTGATTGCGGAATAGCAAATGCCAAGGCGCTGGATCTTGCGCATGATCTTGGAATGGGGGTTGTTATTTGTGATCATCATCAGTTAGCGCCCGAGATTCCTAAACATGCTTTCATAGTTCATCCACTAGCACCTGGAGAAACATATCCAAACAAATCGTTGTGCGGTACCGGTGTTGCTTTTAAATTCGCTTGGGCGATGTTCGACGGAGCTCGAGAACGTGGTGCGGATATTCCAGAAGGTCGGGAGAAATGGCTAATGGATCTTGTTGCAATTGCAACGGTCACAGATGTTATGCCGTTAATTGGCGAGAATCGTGCTTTAGAGAAATTTGGACTAAAGACTTTGAACAAAACACGTAGACCTGGATTGATCGCTCTAATAGAACAGTCCAGATGTGAGCTTGGTTCGATCGATACCCAGGCGATTGGTTATAGGATTGGTCCGCGTATCAATGCAGCTGGTCGTGTAGCGTCAGCGCAGGAGGCTTTTAAAACTCTATGTGCAACAACACAAGAAGAAGGTATTGAGTTGGCAGCAAGACTTGAAGAATTGAACAAGCGTCGCAGGCAATTGTCTGACGGTGGATACAGGGAGGCGAAGGTAGCGGCGAAAGAGCAGAAGGATGCTTTGGTTCAGGTTGTTTGGAGCGAGACATGGGCGCCAGGTATTGTCGGACTAATTGCCGGTAAGCTATCAAATGACTTTGGAAGGCCGGCGTTTGCGCTCACAAGAGTTGGAGATCATTATGTCGGATCTGGTCGTAGTGCTGGTGGACTGCATCTCGTTGAGGCGATGAATTCGTGTGGGGACATTTTTATCAAAGCTGGAGGTCATCCTCAAGCATGTGGTTTGAGTCTTCAAGATGAGTCACTCGTAAAAACATTTCAGGAGAAAGTTAATGCTTTCGCAGCCGAATTTTTCGGAGACAGTTTTCCAGAACCTACAATTGAGGTTGACGCTGAGTTGTCTTTGACTGACGTGGACTGGGATACATTTGAATTGGTTCAAGGTCTCAAGCCATATGGGCAGGGGAACCGAGAGCCGGTTTTTGTAACGCGAAACGTGAAAGTTATATCTGCAAAAGGAGTAGGATCGAAAGGGTCTCATCTAAAACTTTCCGTGAATCCTCCAGGAGGACGTGTATGGAAACTTATTGGTTTTGGCTTTGGTTCCTGGGCTGATAAGTTAAACGCTGGTTCAAAAATTGATATAGTTTACAAGTTGCAGGTGAATGAATGGAACGGAAATCGGGAATTAGAAGCTCAGATTATAGACTTGAAGTTTCACGAATAATATTTAGATTGGTTTTGATTTTTATATATGATGAAACGTGTTCGCATGTATACAGATGGCGGTGCGCGCGGTAACCCGGGCCCAGCTGCAACGGGAGTAGTTCTTTTAGAGTTGGACGCTGACGGTAATGAGGGAGAGCTTGTATGCGAGTTTGGTGTGTATCTCGGAGAGACAACAAACAATCAGGCTGAGTACATGGCTATTGTTCACGGGCTTCAGAAAGCAAAAGAATTAGGTTTTAATTATGTTGATGCGAGATTAGATTCGGAGTTGGCAGTAAAACAATTGACCGGAGTCTACAAAGTTAAAAATGCCGGCTTAGCTAAGCGGGTTTTGGATGTATATAATTTGAAGCAGTCATTCCGAGAAGTTCGGTTCACGCATATAAGACGGGAGAAAAACACAAGGGCCGATGCGATGGTGAATGTAGCGATCGATCGGGAGCTTGCCGGCTAGCAATAGCCGTGGCAAAACTAGGTTGTGGACTCACGAGTTAAGCACACATTTACTGTGATATAATCACCTCATATTATATGGGAATTTTTTCAAAGAAAAAGAATCAACCTTCCGGTTTAATCGGTGTTGATATTGGGGCCGGAGGAATGAAGGCTGTCGAGCTCGTGCAGCAGGACAGTCGCTTGCGTTTAAAGACGTATGCGTATTCAGCTTTCACGGATCCAAGTATTGATCACAAAGTACTTCTTGATGATCCAAAAAGAGCTGCTGCTATTTTGCGTGAGATGTTGAAGAAGTCAAAGATGGAGGCAACGACAGTGAATGCTTCGCTGCCAAGTCATTCGGTCTTTCATGCGATAGTTACAATTCCACAACCAAAGTCTCACAAAGAAGACATCAAGCCGATGATCGATACGCAGGTGAAGAAACTTTTGCCAATGCCTATCGAGGACATGATTTTGGATTCAACCGTTATTGATAAGCACTTACTGCCAAAGGCAAAGGCGCCAGAAAAGAAAGGTGCTAAAGATCAAAAGAAACCGGTTAGAACAGACATCGGAGTTGCAACTCCAACTGACAGAAAACATATTCGAGTTTTGATTTCTGGAGCTCCAAAAGAGTTGGTCGGAAAGTATATTAGTGTTTTCAAGATGGCGAAACTTACGCTTGCGTCTTTAGAGACGGAGGCTTTTGCGCTGATTCGCTCGATGGTCGGGAAGGATAAAGGAAAGATAATGATTGTCGACATCGGGTACGAACGAACAAATATTACTATTGTAGACGGTGGTATTCCGTATTTACATCGATCCATTAAGGCTGGTGGAGGTACGGTGACAGCGATGATTGCAAAGCAGATGAGTATTCCGCTTGAGCAGGCAGAGCAAGTTAAGCTAGATATGGCTTTATCTTCAAAGGGCGCTGACTTACCTCCTGTATTGCGTGAAGCGATGATGCCGATCTTGCACGAAGTTCGCTACGCACTTGAGTTGTATGGTCAGCAGATGTTCCACGATAACAACATGGTTGATAAGATTATCTTGACTGGCGGTTCTGCAAGTTTGCCACAGCTTGATCCGTTTTTGACTGAGGCACTTAACATGAACATTTATCTCGGTGATCCATGGGCGCGCGTTGCGGCACCCGAGGGGCTCCGACCAGTATTGAGCGAAATAGGCCCACGTTTTTCTGTCGCAATAGGGCTTGCGATGAAGTTGGGCGGCAAAAAATAATCTACGTTTACAATTTGTTATGAAGCGACCTCGAATACTCATGATTCTGTGTGATCCGTATCTCGCAGGAATTTATGGGAGAAAGTTTGAACGTGACGGTTGGGACGTTGATATTGCAGAGGAGGTGCAAGATGGAGAACGGCGAGCAGCGAAATCTCCACCAGCTATTGTCATGTTAGAGATTGATTGTGTTGCCGATGTTGTCGCAGAGGTAAAACGTCTGCGTTCATTGCCGACTTTGATCAGAACTAAATTAGTTCTACTTGCAAAAGAGGCTGACCGGGAACTAATTGAAGACGCTATGGCGGTTGGTGCGGATAGCTTCCTGCTACTTGGTCATTTCGTGCCACTTGAAGCTGTTACAAAAATGAGAGCGTTATTATAATGTTATACTGATTTTATGAAACCATTGGGGATGTCGAAAATTGAGATTCTAATCGTTGCCGCAATCATCGGTATTCTTGGCCTTGCAGCTGTGGTAGCTGTGTCGACCGCACGATCACGCACTCGAGATGCAGTTCGGCTCGGTGACGTTTTCCAGATTCAGACATCTTTGGAATATCATTTCCTAGATCACAATGCATATCCAGTAGTTACTGATGAGTTACCGATTGGTTCGCCTTCAGCTGCTTGTTTGAGCAATCAGGGATGGTCTGCATCGTGTGAGGGGGACGAAGATGTATATTTGACTGCTGCACCGTTTAATCCAACTTCGGGCTTGGATGACCTATCTGGATGTGACGGCTATTCCAACGCATACTGTTTCGTGTCGGACGGTGAGGGTTATCGTTTAGAATTTGAGTTAGAACATGCAAACGCGCTTCTCGAACTCGAGGGAGGTGTTAACTGTGCATCAGAGGATGGTGTGAAATCAGGGTCATGTCTTTCGCTTCCATAAAAGGTGAGTTGATATAAATTTTTTCGACTATGAATTTGATTATTTGGACTATAGTGGTTAGCTTGCTCGGAATTGCCGTTGGAAGTTTTATAAACGTTGTTGTTTTCCGTACAAAAGAGAACCAGCCACTTACTGGTCGCTCAAAATGTCGAACATGTCTTGAACCGGTGCAAGGAATTGATCTTGTCCCGGTGGTTAGTTTTTTTGCTCTAAAAGGTCGCTGTAGAAGATGTTCTTCTGTTATTGAGTGGCAATATCCAATGGTTGAACTTGCGATGGGTATTATATTCGGTTTGTTGTTCATAAGGATTGTGCTTGAGATTGCAATTCCTGGATTTGTATCTCAAGATGAATTGGTACTGCTATTTATTCGCGATGCAGTCATAGCGTCATTCCTACTTATTATTTTCGTTTACGACTTTAAGTATTCGTACATTCTAGATAAGTTTTCGGTGCCTGCGATGTTGATCGCACTTTTGTTAAATGCTGCGCTTGGTGCGAGTGTTCCGGATTTGCTTCTCGGTGGATTCTTGATCGGTTCATTCTTCGCGTTCCAGTTCTTGGTGTCACGTGGAAAGTGGGTCGGAGGAGGAGATATTCGAATGGGAATGCTGATGGGATTTTTCCTTGGATTAAAGTTAGGTGCCGTGGCATTGTTTTTGTCTTATGTAATGGGCGCTGTAATTGGTATCCTTCTTATCGTTTTCAAGCACCGAAAGCCAGATAGCCATGTTCCGTTTGGGACGTTCATGGCACTCGCAATGTTCGCTGCACTATTTTTCGGCCAAGATTTGCTGAATTGGTACCTCGGATTCTTCGGGTAATTGCTGTTAGATTTTAAAGAGGGCGTTTTTATAGCGCCCTTTTTTGTTTTGTACGATATACCTTGACCGGAGTGTCATCTTGCTATATGTTTTGGGTCCATCTTCAACATTGCGAGAAGTATCATGGCTGTTATCGTTTTCCGTCGGGAATTTCGTGTCCGTGGTTTTCCGGTGGTACTTTCAATGGACCTGGATGTAGAAAAGTTCCTCACTCCTAGATGTTTCTCTGGGGGAACGTTTGCTCATACCTTTACTGATTTCGCAAACGCGGATGAAGTACTATACGACAATGTAGTGATTCGTCGTGTGAAGAGCATGATCAGTGTCACGGTAGAGAGGTGGCAAGATGGTAGCTGTACACAGCGCGAACAGCGGCGACGCGTGAACGTCGACTTCCGTCGACCGATTGGATACGAAAGTTTCACGAGTATTCAGCGTGAATTCCATGAGTTCGACTGGGTGTATCGCGATGAAAAGCTTGACGTCGGTCTTCGTTCGTACCCTGGAAAACGAATAATTTGCGCTGAAGGTAGTGCTCTTGCAAAGCCTACGACGCAAATGTCAATTGACCTGGAGCTGAGCATGAGCGAAGGGTATATGGCTGTGAATATTGTACATATTCACTGTGGACACATTCCTGCGAACCGAGGAAAGCGACGTCGATCAAGCGGCGTCAGACCGGCAGAGCCAATGTACATCTTCGACTGGGATGTCCCTGGTGACGTGGTTGCGATGAAAGCTAGGCAGGATCGATGTCGAGGTGATTTGTTTCTCGGATTGGAGAGTCCTCCCGCGCGACCTGTACGTCGATCTCGAGAGAGTAGCTTCACTGGTGGAGGAGGTGGCGGCGGCCTCGTCGTCTTCTAGAGCTTATCAGTCCGCGCCGGCGCTCCGGAGCGACTGACTCGCACCCCGTACCAAGAGATTGGGCGGGGTGTTTGCTTTGCTAATATTAGCCTCGCAGCCTTGACGACAGCCTGTATTTTTGTTAATTTGCTTTCTTATGAATGTTGGTAAGCCGACGAAATCTCTCGCCGGTTAACCACGCTTTCAGGAGCACAACGTGAACCTTCTCACTGATGATAGATTCGACATTCGACATACAGTTCTTCCATGTGGCCTCACACTCGTGACGGTGAACACGCAGTCCGCTTTCGTGAGTGGCTCTGTTGTAGTCGCCGCTGGATCCACTCAGGATCACGAGATGAAAGTTCCGCATGGAACGGCACACTTCCTCGAGCATATGCTGGCGGAGGGGCCTGGCCGTGATACAGGGCGACACCCACTTTTGGTTGATGTGTCATGTGGTGTCACTATGATGACTGGCCTTCGCGAAACCACCTACGGCTTCTTCGGTCGTCGTGAGATCGGTGAACTTGCATTAAGCCGGGTGTGTGACATGGTCTTTTCCTCGCAGTGGTCTCCAAGGGACATTGCGCCAGAGCGTCGGGTTATCGCGACCGAGATTCGGCGCGACTGGGTATCCAAAAGAGTGTGGATGGAAAGCAGGAGGCTTACATATCCTCAAAATCCTGAGATGTGGATGTCGTCAGCCGGCAGGGAAGACTCTCTGGTAGACATCCGACAGGAGCAGCTTTCTGCTTTTCGTGAGAGGTACTATGTTCCATCTCGTACAATCGTGATTGTAGCAGGCGGGGTTGATCATGACAGGATCATAAATTTGGTCTCGAAGCGGTTTGGGGACTCTGCACCTGCGGGTCCGGACATCAGTTCGTTGCGCGGGTTGCAGATTGCGACTGGTGACATCGAGTTTCTTGATCCGGAAACTGATGGTGAATGCGAGCTTACGTATGCTTTGCCACCAAGACGAGAAGATCGGGATCGGTTGGAGCTGTTTTGTGCAACCCTCGCATGTATGGAGGGACCCCTTATTCGAAGGTTTCGTCGGAATGGCGACTCCTATGGCGTTTGGGCTGTCGTTGGCGATCCATTGTCTCCCTGTGTCGTAGTCGGGGGCGATTCTGCTGGTCTCAACAGTGAAGAGGTGCGTTGCATGCTTCGGGAAGTTGTTGATGGTTGGGTTAATAGTATTAATCCTGCGATCGCTCGTGCAGTGGCCAATCGACAGTTTGACAAGGAGCTGGCAACCTTTGAGAATCTGGAGGGAAAATCCTCGTATCAGGATTGGGCCGGAATAGTTCTTGACGAGCTATTGGTAGAGAATGGGTCCTTCTCGAGGCTTACTGTTGGAGAGATGTTGGCAGGTCATCCTGATGATCTCGCGCAGGCTCTCGCTGAAACGGCGAAAAGGTTACTAGATAAGCCAATAGGCTTCTTCGTTACTCGCAAGCCGAAAAAGAAGAAGAAGAAATAGGCTTCAGTCTACACCGGCGCTCCGGAGCGACTGACTTGCACCCCGTACCAAGAGATTGGTCCGGGGTGTTTGCTTTGACGGGTTACAGGCTGTCTGATAGGGTTGTTTTAAGCTCGTGACGTACCTGACATTTAGGCCGGTCCGTTTTCAAAAAATAAGTCAACAACACATATCTGTTTGACTCTGTCGTCCAGCACCGAAAGTAGGTCCAACTCCTGCCACGAGCCACTCACGCCTCGTCCCGACTTAAGGGACGGGGCGTTGGACTTTTCTGTTTTCCACTCTATTACGCAACCGAGTTGCGTAATTTTAGTTCATCTTTTTCTTATATTTACGGGTGAGGCTTGACAAAAGCCTCTTTTTGAAGTATTCTTCGTCGTTGTGCGCATCTGAAGCGTTTTGCGGAAGATGGTTTTTTGTCTGGAGGTCCTGTCAGCCATTGGGTTCGGAATTGGTACTTTTACCCGCACAGCACTCCACGTGGCCCACCTCCTTCTCGGGGGTGGGCCTAACGTTTTCTGTTGACAATATGCCGCCCAAATGGCATTCTCGTCCTGGCGTGCACATCTGGCTTCTCGCTGGGTGATTCCTGAGCAAACTTTCCATCCAAATTGGGAATGGCATATCGTCTGCACGCTTACTTTCTGCCCGCTACCTCCTCGGTGGCGGGTCTCTGATTTGGTATAATTATTATATGGATAAAATCGAGGCAGAAAAACGTATTTCTAAGCTAAAAGAGGTGATTGAGCATCATCGTTATTTGTATCATGTACTGGATACCCAAGAGATATCTGACGGAGCTCTAGATTCATTGAAGCATGAGCTTTTTGAGTTAGAAGAAGCGTTCCCAGAATTTAGAACCGAGGACTCCCCAACACAACGTGTAGGCGGCAAGCCACGAGAGCAATTCGCAAAGATTACGCATCGTACCCGGATGTTCTCCATGGAAGACGTATTTTCACTTGAAGAGCTTGAAGCCTGGTTGAAGCGTATTGAGAAGGTCGACCAGAATTCAGTTAACGGCTTTTATACGATGACAAAGGTAGACGGTCTTGCAGTGAGCCTCACATACAAAGATGGTGTACTGGTGCAAGCCGCGACGAGAGGTGATGGAAAGATCGGTGAGGATGTCACGCAGAATGTAAGAACTATTGAATCGGTTCCTTTGCGAATGCGCGAAGAGTTAAAGGGAACCGTAGATGTACGTGGTGAGATTTATATTACAAAAGATGATTTCACAAAGTTAAATGAGCAGTTAGAAAAAGCCGGTGAAAAGCAATACGCAAACCCGCGCAACTTGTCAGCGGGTTCTATTCGTCAGCTGGACCCCGCGATGGCTGCTGCGCGTCCACTACGTTTTATTGCATGGCATTTGGATGATATCGGACAGACAAGCCAGACTGAGAGTATCGCAAGACTAAAAGAGTTAGGTTTCCCTACGGTTGATGGTGCTACAGTCAAAGACCTAGACGGCGTTGCAAAACAGTTTCACAAAATGGATAAAGACCGCGAAAAGTATAAGTACTGGATTGATGGTTTGGTTGTTCGAGTTGATAATCTGGCACAGTACGGTGATCTTGGTGTGGTTGGAAAGACGCCACGTGGCCTTGTAGCGTGGAAGTTCCCACCAGAGGAATCTACAACTAAGGTAGAAGAAGTTAATTGGTTTGTGGGACGTACCGGAAAGTTAACGCCTGTCGCAACTGTATCTGCAACACAAATAGCTGGTACAACCGTTACGCATGCGACATTACATAACGCTGATGAGATTGAGCGACTTGATGTTCGGATTGGTGACACGGTAATTCTTACCAAGGCCGGCGACATCATTCCGAAGATCACAAATGTACTCACTGATTTGAGAACTGGTGAGGAACAGAAGATTGTTATTCCAACGAAATGCCCTGAGTGTGATGCTGATGTCGCAAAGCGCGAGGGTGGTGTTGATTCTGTGTGTACGAATCAGTCATGTTTCTCTATGGAGCGTGAACGTATTTTACATGCTGCGAGAGCATTCGACATTATGGGCTTGGGTGGTAAAACGGTTGAAAGATTTATCCAAGAAGGACTTCTGACATCTCCGCCAGACTTATTTCGATTGAACGAGCAGGAGGTTGCGCAATTAGAAGGTTTTGGTGAAGTGTCAGCTCAGAAACTATTGTTAGAAATTTCACAGAAGAAAACTATCAGCCTACCTTCGTTTATTGTGGCACTTAGCATTCCGCATGTCGGTGAGCAAACTGCATTCGCTTTAGCGCAAGCGTTTCAAACAATTGAAAAAGTACGCGGTGCAAACAAGGACATACTTATTGCTATCGATGACGTAGGTGAGATAGTCGCAGAAGCCATTGTTGATTTCTTTTCAAGTGAAAGGGCAGGGCACATGCTGACCGCATATCAGGATGCCGGTGTGACTGTTGAAGTTGCAGAAAAGCAAGAAAAAACTCTTGATGGAAAGACCTTCGTGATGACTGGAACCTTGGAAAATATAGGGCGTGAAGAGGCTAAAGATAAAATTCGCAAACTAGGCGGAAAAGTGAGTGGATCAGTAAGTAAGAAGACTGACTATATTGTTGTAGGGTCGGATCCTGGCTCAAAAGCCCAAAAAGCCGCTGACCTTGGCGTCATGGCCTTGTCGGAAACCGAGTTTTTAACTATGCTGACGCTAAATTAAGTATTTCGACTTTGTCGTATGAGTAATATTGAATTTGACGTAGATAAGGTAGCGGCGCTTGCAAGAATGGATCTTACCGATAAAGAGCGGGAGGAGTTTTCCAAGCAGCTTCCGTCTATTATGGCGTACGTGAGCAAGCTCTCCGAAGTTGACACTAGTAATGTTGATCCGAAAGCTTATATCATAGAGCAAGAAAATGTCTTTCGTGCAGATGAAGTTACGGATTGTGATCCTGATGTTCGCAAGTCTATAATCACAGCATTTCCAAATCAGAAAGGTGGTGCTTTAGAAGTTCCTGGAATTTTCCTTTAGATATGGCATATAAAACAGCAATTGAAATTCGTGACGCTGTCGCTTCTGGCGAGGCTACTGCAGTAGAGGTGGTTACGGAAACGTTGGCACGTATTAAGGACCGTGATGAAAAAATCGGTGCATTTTTAGAAACTTTTGATGAAGAAGCATTGGAGGCTGCGAAGCGTATTGATGAAATGAAAGCGGCAGGAGAATCGTTGCCGAGACTTGCAGGAGTTCCTGTTGCCGTAAAAGACAACATGTTAGTTAAGGGTCATATTGCAAGTGCTTGTTCTGGAATTTTGGCGGAGCATGTCGCTGCGTATGATGCAACTGTTGTAACTCGATTGCGAGAGGCTGGGGCAGTTATTATAGGACGAACAAATATGGATGATGCCGCAATGGGATCGTCAACCGAAACATCATATTGGCAGAAAACAAAAAACCCGTGGGACGTAACGCGTGTTCCTGGTGGATCATCTGGTGGTCCGGCTGCAGCTGTTGCATCTGGAATGGTTCCACTTTCATTAGGATCAGATACTGGTGGCTCTGTTCGTCAGCCTGCATCTCTTTGTGGAGTTGTAGGAATGAAGCCAACTTATGGAAAAGTTTCTAGATACGGACTAATTGCTATGGCATCTAGCCTTGATCAGATTGGACCGTTTGCAACAACGGTAGAAGATGCGACATTGCTGCTAGAGGTAATAGAAGGCGCAGATCCTATGGACGCTACATCGGTTGATGCTGATGTTATGACACATGAGGGGCTAGTTGGAGCGTCATTTGAAGGTTTGCGGGTAGGAGTGCCAAAAGAGTACTTTATCGATGGTATGGATCCTGCAGTGGAGAAGGCGGTTCGAGAGGCAATTGATTTGATGAAAGAAAACGGTGCCGAAATTGTCGACATCTCTATACCACTTACTGAGTATGCTCTTCCGGCGTATTACATTATCCAGCCTGCGGAGGCTAGTTCTAACGTTGCTCGATACGATGGTATTCGTTACGGGAAACGCGCAGAAGGTCTTCCATTGTTAGATAGCTATCGTAAAGCACGAGGAGAGGGGTTTGGAACAGAGGTTAAGCGACGTATCATGCTCGGTACATACATCTTGTCAGCTGGGTACTACGACGCATTTTACAAGAAATCTTTAGCGGTTCGTTCGGCTTTAATGGATGAGATGAAATCTACTTTTAAGGATGTGGATGTTATCGTTGGTCCAACTAGTCCTTCGGTAGCTTGGCCTCTAGGTGAGAAGTTTGATGATCCAATAGCAATGTATCTTGCGGATATCTTTACATGTCCGGCAAATATTACGGGTAATCCAGGAATTTCAGTTCCTTGTGGTATGAGTGACGGATTGCCGATAGGGTTACAGTTTATAGGTGGACATTTCAAAGATGCTAAAATTCTCCAAGCAGCTGCCGCGTATCAGTCGTTAACTGATTGGCACACAAAGGAGCCAGGCACAAAGTAGACGCGGAATTTGAGTTTTGTAATTTGTTTGGTTCTTTTATTCTGGAACTTGGTACTTGAGATTATGATTCCGTACATAGAATGGATAGCTATACATTTAGGCCCACTGACACTTCATGTCTGGGGTCTTTTTGTCGCCCTTGGTTTTGGATTAGGGGCTTTTATGGCCGGCAAGATGGCGGAACGAAGAGACCTTAAGAAGAAAGTTATTTACGATTTGGTTGGGTGGATGGTGATTGCCGGAATGGTTGGTGGTCGTTTAGGACATGTTCTGTTCTATGAGTTCGCGTTTTATGCCGCGGACCCGTTAGCAGTATTACGCATTTGGGAAGGTGGCCTTTCCCTGTTTGGAGGAATCTTTGCGTGCATTGCGACAGGTGTATGGTATTTGCGCAAAAATAAACTTGATATTTGGCAGTATGCAGACGTTGCTGTGTTTGGATTGCCGTTTGGCCTGTGGATAGGTCGCGTAGGATGCTTCTTAATTCATGATCATCCTGGCACTGCGACGAGTTTTGCTATGGGAATTGAGTATCCAGATGCAGTGATTAGGCATGATCACGGGATGTATTTATCAATAAACGGACTAGTATTGGCCCTTTTATTTTTGTACTTAGCAAAGAAGAACAGACCTGTTGGTTTTTATATCGCTACATTCGCAGTGTGGTACGGAATTGTTAGATTTTTCCTAGACTTTTTCCGACTTCTTGATGTAAAATACCTATCACTAACTCCAGGTCAGTGGTTTTCGCTACTTCTTGTGGCGTTTGGTTGCTTAACTTGGTATAGACTTCTTAAATCAGAAATTAACAAGTAACAGTTTTATGGACAACAAACCACAAGGGTTCTTCGACGGAAACCCAAAGATGATTTTCGTTTTCGGACTCGTTTCTGGAATCGCACTAGCTTTCATTCTTGGAGGCGGAGTGCCATCAATTTCACTAGGTGGGGGTGACAACTCTGACGTTGTACGAACATTCGATGTAGAAGATGATGACGACGACAGTGGATCAGCACCTGCGGCCGCTGCAGAACTCGCACCTGTTACTGGAGACGAGTGGATCCGTGGAGACATCGAGAACGCAGCTGTTGTTCTTGTGGAGTACTCTGACTTTGAATGTCCGTTCTGCTCACGTCACCATCCTACAATGGAGCAGGTGATGGAAGAGTATGGAGACGACGTTGCGTGGGTATACCGACATTTCCCACTTTCATTCCACTCAGAAGCTGAGCCATCCGCTCTCGCTGCAGAGTGTGTAGGTAATCTTGCTGGAAACGATGCTTTCTGGGAATTCGCAGATGCGGCATTCGATAACCACGACAGCCTTGATGATGATTTCTACTTAGAGCAGGCACTAGAGCTTGGAGTGAGCGAGGCTGACTTCACCGAGTGTTATGAGAATGACACATACGCAGCTGACATCGCTGAAGATCAGGCTTCTGCAAGTAAGGCTGGCGTATCTGGAACACCGGCTACATATGTAAACGGAGTGCTCGTTTCAGGAGCTGTACCATTTGAAAGTTTTGCATCTTTGATCGATGAGATCTTGGAGAACTAGCTTTTAGCTGGTAGTGAGTAGTAGTTTAAAAGAACGGCCGAAGGCCGTTCTTTTGTTTGGAGATTCTATTAAACCGTAATTTTATAAGGAGTAGATAGTTCTAATTTACCATTCGTGATCAGTGCTGATTCGATTGCTGTAAAGCATGACTCGTGAACCTCTGCAATACTGGGCTCGGCGTTTATTACGATGTCTGCGTGTTGCTTCGAGGGCATGATATTCTCCTGAGCTTTGGGTATCATTACATTATATAGGTAGTGATCTGTAACCCACGGTTGCCGCTCACGGCGACGAGTGATCTGACTTTCATCTGATAGGTCGAAGAACACTGTTAGGTCTAGCAAGCCTCTCAATTCCTCGTTTATTAGCGTCATGAATCCATCGACTAACATTATGGGTGCAGGTAATACACATTTCTCCCCAATCATTCGGTCATCCATGCGAGAGTAGTTTGGGACTATGGCGTGCTTTCCATCTTTAAGGTCGGATACAGCCTGGAGCAGCTCTGTCCATTTTATGCTCGATGGGTCATCCCAGTCTTTGCTCTCGCCAATGTTAGCAACATCTTCTATATCTTTAAAAAAGTCATCGAACTTCAACCTGGAAACATTTGGATGTCGTTTTTGAAAGTGTCGGCAAAATATTGATTTTCCAGCGCCGCTTGGCCCTGCGATTCCAATTAGGAATGGTTTCATACTCCTGCATTATAGCAAATAGATAGCAAGACGCGGCAGACCGGAGTGAACCGATCCGCCGCAGCGGTGAGGGAAGACCTAGGGCGCAAGGCGCGCCATTGTGAGGTAGGGACGCTGGTAGGCATCGCAGAGAGTGCGCAGGATGTCGCGCTCGTTGGGCCCTACGATATCGGAGAGGGAACTGATACGACCATTCACTTCTTGCCTGAATGTCAGGTGCATTACGAAGGCGATACCCATGACACCGACCACAAATGCAATAGAGAAGTCGATCTCCGCGAGTGCGGTGACAACGATAGATCCAATGACAAGGGCGATATAGCCGTAGGGCCTACTCGTGTATATGCCCTGAATCACGCTGAGTCGGTTGTTGATTCTCTGAGCCGCGGCAGCTTCACTTGGGGAGAATCCTTCAAGTGCTGCTTTGACCCTTTCTTTACGACTTGTTGCTCCGGTTGACGTGGGCATGATGTTCTCTCGGTACGGTTGGGAAGTCTAGGTAGTTATTATCATCATTTGAACTCTGGGTCAACACGAATTTCATGTTGAGAAATATGTGCTTGTACAATGACAGACGCGGCGGACCGGGGTGAACCGATCCGCCGCAGCGGTACAAGTGGGTGCTGCTCTTGATCGGGGAGAATTAATATGATAAAACTGAAAAGTCGATCTGCCAACACAGCGTATTCTTCGCAGAAGGGCGTGGGGCACGGATCCGTATTTGGCCGGTGGCCTTGGGGTCGATAATACTGCCCCGTAGACACTGCAATGTTTACGGGGCTTTACCTTTTTCTGCCTACAGCTAAATCTAACGGTTGACCATACACAGAGACTCCAGATACGCCGAAGTGTTAAGTACGTTTCATCTAACAGGATCGTCGTCACCTAACGGTAACGACACCGGCTGCGTGCGTTCGGAAGAGGCAAAGTAAACTTCGCCTCTTCACTCACTTTATTCGCCGTTACGAACCTAAGGTTCTCATCCTGTTCTCTCCGCAGATATAAAAAGTCGTCGACGCGTAAGTATGTTTCTGCGCTCTCGAAAGTGAAATTTTTACGCTCAGAAGGATCCAGTTCAGTAAAACAGTATGTTCCCTCACTCCAACGAACCTGCGGTTCGATCGTTCGGGAGGATCCTGTTCTCATTATCTGTTAAGCAGATAATACAACCTGTCGGTTGGCCGCCATACACAAAGACTCCAGAAAAATCTGGAGTCTTTGTGTATGGCGGAGAGAACAGGATTCGAACCTGCGTAGGGTTGCCCCTAACTTACTTTCCAAGCAAGCGCCTTAAGCCACTCAGCCATCTCTCCACATATTTGATTGTCATTATCGGTCATCCCTCTAATTCCAGCTGTTTTGGCTGTTTCCGACCGAACTATATGCAATATCAGTCATTTTATCAAGTATCTGATACAATGTTTATATATGAAGATGTCTTACAAGAAAGAGCATGTTCCAAGTCCTCTCGTTGTGATGCGTAAGGCGGGTTATTCAGCTTTTACGGACCCTAAAACCAAAAAGGAAAGTTTTGTTCTAAGGCTTACCGCCGGGTATTATCCCCGCTGGCATCTATATCTAAAGGAAAAGAATAGTCAGGTAATTTTCGATTTGCACCTTGATCAAAAAAAGGCTAGTTACGCTGGCACAAATATGCATGGTGGAGAATATGAAGGTCCTGCGATTAAGAAAGAGCTAATGAGAATCGCTGGATGGGTGAAGGCAGTAAAGCGAGGTTCTTAATCTCTAACATTTTATGAAGACTGTAATTGCATTTATTTTTTTCATTGCAGCATTCGTATTGATTGCTTGGTATTTTCCGTGTGAGAAGTTACCTGACAGCTGGTGCAATGGTTTGCCATGGTGTGAGTCAGGCGAGGAGGCTTCTATTTGCGAACATGTTAAGAATACATAGTTACTTTTTTAGAGGTTACAGGTTTTAAGTATCGGGTTCCATCGCTAAAACCTACTACCTACAAGCTATAACCTAGTGTCAACACATGAAAGACAGAAACTATCGGCGCAGCAACCAAATCGAGTGCATAAAATTATATGTTTCAAAAACCGCTAAAAGACTGGCGGGTGAAATTCTTTTGTCGCAAGGTGCTTTAGAAAGACAGAAGTTATCAAACGAGTTGCTATTCGAGTTGGACCAGTTGTCAGAGATAAAACTTTGCACAGTAGAGATTACAGACGTCCACCAGAAGCATAAGCGAAGCGGCGGAAGATTAGTCTACAAAGAATATGGTCACTACAAGCCGGCTCGCTCTTCAATTCACATCACAAATCTAACAGCCGTACAGAAAAAACCACTAGCACCAAAAACTTTTCTGGACACGCTTTTGCATGAATGGATGCATCATTATGATACCCACGCGTTAAAGCTCAACTCTATCCACACAAAAGGTTTTTACGCTCGATTGGCACATCTTAAGAAAAAGCTCTTACATTAGCGAATTAACAATTTTGTCGCCGAAAACCATACAACAAACGCTATTGCCTATTTACTTCTACTTGGGTAGGATTTACCTATAAATTTAAACAATTATTTATGCAAGAGAAGTCAAAAGGACTCCTTGGCGTCATCGTGATTGCCGTAGTTCTAGTCATGGGATACTTCGCCCTATCTGGAGGAGAAGAAGTAGTTGAGGAAGTTGCAGAAGAGGCAGGTCCAATTACTATCGGATTTATGGGTGCACTCACTGGAGACGTTGCTTTCATCGGTGAAATCGTCCGTGCAGGAGTCGAAGTTGCTGTAGACGAACTCAACGCCGCTGGAGGAATTGACGGAAAGATCGTTGAAGTAATTTACGAAGATAGTGGGTGTGACGGAGAGATGGGTGCAAACGCTGCAAATAAACTTGTTAACGTAGATAACGTTCTTGCAATCATCGGACCTACTTGTACGCCTGCGACTCTGGCAGCGGCTCCAATCGCTGAAGAAGCTGGAGTGCCAATGATTTCGTATTCTGCAACTGCAGCGAGCATTTCAGAAGCTGGAGATTACATTTTCCGCACAGTGCCGTCTGATGCATTTCAGGCAGCGTTTGCGTCTGATTATATTTACAACGAGTTAGGTATAGAGACAGCGGCTATTCTAAGCTGTCTGAACGACTGGTGTCAGGGAAACGCTGATACATTCGCAGCTACATTTGAAGGTGAAGTCCTAGGTTCTGAATCTTTTGAACAGGGTTCTGTTGACCTTCGAAGTCAGATCACAAAGTTACAGGCTTTGGAGCCGGACATGATCTACATGCTTTCTTTCACGGCTGGATCTATCGCTGGTATCACACAGCTTAACGAGCTTGGAGTCATGGACGACACTCTAGTGTTTGGTGCAGACACTTTTGGTGATGTATCAATCTGGAATGAGCTAGGAGAATTGGGAGACGGAATTATGTATACAGAACCTGCCGGAATTGAGTACGATGAAGCCTTTGTTGAAGCTATTGAGGTCGTTCTAGGTGGAGAGACAGAAATGAATACTTATGTTCCACGAGCATATGACGCTGTATCTGTTCTGGCTTGGGCTATTGAAGAGGCTGGGCTTGATCAAGAGGCAATTAAAGATCAGCTCTACAAGCTTGATGGATTTGTTGGAATGTCTGATACATATTCATTTGATGAAAATGGAGATACAGAGAACGCTCAGTACGATATTAAACTTATCGAAGGAGGTAAGATCGTATCAGCTGAGTAAACATCTTTTAAGACATGATAAAGCGGAGCGCGGCTCCGCTTTATCTGTTTGAGTATATGTTTGATATTTTTCCGCAACTTGTAGTTAATAGTTTGATCGCAGGTTCGATCTACGCGTTGCTCGCTGTGAGCTTCAATTTTATTTTCTCTGCAACAAGATTTTTCAATCTTGCTCACGGATCCTTTGCAGTAATCGCGGCTTATGCCGTGTTTTATTTTGGAAGAGAGTTGGGCTTGCCAACTTTTTTGGCAGTGGGTATTGGAGTTCTATTCGCTGCCACCTCGGCGATACTGATAGATAGATTTATTTTTCATCCTTTAAAGATGCGCGGCGGGTCTCCGATGATTCTGTTAGTTGCATCACTTGGGGTTTTTACAGTTATCAATTCTATAATCTCGATGATATTCGGGAGTAGCTTCAAAACTATCAGTAACACGATAGATAAACAGTATTTTGAATTATTCGGAGCTGCTTTCACGTCAGTACAACTTTGGATTTTCATTTTAAGTTTAGTCGTATCGATTGGTTTTTTCATTATCCTAGAAAAGACAATTTTTGGAAAAGTTGTAGCAGCCGTTAGTGACGATGAAGAGGTCTCAAAGATTGTGGGAATCGACACGGATAAAGTGATGGCAAAAGTTTTCTTCATTGGTGGTGGTATTGCGGGGCTAGGAGGGATCTTAGCCGGCTTTGACACGGGCGTTCAGCCGTCGCTAGATATGTTCTTTTTGCTTAAGGCAGTGATCGCTGCAATTATCGGTGGTATCGGAAATCCATATGGAGCTCTTCTTGGTGCGTATTTGATTGGGTTCTTGGAGAACTTCGGTATTTGGGTTATTCCATCTGAATGGAAGGACACGATAGCTTTCGTGCTTCTGATTGTGTTCCTGATTTTCAGACCTAGTGGAATTTTGAAACGAAAATAGATATGGATTACATAATGCATTTATCTGTATTGGTTGGAGTCTATGCAATCTTAGGATTGAGCCTGAATCTTGTTGTTGGGTACTCAGGATTGCTTTCGCTTGCACACGCAGCATTCTATGGAGTAGGTGCTTACGGTTCTGCAATTTTGATGAAAGATTTTGGTTTTAGCTTTCTCTCAGCGGTTGTTTTATCGGTATTGATAACTATGGCTGTCGGTGTACTGATAGGCTTAGTACTTTCAAAGTTTGATGGTGATTACTATGCGTTAGCATCTCTTGGTTTTAGTGTGATCGCTTTTGGTGTCTTTTTAAATTGGCGAGATCTTACGAATGGAGCATTCGGTATCTTCGGTATCCCAAAGCCTGAAATATTCGGATATAAATTTTTAGCAGGAGAACCGTATGCGTTTCTCGTGTTGCTGGCAGTGATCTTTACGTTCCTTATTTGTTACTTTGTAGTGAATTCGTCGTTTGGTCGTGTTTTAAAGGCGATTAGGGAAGATGAAAAAGCTCTTCAAGTATTCGGTTACAAGACCACTCTGTATAAGTTGGCGGTATTTGTAATTTCTGCAGGCTTAGCAGGTTTTGCTGGTACTTTGTACGGGTCATATATTTCGTTCATTGATCCAGGTGGTTTTGATGATTTGGTGTCGGTGAATTTAATCGTTGTAGTCATTCTAGGTGGGTTAGCTAGTTTGAACGGGAGTTTATTGGGCGCTGCATTTTTTGTATTGTTACCTGAATTACTTCGATTCGTGGGTATGCCGGATTCAATTACTGGACAGATGCGTCAGATGATTTATGGCTTGGGGTTGATTGCGCTTATGATGTATCGACCACAGGGAATTCTTGGTAAATTCAGACTATGATCGCGCTCGAGGTTAAAAAGATGAAAAAGAATTTTGGTGGCGTGAAGGCCGTTGATGGTTTGAGTTTGAAGTTTGAAAAAGGTCAGATCACAAGTTTGATTGGACCAAATGGAGCGGGGAAGTCTACGATGGTGAATCTAATGACTGCAATGTATCCACCTGATGCAGGTAAGATGATCGTTCATGGCGTAACTCTGGAGAAGTGGAAGTCATATAATATGCCTACGTACGGCGTAACTCGAACATTTCAAGACGTACGATTGTTCGAGCAGATGAGCGTTCTCGATAATGTTTTAGTTGTTCTCACTGAGCGAGGAGTTTTCAGATCACTTTTTGAAACACACGGAGAGCTTCATTTGAAACAAGCTGAAGAGATATTAAAACGCGTTGATTTGTGGAAGAAGCGGGATGAAAAAGCTGAAGATCTTTCATACGGTCAGCGCAAGTTGCTCGAAATCGGTCGGGCTGTCGCTATGGATGCAGACATTTACTTTTTTGATGAACCTTTTGCTGGGTTATTTAAGGAGATGGTGAAGACCGTTGTATCTATTTTGCACGAGTTGAAAAATAATGGAAAAACTATCTTGCTGATAGAGCATAATATGGATCTCATTCGTGAACTTTCAGACCATGTAATAGTTGTAGATGCTGGAAAGTTTTTTGCAGAAGGTGAGGCTTCTGATGTTCTTGCGCGAAAAGATGTAGTCGAAGCTTATCTAGGTGAATAGTATGAATAAAGAAATTCTTCTACAACTTAAAGGTATGAACGCAGGATACGGCGGATTGCGGATTCTTCACGATGTAAATATTCAGGTTGATGAAGGTGAGGTTGTGGCAATTATGGGTCCAAACGGTGCCGGTAAGTCTACTGTGCTTAAAACATTCTTTGGAATGACGGAAATTCAAAGTGGCTCTGTAAAATGGCGCGATAAAAAGATCGACCCTGTTCCTCATGAAGTCGTTCGCATGGGCGTGTCATACGTTCCACAAGGGCGTCGTGTTTTCAGATACCTAACCGTTGAAGAGAATCTCGAAATTGGTGCATACGTTGTAAAAGACAAGAAAGAGGTAAGGCGCCGGATCGAGGAAGTGATGGATATTTTTCCAGACCTTAAAGCAAAACGAAAAGAAAAATCAGTCAACCTTTCAGGTGGTCAGCAGCAGATGTTGGCCATTGCACGAGGACTGATGACTGATCCGCACATTTTATTACTTGATGAACCTACGCTCGGACTTTCTCCAAAGCTCGTTAAAACCGTTTTTGCAAAAATTAAAGAAATTAATGAACGTCGAAATATGGCGGTCGTTATTGTTGAACATAATCTTAAGTCACTGTTAGGTATTGTGGACCGCGCTTATGTCTTAGACCATGGAAAAGTCGTTATAGAAGATACCGCAGAATCACTTGCATCCTCAGATGCCCTTGAGCGAGTCTTCCTTGGCACCTATAATAAGAGAAAATAACTTTCTACTAATACGATGTTTACTTCAATACTATTTATTCTTGCCGGATTTGCTCTTTTGATAAAGGGGGCAGATTATTTGGTTGATGGTGCTAGTAATATTGCGAAACGTTTTGGTGTTTCGACATTGATCATCGGATTGACCATCGTAGCCTTTGGAACGTCAGCACCTGAGTTGGTTGTAAACATATTGTCAGCTACGTCAGGGTCTGCTGAGATGGCGCTCGCGAACATTAACGGTTCAAGTATAGCCAACATTCTTTTGATTCTAGGTATTGCCGCACTGTTCGGAAACATTCCAGTAAAAAGTCGTACGGTTATTAAAGAGATTCCATTCATGTTTTTGGCGGGGGTAACTTTGGTAGTTCTATTGTCTGATAGCTTGTTAGACGGAGTTAGTGAGACCGCTATTTCCCGATCAGATGGCGTCGTCTTACTACTTTTCTTCGTAATATTTTTGTACTACCTTTTCTTAAGCGCGAAAGAAGCTGCTGGACCAGCAAAGGAGGAGAGGGCAAAGATGAGTTTGAAAAAAGCTATCGGCCTCACTGCAATGGGAATGGCTGGACTTGTACTTGGGGGTAAGCTTGCAGTTGATGGTGCAACCGGTATTGCAATCGCTATAGGTATTTCGGAGACTTTGGTTGGTTTAACAATTGTTGCTCTTGGTACTTCTTTACCAGAGTTAGTTTCTTCTGTGATTGCAGTTAGGAAGGGTGAGCCAGATTTGGCAGTAGGTGGTGTGGTTGGATCAAACATCTTCAACATTTTGATGGTGCTGGGTGTTACGTCGACAATTACTCCAATTGTAGTTACACAAGCTAGTATCATCGACTCTGTAGTGGCACTAGCGGCAATCGCCCTATTCTTTATATTAATCTTTACACGTCTTGGTAAAGGTACTGGTTCCAGAGGAATAGATAAGTATGAAGGTATACTTTTACTTACTATATATGGATCTTATATTACCTATACAATTTTCCGAGGATAGTTTGTGGTAAGATCCAGTCATGCCTGAGCCTAAAGAAGAAATTCGACAGAGGATTGATATTGCGGATTTGATTTCCGAGTATCTTACAACAAAACCTGCCGGAAGCGGCAGTTTTAAGGCGTTATGCCCGTTTCACAACGAGAAATCGCCTTCTTTTTATATCTCACGTGATAAGCAGATTTGGCACTGTTTCGGTTGTGATAAGGGTGGAGACATATTTTCTTTTGTGATGGAGATGGATGGAATGGATTTTCCAACAGCTCTTCAATTCCTTGGAAAGAAAGCTGGAGTGAAGGTTGATTCAAAGCCACAAAAAGGACAGGGTGAGTACGATAAGCTTCGTGAAATTCACGCGCTATCTACAGTGTTCTACCAAACGGTTTTACATAAGCATGCATTGGGTGAAAAATCTCGAGAATATTTGAAGACTCGCGGTTTTGAAATTGATTTGGTTAAGAAGTTTGAGTTAGGGTCAGCGCCTGACAACTGGGACACGTTGACGGTGTATTTAAAAAAGAAGGGAATTACTGATGAACTTTTACTTAAGGCAGGGCTTTCAAAACGATCTAGCAGTGGAAATCTAATAGACAGGTTCCGTAACCGCTTGCTTATTCCTCTGCGCGATCCACAGGGTCGTGTAGTCGGATACACGGGGCGCTTGCTCGTTGAGCAAGGTGAGAAAACCGGTCCAAAGTATTTGAACTCTCCAGAAACTCCAATTTATAAAAAGTCAGATATTCTGTTTGGATTTGCTTTTGCAAAGCGGTCAATGCGGCAATTGGATGCGGCAATTGTAGTTGAGGGTAACCTGGACGTTGTTGCATCTCATAAGGCGGGTGTTGCAAATGTTGTAGCGAGTTGTGGAACGGCGTTAACGGAAGGTCAGCTTTTACTTATCAAAAAACAGACCAACAAATTGTTGATGTGTTTTGATTCTGACAACGCGGGATTTGCTGCCGCACAAAGAGGAATTCAGTTAGCTCAAAAATTAGGTTTCGATGTTGATGTTATTTCAATCCCGGAAGATATAGGAAAGGATCCTGATGATGTAGTTCGCAATAACCCAGAGGAATGGAAGAAGCTAGTAGCAAAGCCAATTCCAGTCATGAAGTACTATATTGACCGATGGTCAAAGGAGGTTGATCCAACTAATCCAAGGTCAAAGCGTGATTTTGCAAAACGTGTCTTAGATGAGGTCGTTTACGTGAAGGATATGGTTGAGCGTCAGCATTGGTTACAGATTGTCGCAGATATGACTCAAACCGACGTAGAACTTCTAAAGACCTCCGTAGGTGCCACTAAAAAGCCTGACGTGGTGACTATTAAGCCGTCTGAAAAACCTAAAAAGCCAACAAAACTCACTCGTCAGCAGAAATCTTATAGGTTCATTATAGGCTCCATACTGCAAGATGAGGCGCTTTTAGTTGATTTAAAGGACAAGTTGAAGCCCGAAGATATTAAAGACCCTCTTTGGTCTGAGGTTTACAAATCGATCCAGCTCTCTTATACTGAGGATGTTGATCCAAATTCGACGCAAACACCTATTTTTCAGCGACTCCGAAGCCATTGGCAAAATAACGAGAAGGTAGAGTATCTTAAAGCATTAGATGCAGCCCTCGTACATGCAGAAGCCATGACTACGGACATGACCGCTAAAGACTTGCGTAACGAAGTAGATCGCCACATAGCGTTTATCAAGACGCGCGCGCTTAAAGCGCGGAAGCTACAATTAGCGGCACAGATCCGTCAGGCCGAACAGGCTGGACAGTCGGATCGAGTTCGTGAACTCCTACAGGAGTATAATGCTTTTACTATTACATCGACTGGCTAAATTTTTTAGTAGATTCGATTCTTTTGTTTTATGGCGACTACAACAAAGCCCAAGTCAAAGAAGGTCAAGAAGAAACCAGCTGCAAAAAAGCCAGCTGCAAAGAAAAAAGTTGCGAAGAAAAAAACTGTAAAGAAGGTCTTGAAAAAGGTCTCAAAGAAGATCGTAAGAAAAGTTCCAAAGAAATCTGCAAAGAAAATTGCGGAGAAGAGACAGGCTGCCAAGAAAAAAGCTGCAAAGAAGAGAGCTCCAGTAAAAGAAGTTGAAGAAAATCTTGTAGAGCCCACTCGCCTCATTGAGCGAAAGCTTCCCGTTAAGCGCCCAAAGAAGGCTAAGGTGACTACGAGGTTTCACTCTCAAAACCAGCCTGTAGTTGAGAAAAAAGCTCCTGCTAAAAAAGGAGTGAAGACACGATACAAGAAGGGGCCAGCTCCATCACAGGAGGTATTGGATAGACTCGTTGAGCGCGGATTGATGCGCGGATTTATTACTGACAATGAAGTCATCTTTGCCTTCAATGGCATTGAAGATCACACGAATCTTTTTGAAGACTTTTTGGATCTACTTGAGCGAAAAGGAATTCACTTCATTGAATTGAAGGAGGGATTTTTAGGACAGAGTGCTTCATCTGAAGACGTGTACAGCAAGCTTCGAATTAAGGTTGATAATAAAGTTGACCTATCTGATATTACACAAGACTCTATTCAGATGTACTTGCGTGAGATTGGTAAGATTCCACTACTTACTGCAGAGCAGGAGGTTGGACTTGCTAAACGTAAGGAACGCAATGATCAGGAGGCTGAGCGCCGTTTGATCGAAGCTAACCTCCGTTTGGTTGTGTCAATCGCGAAAAAGTTCGTTGGAAAACAGCTTTCGTTATTGGACTTGATTCAGGAAGGAAACGTTGGGTTGTTCCGAGCTGTGAAAAAGTTTGAATATCGAAAAGGTTATAAGTTCTCAACGTATGCTACCTGGTGGATTCGTCAGGCTATTACGCGAGCGCTTGCCGATCAGTCGCGAACGATCCGTATTCCTGTTCACATGGTTGAAACTATTAACCGGTTTAAGCAGGTTGAGCGTCGTTTGATCCAGGACCTTGGGCGTGAGCCACTTCCGGAGGAGATGTCTGCAGAACTTGATTTGCCGATTGAAAAGGTTCGTCACATCAAGAAGATCTCACAGGAGACAGTGTCATTGGAAACTTCAGTTGGTGATGATGATGAGGACTCTAAGCTCCAAGACTTCATTGAAGACACAAAGAGTATCTCACCTGATAAAGCTGCCGCTCGTGAGCTATTGCGCGATTATGTGCAAAACGCGATGCGTGATCTTACACCACGTGAGCAGAAGATTCTCGAGATGAGATTCGGTTTGGGTGATGGTGTTAGCCATACTTTGGAGGAGGTTGGTCGCGAGTTCGATGTTACTCGCGAACGTATCCGTCAGATTGAGGCTAAGGCACTTGAGAAGATTCAACAAAAAGAAATCATTCACAAGCTGCGAGACTACTAGTTGTAATTATATAAGAAAACAGAGCTCCTTATGGGCTCTGTTTTTCTACTGGCAGAATGTATGTTTCAAGATCGTCGTCTCTTTTTTGGTTTGATATGGACAGTATCCATGTAGATACCGATGGCGAGAGCTACTATGATTAGATTCTTGATTATGTACTGTCCTTCGATTGTTGGTACCAATGGAGATTGCCAGACTGCTTCGGGTACAAAAATTAGTGGGCCAAAAGTTGTAATCATATGGACCAGAAGTATCGGCAGGGCATACTTCGTCCATTTCTTCACAAGAAATAGTATTCCAATTAGCATTTCAAGAAGCCCAAGGAAGATAAAGAAATTGCTAAAAGGCACTCCCGGCATCGTGATCGTTAAGAGGTTGCTGACTATATCATCTGCAGGTGACATGAAAAGAATTTTCAGAAACCCAAACCAGAAAAAAACTATGAATATTGCGATCCGACTATACCAGTCAGATTGGTTTTCTGTGATGGAAAATTTTAACATATACAGTAAATTTTACTACATAAGTATAGCATTGTTATGTGCATTACTTATAGGTTGGAAAACTAAAGAAGGCTCAACGGCCCTCTTCAGTTTCTATTAAGTTTTGTTTATGCTCCGAATGCGCCCCATGCTACCCACACTCCAACTACCAGCATAACAAGCGCTCCAAAAGAGAACGCTCCGCTGCTCCATTTCTTTGAAAATGACAACGCCTTCTCTGGTGCGAAAATTAGTGCCAGTCCTTTAAGTAGAGTTAGCCATGCAAGGATCGTAATTACTACTCTCCAGTCGCCGACCCAAAGGTTGTGGCTGAGTACCATGAACAACCCAGCGATTAGTACGATTGGTCCCATTACTATAAGGAGTGATGGGTATTTGCTGAATTTCTTCACGAGACTGTGTACGTCGTTACGCTTGTGCCACATCCAAAATGACATTACGATCATGTAGGCTCCGAATACCTTTCCTAGAAGGATTGAGAGTGCTGCCATACGAAAAATGATTACGTTACTTAATTGACTATATTATAACACTTTTGGGCTTGATTCCGTATTTATACTGTGTTATAGTCCCCGCGCTGCCAGAGTATTATGAGCCCTATCTATTGATAGGTAAATAGCACTGTGGCACCACAGAAGTCTATAAGGATAAAACTTCTGCTATACGCCGTGAGCGCTTTTTAAAGAGTGGGCAGGGGCGCAAGTGGTTGGATGAAAGTATTCCGGGGTAGCTCAGTGGCAGAGCAGTTGACTGTTAATCAATTGGTCGTGGGTTCGAATCCCACCCCCGGAGCCAAAAGAAAACAACCGTGTATGCGGTTGTTTTCTTTTAGCTCCACAGCCGTACGGCTGTTACTATTTTCTTTGTAAATAATTGAAAGTAGTCAGGGGTGGGATTTAGCGAGCGGGCAAAGTTTACTTTGCAGGAGTAATGTCATATCATTCTGGTAAAATATCAATATGAAAAATATATCGTCAAATACATTAATCGTTTCAGGCATTATTTTAATAAGTACATTCATTATCGGTTTCTTGTTCAGCAATTATGGAATTGGAAGTATAGCCCCTAATCAGAAGGATATTTTAAATGATCTATCTCTAGACCAGATCACAGATGAAGATTTTGAAACAACGGGGTGTGACCGATTTGACTGCTTGTTTACAAGTGATGACGGATCTATTACTACAGGTTATACGACTATCCAAGGGTATTACACTACATTTGAAACTGAGGGCATGAATGGAGAAGTTGTTGCTTGTGACGGTTTTGCTGTGACAAATGGACAAGGAGAGCTAGTAGATGATTTTTGGTATGAAGATGAGTCTGTTAGCGCCTTTGGGATTTTCTTTTCTCAATTGTCAGATGATGAACAAAAAAATATAGAAAACTCTACTATTGAGAACCCTATTGAAGTAGGCGTCATTTCTCAATATAGAATGATAGGAAAGGGTGCTCCTGCTTGCTTCAGTAATGAGCAGATCATAAGCATAAAGGAGTAGTTATCATGCAATTGTCGATTGCCCACATGGCACGCCACTAAGTTATGATCAAAATATTAAAACGAAAACAGAAAGTAATCATTTTCAGCATAGTATTTGTTATTGTATTTTTCGCGCTTGCAACAACCTTGAAGTATTCGCCTCTGGAAATTTTATCAATTTCGAATGATGTGAAGACGGCAGTATTTGTTTTAACCTTTCCTGCAGCGGTTACCTCATTCTTTCCCTCTGTAATTATTGTCGATGTCCTTTTTTGCAACTCACCAAATGCCTGTCCAGGTTTTTTTGATGCATATACCACGGCTAATGCTATTATCATGATTCTTATAAGCTTCTTTTCAGCTACACTGTACGGATTTCTAGCAGTACTTGTTGCTTGTCTGTTTGGACATATAAAACAAAAGTTAAAAAACTGAAGCTACTTCCAATTAACGGTTCTGAACCCGTCCAGTATACGGAGCCATCAAAGAATCTAAGTTTTGCTGAGGTTTTTTTGTTTTTTTGAAGCATCCAAGGTAGGGTTTGAACTGTGGTAAAATATTGACATATGAAAAAAGAAATTTAAGCAATTAAGCAAAATATTCATTATGAAGGAAAATAAATACTTCTCAGCACCTCGCTCGGATCAGGAACCTATGGAGTTGCGCAGAGAGACAGAGGATGACAAGTGGCTGGAACATCAAAGAGAGAAAATGGTACATGCTACCCTTGGACTTGTTGATGCGTTGCGTGAGAATATAAATAATCGCGTATATGATTCAATTCTTGTAGATGATGTTAAGGCGAGGATCCATGGGCTGATACTAAAAAATGTCATTAAAAGTTTGTATGGGGATGATAAAGAGCTCAAAACCCTTTTTATAAAAGGAAGAAGTGGATCAGAAGACGTGACGGAGCTGGAAGCCTATCTAGAGTCGATTAAGGGTGAACTTGGTGAACGTGTTCTATTTGTTACAGAAGAGATACATAGTGGAGGGACTGTAAGGGAAATTTTAAGAATATTTAAGGGGATTGGGGTTGAATTGGACATCTCTTCTTTTGGACTAGCTACTCAAGTGGATGAGTTAGAAGAGCTGGATAGGGAGGATGGATTCAGTGCTAGGCCAGTGGGAAGGGGATTTATGACCAATGCCTTAGATGATTTTCCTGATATTTATTTAGGTAGCAATGGGTATGGAATTTTGGCTGTGGATGTGACGGGGCTCACTTCCTCTGATGGAGAGGCGACTTCGAAGAGAGACCCTGAAGTCGGGTCACGAACACTTAAAGCGGGTCGTGAATTTGTTAAAGATGTATCGAGTGAAGTATTGGGGCAATTGCAAGGTACCGACTAGCAGGTATGAACACTACGCCTTTGGAGTAAGTAGATGTAACT
This sequence comes from Candidatus Uhrbacteria bacterium, assembly GCA_018664485.1. Lineage (GTDB taxonomy): Bacteria > Patescibacteriota > Patescibacteriia > UBA9934 > UBA9934 > JABJOE01. The sequence goes on along the minus strand of JABJOE010000003.1, from coordinate 21,731 downwards.
ATATATGACAGACAGCGACATAAAAACACAACTCAATAACCCCTTGCACGGTATTTCTCTGAAAATGATTTGCAAATTGACGACTCGATTTTGAAAGTTGGAACAGAATGGTGCGATGAAAGAAATTTTCCTGTCATGGCAAGAATTGAATGGAAGGAATTTACATTGCCACTACTGGAATGTTTTGGCATCTCGGGTTGCGAGGTTCCCAAGTCAAGATATTGAGAATTTGGTCATTGCAGGGTTTAACTGTCCCCAATCCACCGTTCTGAATGCGTCCAGTAGCGGAAGCAAATAAAAATGAGCCCACAAAGGCTCATTTTTATTTGGCTGCAGTCGTTAGACTGCTAGCTATTTCGTTGCATTACCTGAAATAGCTCGGGGGTGGGATATCGCCGAACGTATAGAATTTCTTCTTTTGAGCCAGGTAACATACTACAGCTTTTCAACAAGGTTATCGTAGAATTATCAATCTATCGATAAAAGATGATTATTGTTATAATGGGCTCAAATTGTAATAGAATTTATGATAAAAGGTGGAAGTAAAATGGGTTTTGGACGTGGGCGAAGTGTAGACAGTAGACGTTCGTTCGATCAAGATATTCAGGATGCTGAGCTGGAACGAGCCGAGGAGGAAGAGGTTGTTGGTCAGGGTTTGCTAGGTTTTGGTTTAGCGATGGATAAATTTAATTTGGAGAAGGGTGGTAATTGGGCTTCTGATTATGAGGCGCTTGCTGAGCATGTAGATAATGACGCTATTGAAAGTCCAGCATTTTGGAAAAAGGTTTTCCAAGAATATAAACTTAGCATAACCGCACATGGCTTATTTTCCTCTCTACAAACAGAATTACAGAGGGACCCAAATATTCAAGAAGTATTTCTAAGTCAAGATAATTTTTCTCTTAGCCAACTTCCACGAACAGCGTTAGAAAATTTAGGCAAAGATAATGTTGTTGACGAATTGTTGCGAGACGGTAGAGGTTTTATAATGGAAAGAGTGCCATGGGGGTTTTTTTCAGCAGACGAAAAGCGTGAGTTTGTTTTGAGTCAAATTGAAATAAATAAAGGTGCTTCAATGGGTTTGAATGCACTTAATGGGGTTAGGGGTCAGTTTGCAGATGTTGTCCCAGATGACGAGTGGAGAATGATATTAAAGGAGAAATTAATTGGAGACTATTGGGGGTTAATTGAGTCAGTAAGAGGAGATCTTGAAAATTTACAAAAACAGTTTTCTAACGCAGACCTTCGAGAGATGTTGATGAAAACCCAAGATATAGAAAAGCCAATTTACTTTTCATTTGACCTGTCGACTCTTCGAAAACTTGAATTTGCAGAAGGGGAAATAGATTTATGGAAGGAAAATTGCATTAAAATGACTAACATTGATGCCGGATTTGAGGGATATTCAAAGATGACACTAGAAGACCAGAAATGGACACTGCAAGAGCTCCCTGGACGTGCAGCATCACTCGATGAAGGTTACCGAGAATATATGTCTAATAAGTTACCAAAACAGTTACGAAGACTTCCTGTAGGAGCTGTAGAGAAAACTATGACATCGATTCGTCGGTTGATATCTGATAGTTTCGGAGACCAAGAAGTACAACCGGAAGATATGTCTGAGATTGTAAGATCAACATTAGATGCACAAGGCGCGTCTGGATTTCGTTCGTTAGATTTTCTCAGCTACAGGCTTCACTCACCTTATGGTAACGGAGAGGAAGATATAAATATGGTGGATCATTTATTGCCAAATAAGGACTCGATAAAGGTATATAAGCAGGTGATGTCTAGGACAGGAGCGCGGTTTCAGGACTTTTTAGCTTTTTATTCAGACCTGAGATTTTTTAAAGATGATGAGGGACGTCTACTTACTGCTCCTGAAAAAAGTCTTATGGAAGAAAAGTTACTTCTTCCATATATCGATTCTGGGCTTCCCTGGGTACCTGAAATTTTTGAGGATTATGAGCGTAGGGTGTATGAAAGGGGCGATCATGATGAGATCGCGGCTGAGCTTTTAGAAGAAGTTAGAGCAAAAATAGACAATATTCGGTTAGGTGAATTACCTGAAGATGAATTCGACGAGGAGACTAAGGCTCTTTTAGTGCATGTATTTCCTCCAGCTCTTGGGGTGTCGCGTGAAGAATATTCCGTATTAATAGAAAGGAGAAAAAATCGGCAGGATGATGTTCCTTACGAATTTGAAGCCCTGCAAGGTCGTGAGGTTTCGTTTTCACTTGGTAATTGGGAGCTTGAAGAAGGTAAGGAATTTAGTACGAAGCCTTGGGGCCGTATGAGTGAGGTTGTATCTGACATAAATGATAAGAAGATCATTACAGAAACTCGTGAAGATATTAAACCAGATGAATTTTTGCTAGATCAGGAGAAGTTGGTAGATATTGGTCGTGAAATGGTTAATCTATTAAAACGATCCAACTCAACGAAAACGATCGAATCACTCCGAGACCTTTATGCTCTATATCTTTCACGCGGTGGTGCTAAGTTGCCAGATTTCGTCACAGGACGTGAGGAGGGGGCGAGAATGACGGAGTGGGCGAAAGATGCGTTGAGAGATACGATAGACACAGCTTTAAAGGCCTACAGAGAAACAAACGCTGAAAAATTTGACCTAGAAGTTTTAGCTGCTACAAGACGTGATGTTAAACCTAAAGCGCGTAAAAGCATCTCTGGCGCGATCACAGGCATGCTTCGAAGTGCGAATATGTCAGATCATAAGAAGACTGAGCGTATTAAGGGTATATTGGAGCGAGTAGGTATAAGCGTTGAGGGTGATGTGCTGGGAACATTCAGGGACTTATTTGAAAACGCAGATTCAGAGAATCCAGGTGTTGATATTGATAATTACGTCAAAGAGCTATTGCAAGGCTCAACAGGTACTGGAAATCAGGCTGGAAAACTCTCTCCGATTATTGTATCTAAGATTTTGGGCGGTGATGCTGATGGAATGAAGCATGAAATGGCCAAGTGGGATTTCATTGAAGGTGCGGAGGGCGGGGAGGAAAGAAAGCTGCAGTTCGAAATTACAAAAAAGAAATTGCATGCTGCAGCGGGCATGAATATGGGGGTCTGTGTAGCTGTTGACGACAAGCTGTGGAACAAGAGGGAATTCATGAATGTTGTATTGTTTGCCGATGATGGTATCGCACGTGGCGGCATGCACTTTGAAATAGTCCGCGATGATAGTAAGACATATTTATCGCTACCCGGAATCAATCCAAATATGACAGCTCTGCGTGAAGTTGATGCACAGAAGCTTACAGATGCAATGTTGGATTTCGCGAGAGATGCAGCTAGAGCTATGGGGGCTGAGTCAGTATTGATTCCAACCAATCCTGCTATTTTCTCGAACCGTGAAGAGCTGCACAGAATTGTCACGGGCAAAAATATGCCTGTTCGGTCATTGAGTCAGTCTCATCGTTTCTCATACTCTCCATTTGCCTACGAATGGCAGGATGCATATGAGATAGAAGTTTAGCTTCAGGATCGCTCGAGTAAAACAATATATCGTTTCTATAGAATATGTATTAAAAAGAGTTTTCCGATAGTTAGTATGCTTGTATTTTCTATTGGAGGATTAATGGGGCTTGCTTTGTTTTTATATATAAGTCGAGCTGAGTTACTAACGACTTAATGTCGCTCTGCCGTACCATGCTGAATTTTTTAGACGTCTATGAGTATCACTAAACACGAATTACATGGTAGAATTTTTTTAGATAAGATTATAAATATGATCTCTGAGTATGGGAAATTTTAGCGATTTAATACTTGAGACCATTCGAGCCATTCCACTGTTATTTCTTTTCTTCTATCTTTTACGCACCAGCAAGAAGAATAATCTCAAGGCAACACGCGGTTGGCATTACTTGATGGTAGGTTTTGGATTGTTACTTTTCGCTAGTTTGATTGACATTACGGATAATTTTGAATCTCTCGGCAAGTATGTGGTTATTGGAGACACGGGCACACAGGCATTTCTTGAAAAGGTAGTTGGTTACTTGGGGGGATTCATTTTCCTAGCATTGTGGGCAATCACCTGGCTCCCTAATGTGTTGGAGCTCAATAAAGCAAAAGAAGAGCTTGCTGAAGCGAATAAACAACTAGCTACTCTTAACAAAGGGCTTGAAGAGAGTGTTAAAGAAAGAACTGTAGATTTAAAGCGGTCACAAGACGAGCTGCTACTACGAAATACTGAGCTTATGAAATCTCAGGAGTCTCTAGTAAAGCAGAACGAAGCATTAGAAAAGTTTTCAGATGCTATCGTTGGTCGAGAACTCAAGATGCTTGAACTTAAAAAGCAATTAGAAATCTTTAAGCAGGATTCCGATTCAAAGGAATAAAATCAAGTTTTGTTGGCATTAGATATTATCTGGTGAAATTTTGAAAACTGAACACGACCTATGGCCGACAAAAAGATAAACGCCCAGCCAAATAATCCATTGCATGGTATTTCTCTCAAGAAAATCTTAGAAACTTTGGTTGAGAAATATACGTGGGAAGAGTTGTCCGGGATGATAAAGATAAAATGTTTTACTGATCGTCCAAGTATAAAATCAAGTTTAACTTTTCTTCGTAAGACTCAATGGGCTCGGGAGAAAGTTGAAGAACTCTATCTTGACAGCACGGAACAAGAGGGGCTACCTGTGCCCTCGAATCATTCAGATGACGCGAGTTCGTTCGACGACTTCAAATTTGAATGATCGATTTAGTTAGGGTTATATATTTGGAACTAACTAGCTTAAAATGAAAGCTACTAACATTGAAATCAAGGCAAGATCTAGTAAAGCTAAGAACGATGAGATTCGTTCAGTACTTCGCGTAAGTGGCGCATTTTCTCATGGGATAAAGCATCAAGTTGATACTTATTTCAAGACAGAGAAAGGTTTATTGAAGTTGCGTGAGTGTAACGATAAGATGAGTCTTATTTTTTACATTCGAGAAGATAGTACGGGGCCCAAACAATCAAATTTTATTACGTATGATGCTGATAGGAGTGAATCTCTAAAAGCTGTTCTTGCCGCATCGTATGGTGTTTGGAAAGTTATTGATAAGAAGCGAGAAATCTTATCTATCGATAATGTAACTTTTCATCTAGATGAAGTTGTTGGCCTTGGAACTTTCATGGAAATCGAAGCCCTTGATGAAGATGGCTCTATTGGCGCGGAGATCCTTACAAAACAATGCAATAAGTATCTTTCCGAATTCGAAATCGCTGATAACGATTTGCTCGAGGGTTCATATAGCGACATGATTTAGGTGATACGAGTAGGACCTCATAACCAGTCATGATAAACTTTAAGCATACTATGGTACTGTAAACTTTCGGATATATATCAGCTCTCCTCAGCATATTGATGATCGTTCCGTATGTAAGAGGTATTTTGCAACGAAAAACTAGGCCAAAAAGAGCGTCCTGGTTTATATGGGCAGTACTTGGGTTCATCGCATTTTTCTCTCAATTCGCAAAAGGAGCAACGGATTCTCTTTGGTTGACTGGTGGGCAGACATTCGCAGTTTTTGTTGTCGTTGTTCTTTCTATTAAGTATGGAGTTGGAGGATTTACAAAACGTGACGTAACGGCTCTTATAGCTGCTTTCGTTGGTCTGATTATTTGGTACATAACTAGTGAGGCTGCATTCGCTCTGTTCATTGTTATCGGTATTGATTCGATAGGAAGTATTTTGACTTTCATCAAAAGTTATCACGAGCCGGCAAGTGAAACGTTGTCGACTTGGTTTATGTCCAGCGTATCAGGGTTCTTTGGTACACTCGCTGTCGGAAGTTTAAGTTTTACGTTACTTGCGTACCCGCTATATATAGGAATCGCGAATTTATTAATAGTTGTAGCTATCCTCTTAGGTAGAAAGAACTTGCAGGAGGCGCGCGATATTAAATAGAGAAACAATGTATACAAGGCTCACGACAATCGCATTTATAATCTGTGGAATGCTCCTGTTAGGTGCTGGGTGTTCATCTTTTTCTAATGATTCGTTCCCGCCGAAACCACCGGTTCCTGGACTTCAACGTTCCCCGGCAATTGATAGACTTTCCCCGTAAAATGTACCCTTTCCTAATTGTGAACAGACTACTGTAGAAAGTTCAAAAAACTGCAAGTACAAATATGATAACTGGTATAATGCGATAGTATGAAACTGACTTGCCATATCGTTTTAATATTTGCAGCGCTGTTCTTTTTTGCGGGGGACGTATATGCGCAATCGAGCACTGAGATTACAGCAACTATTAATTCAATTGACTTGATAGAGGAGACCAGTGACGGTACACATATTATTTTCACAGCTGTAGATGGCGGCGGGGAAGTATTTATAGTAGATAGCGCCGAGTCCATGCTCGGGGAGACTCGTTATGACCTAAAAGATGGTCAGCGCGTTCTACTTCAGATACTTACTAGGAGCGATGGCACAACAGACGTATTTTTAGTTGATGTTGTTCGCACAAATATCCTCTTTTGGATTATAGGACTATTCTCATTACTCGTAGTTGCAATCGGAAGGAAGAGAGGTGTCATGTCTCTCATTGGGCTTGCCATTACTTGCTTAGTCTTATTCGGCTTGATTGTTCCGCAGATACTTATCGGTACTGACCCTGTATTTATAACCATAATCGGATCTGCTCTGATTCTGCTCGTAAACCTTCCTCTGACACATGGATTTAACAAGCGAACGTTCTACGCTTATATTAGTACACTCATTGGTTTATTTTTTGCGTGGCTATTCTCAACGCTTTTTGTGCACTTCGCGAGTTTATCTGGGCTAGGTTCCGAGGAGACGGCATTATTGTTCTTGACTACGGATGCAATTGAGCTTCCTTCAGGTCTGCTGTTGGCGGGAATCATATTGGGTGCCGTCGGTGTACTTGATGACATCGCAATTACACAGACAGAAACTGTTTCTGAACTTCATGATGCAAACCCCAGCCTTTCAGCTAAGGAGCTATATAGAAAGGCAATGTCTGTCGGTAAACACCATATCGCTTCAGTAGTAAATACGCTTGTCTTGGCTTATGCAGGTGTTGCATTGCCGGTATTTCTTCTCTTTGCTCTTAGAGACGATATGGGGCTAGTTCGCTTCTTAAATGAGGAGATCATCGCTGAGGAATTGATCAGAACTGTAGCTGGAACGGGTGCATTGATTCTCCTTGTTCCGATCTCAACATTGATTGCAACACGTCTTTATACCAAGGTCAGACGGGACAACAAATAACTATAGATATTAAGACTTATCCTTGGTAGCCGGGCACGTCATCATGTATGCTGCGGGTATAAAATTCACATATTTATGCATCCGAAAATCCGAAAGATCAATTTTTTTGTTGCCATTTTTACTTTGGTAATATTACTCGTCCCGTCTCAGTTATTTGCAGTTGCATATGATGTTCCGAACGGTACACTCTCTGTAAACGAATTTGATTTCGGCGCTCAAACATCGGGGCCTCGTAGTATGGCATTCGCTAACAGTGGTTTACGATTGTTTATCGGTGATGCTGATAAATAGACATGCTCACAGCTAAATTGAAGAGATTTTGATATGAAAAAATATACATCGACAATAGTAATGTTTGCAGTTTTGATAGCGATTGGGCTAGTAATCTTCCTTTACCAGCGTGGACTTTCTACAGAACTTGAAGGATTACTTGAAGAACAAATGAGTTTTTCAGTATCAGAAGAAGTTGCGCCATCGATTGAATCGTGGTCAAAATATTCAAACAATACATACGGATATACGTTAACGTATCCGAGCTCTTGGGAACTGAACCATAGTCCTGGATTTGAACTTGAGGACGTTGGTAATCCTGCGGAATTGAGTATTGGAAACATAACAATAGATGTGTACGCATCCGATTATGATTCTGGTTTAAGCAATTGCGATGAAGTATCCTGTGAATATTTTTACTATGGATACGGTGAGCAGATAGATTCTGGTTACAAAACTATATTAGATGAACCTGCTGTTTGGGAATTGAGAACCCGGGCCGGTCACACCTATTACAATATTGTTTTCAAAAAGTTCAACAATATCTATAGCCTAAGCTTTTTACATGCATCAAGTAACGATCTTAGCTTTGACCAGATGAGAGATACTTATAATGCTGTAATTGCGTTGTTTGAAGTATATTTGTAATATATAAGATGTAGTTGCTGAGTGGCCGGGTTACAATGATGAAAAAATATTGGAATATATATGGTAGAGAGGAAAGGTCAAGTTTTCAATCCAGAAAAAAGGGATATCAGCCCAAAGAAAAACCATCGACTTGAAGCGGCGCTTGTGGTCAGCGCGGTACTTCATTTGGGTGGTATTTTCCATGAACGAATTGCCGATGAAGTACAGGATCTACCTCGAACAGCTCGATCCATAGCAAACTCACAAGAGAGTGATGCTGCTTTGCAAACGTTATTGTCGGAAATGGCGCCAAGTATTGAGTCGGGTGAGGTTTTGGATATTGACTTGAGCGATCTGTATTTCCAGCAGGAAGAGTTGGTGGGTGGAGTTAGTGAAGAAACTATTGCTCAAGCCAAGCAGCGATACGAAGAGATCCTTGCGGAGGCAGGGTCTCGTATTGAAAATGGTGATGATGTAAATGGAGTTATCACCTACATTCTTCAGGAACAGGGAGAGTACGAGGAGGATGAGTCATTTATGTCCGACTTACTTGTTAGTGGTGAGGGGAACTGTGAGGCACGTGAGAAGTTTATATCGGCTGCAATTCAAGATGTTTATCCGGACCTTGTAAGCTCAGGTGACGTAAAGTTGCAGTTGTTTGGTGCATATGTAGATGATGAGACTGGGGAGCCTCGTCCTGGACATGTAAGAGTTGTGCTAGATCAACATGATGGAACTATCGCTATTTTGGAAGGTGGTAAGATAACTTTTGCGCCCGAGGATGAACAGTCTAACATTCCAACGTATGAAGTGACGCAGCTAGCGGTAAAGTCTTTACTTGCAAAGGAGGGACTGTATTCTTTTGAAAATCAACAAGTAAGTTCAGATGAAGGAATCACTGACAGTGTATCGATGGATAAGTCCAATGAGTTAACATTCTCCGACTCACTAACTCTGATGGGAAGTAATAGCATTTCAGCCTTTCCAAAATCCGATGCAGTTTATGGAGTGGGTGTGTATTCCGGAGGGTCATCTAACCCTTTAGTTGTAAGTGAGCGCGGTCAGAGTGGCGGTGAACATAAGCTAGAACATATGGAGCTTACGCTGCTCAAGGAGATGGACATTAATAATCCAAGAAGCATTAATGAAATAAGTGCTAGCACATACCGCTCTGAGTATCCTCTGTATAATTACACAAATGTTACAGAAGAAGCTATTCACAATGCAGTATTAGACGTAGCTGACTATAGATCGGAGAGTGATAAAACTTACCTTACATATATTCAGTTATCGGGGGATCAGGTTCCTTTACAAGAAGATATTGATACAGTACTGGAGCCGGATGGTATTTACTTTGAAATAATGGAATCCATTGACATTGTTGCATGGAAAGACAGAGAAGTACCAACTCTATCATTTCGAAATTTGTTGGATTTCCCAGATGACTTGGATATGTTGGCATGGAAAGAAGGGGCGGAGATTGATCTTTATTTTCGACCAGACATTTACCTTTCAGATGCAGATGATACAGCGATACTAGTAAAGCCGTCTATTTTTAACGCAGACGTCGACAAAGTTTCTTTTGCAATGGAAAATTCCGAGCGTAAAAACAAAAATAGATTCGCACGTTTGGTTTTCAACCCAAAAGAGATAATTAACGGTTCAGTAAAGTCATTTAGTTTTGATCATATCTTGCCACAAGACCTTGCTGGAGTGAGTCTGGATAATGTGCAATTATCTGGCCCGGAGAAAGCATTCAGTGATAGTTATTTCTACAAAACAGACATTGAAGCGCTTAGTATATCGCTTGATAAAAAAAGTCGATCATCCAATGGGCTAAAGAATCAGAAAAAAGTTGGAGAGGGTATTCTCTCAAAAGAAATTTGGGGGCCTGCCACTCCAGACACGGTGGGTAAAACTAACACGACAATAGGTACCTTCCATCTTAATGCGGATGCTATAAATACAAATGCTTTTGCGAGATCGGAAATTAAAACCGCTGATTTAGTTAGAGTGGGAAGATTTAGTGAGGCGGCCCTCAACGGAGCTAAAATAGAAAATCTGCGTTTATCAGCTCATTCAGAGGGCTTGGAAGATGCCCTAGGAGCGCAAGGCAGTTCTGACGATACAGACATTGGATCCGTAAAAATCGAATTTAGTGTACAGGCAACCTTTACAGAGGAGCACTATGATCGTCTGTTAAAACTTTCCAAGGACTTCGAGAAGATTGGAACAGGAGTTACTTTTGTGTTGCAGGGGCAAGGCGTTCAAGGCAAAGAGGTGGGGATTGAATATTTGAAGAAAGTGTATAGCTCATTTAATTAGAGGTTGGGGAATTATAGCATTCATATGAATATAAAGAATCACAAAAACTCACTGCGCATTCTACTTGTCTCAGTTGCTATTTTGCTGCTACCGCTATTCGGCGCGCTAGTTACCGACCAAGTTAGTTGGGGTGTAGCAGACTTCATACTAGCCGGTGTACTTTTGTTTATATCTGGTCATGTCTATACATTTTTTACAAACGGTAAGAAGAGCGTTGCTCATCGAGCATTTATTGCTATTACGATTGTGATTGTACTGCTTCTTATCTGGTCCTTGTTAATCTAGTTAAAATAATCTTAATAATTACAACGAATATATCTATGAAAACACTTAAATGCGATTTATGCGAAGAGACAGCGGATGGTGAGACTTTTGAGCTATGGATGGAAGCTTTGAAGCCACATTACATGGAGGCTCATGCTGACATTATGAAAGATTCAGGAAAGACCAAAGAAGACATGGAAAAGTGGATGACAGAAAATAGGAAGAGATTCGAGGAAGCTTAATATGATTGAGGTGATAAAGTGGGACATGTATCACATTGAGCCTAATATCGACTCAATGACTGGTGTTATGTTTCGTGGACGTGTACGCAAGTTCTGCCTAGAATTATCACGTAATATATTGATAGAGAATGCACAGGATGACAAAGGTTGTGTTCGATTCGCTGTACCAGCCGGTGAGGATCCTGTTAAAATCATTGATTACATAAAATTAATTTTCCCAAGCGCAAAAGTCACTTTACTTGAAAGTAATTTGAAGAATCCAGTACTTTCAAAGTTGAAAGTTAATATAGAAAGCCGATATGAATAAGTACTACTTAAATCTAGTAGAAAAGTCCCTTTCAATAGCGAAAGAAGTGCCGAACTTAACAATTCTAGGTAGTGATATTCTCAGACGAAAGTGTGTATTTGATAACTATCAAACATCTTTGCTGGTTTGTGGCAATTTGAAAATAGCGTTGGCTAAAATTAGAGACTTAACAGGGGTTGGTCGTGGGCTTGCCGCCAATCAAATTGGAAGTCCCGATCGCTGTTTTGTTACTTTTGTAGACGGTGAATTTCAATATTTTATAAACCCAAAGATATTATCTACATCAGTCAATACAAACTGGTATAAGGAAAATTGTTTGAGTTGTGGCCCAGTCGCATGTGATGTTGAAAGGGCGAGTGAAGTCACTATTTCGTTTATTGATAAAAAAGGTTTGGAGAATGAAAAAGAATTTGATGGTTTTTGGGCAAGGTTACTTCAACATGAAATAGATCATTTAAATGGTGTCGTTAATATTGATCATGTAGGAAAAGAAGATGTTTTTTTGATTAACTTTGATCCACTAAAAGAACAACTTAGAGATAGTAGATAAATAAGTCCTCGGGGGTTTGTTTTCTTTTTTTTAAGATTTCCATTATCCTCATATCATGCCGATTCATAACATCTACAAACCTTTGGGATGGTCATCACTCGATGTAATCACGGAATTTCAAAAGCGTTTCCCTGAATACATTGAGGTACCGATGACGTTTGCTGGCCGCTTGGACCCTATGGCTGAGGGCGTTATGATTTTACTGTCAGGGGAAGATCGATATTCAAAGGATGAATTTCAGAATCTTGATAAAACCTACAAAGCAGAATTCCTGTTTGGTTTCACTTCAGATACTTACGATTGCCTCGGGTTAGTAGAGCGGAGCGGCGTAGTACCCAATATTAACGAAGAACAGGTCTCAGACAGGCTCATGGGACTCCACAAGCTAGAATTCCCACCGTATTCCTCTTACAGGGTGAAAGGGAAGCCATTGCATCACTGGGCTAACGAGGGAAAACTTGATGAGATCGATATACCGATCAAAAAGATGTCGGTAATGAAAATCTCTGACGTAGAAATTTATAAGGATCGGATAGAAAATGTTAGAGGCGATGTACTTGATCGAATCATCAAAGTTAGAGGTAATTTTAGACAGGATAAAATTATCAAGCGTTGGAATAAACTGACGACTGATAACGATCTAACGCTAGCTCAGTGTACGATCGAAGTTACGTCTGGAACATATATCCGAGCACTGGCGCACAAGATGGGGCAAAATTACGGTTGCGGCGCTGTTCTTTACTCGCTAAAAAGAACAACGGTTGGTAATCACAAGGTTGAAGACTCACTTCGGATTAGCTAAACCAACTTTTCAAATGTATAAACAAGCCAGAGGGGCTTGTTTTGATTTACCTGTAGATAACTTCTAACATCGATTCAAATGACGTGTTAACATATTAAGGTATTAAACTTTTCTAATATGAAAAACCTTAAAGGACAAATTGAATTGATGAAGGTTCTGGCAAACAAGAACCGTTTATCTATCCTGCACCTGCTCATGAACACAAAAACAGAACTATGTGTAAATCAGATAGCAGATCGTGTTGGCATTTCTCAATCGTTAGCGTCACAGTCGCTGAAGTACCTAGCGTTGAAGAAGATCTTGAAAGGTAAACGTAATGGCCAAACAATTTGCTATATGCCAGAGTCGAACAAAGAAGCTAAACAAATTTTCAAACTTGTAAATATTCTTAATAGCTAATCTCACTATGAAAAACTACCTACCAACTATTCTAATCGTTGCAGTAATCGTGATCGCAGGAATTTACATGTTTTCAGCGACAAGTTATACGTCAGATGACAATCAAGCTGTAGTAACGGAATTGGATGAACACGAAGTTGAAAATGACATGGACGAAGATGACGGTGAGGCTATCGAAGTCGAAGAAGATAGCTTGGAAAATGGCGACGGTGCTGAAGATGAATTTATCGCTCCCGTAGGTGGACTTTATGCAGACTATGATCCAGAGTTTCTGTCGGTAGCTGTAGATGGCGACGTTGTTCTATTCTTTCATGCAACTTGGTGTCCATCATGTCGTACGCTAGAGTCAGATATCAATACCAATATCCAAAGTATCCCAGATGATGTTGTAATATTGCAGGTTGACTACGATACAGAAACTGAACTCCGCCAGAAGTATGGTGTAACGGTTCAACATACGATTGTACAGGTCGACGAAAACGGTGACCTTATTTCAAAGTGGGCTGGTGGATCTACGTTGTCAGGAGTTCTTGAGACAATTAAATAGTATGCTGTTCTTTCTGATTTCAATCTTGGCTGGAGTACTCACGGTGGTAGCACCGTGTATACTTCCGTTCCTTCCGATCGTGATTGGGTCTGCAGAACCGGGCCAGAAGGGTCTGTCGCGACGATCTATCATTGTGATCATATCGTTATCCTTGTCAGTAATAGCGTTTACGTTGCTTCTGAAAGCTTCAACGTTGTTGATTGATATCCCTACGAGCACCTGGACGACTGCATCTGGTGTAATTATCATATTAGCTGGACTGGCGTTACTCTTTCCTGGCGTATGGGCAAGGTTGCCGCTCTTGGGAAAACTTCAACGTTCCGGTGAGAAATCATTGCAGAAAGGTCATGTACAAAAGTCTTTTGCGGGAGACATAGCTGTAGGACTCGCTTTGGGACCTGTATTCTCTTCGTGTAGCCCAACCTACTTGTTTATAATCGCGACCGTCCTTCCTGCAAGTTTTGCACAAGGTTTCGTTTATCTTCTTGGATATACGGCCGGCTTGGCACTAGCACTTCTTCTAATTGCATTCCTAGGGCAAAGACTTGTTGGTAGTATTTCAAAACATGCAAAGGCCGCTTCATGGACTAAGAAATTACTTGGATTGTTAATAGTTTTAGTTGGTCTTGCAATTCTTACTGGATATGACAAGCGGATTGAAACGAAGATCCTAGATTCAGGTTATGGAGCTACAATAGAATTCGAGGAGAAACTAATTGATTCATTGGATTCAGTAGAGGATGAGATAGATGATAAAGAGACTGTAGAGGTTCCAAGTTTATTGATGCGGTCATTTCCAAATACAGATTGGTCTCGCACTGATCCTTCAGTAGAACTGGCACTCTCTGGTGGGCCTGGCAAAGACGGAATCCCAGCACTAACTGATCCAGAGTTTATCTCTATAGAGAACTCGGCCTCACAGGATTCGGTTTTGGCGATTGTCATGGATGACGGAGGTCAGAAAAAGGTGTACCCATACAATATTCTAAACTGGCATGAAATTGTAAATGACAGCGTTAATGGTGAGCCGGTTGCTGTGACTTTCTGTCCGCTTTGTGGATCTGCAGTGGTGTACAGTCGGTCTATCTCAGAGCAGGAACTGGAGTTCGGTGTTAGCGGGTTCTTGATCGAGAGCAATATGGTTATGTACGACCGTGAGACAGAATCGCTTTGGCAACAAAGTACAGGTGTAGCTATTGCTGGTGAATTAACTGGAAGCAAACTAGATTTAGTTGAATTTCAGTTAATGACAGTCGGTGATGTTAAAGAGATGTATCCGGACGCATTAATTCTGAGCGATGATACCGGTTATCTCCGAGACTACGATGCGAATCCATATTCTGGATATGGCGAAAGTGACGATTTTCTCTTTGCACCAAGCTCACTTGATGACCAGTTTTCATCAAAGACCATAATGGTCGCTTTCTACGTTGATGATCTACCGGTCTCTACTCCTTGGCTTGAAATTAGGGATGGTGAAACGTACGTGTATTCAGTGGGCGGCGAAGATATTGAGATTGTAAAAACAGATGGGGAATTATCCGTGTGGGATGAAACAGGCGAGATCATTCCATTCTACTTTGAAATGTGGTTTTCATGGGCCGTACAGCACGGTGATGCTGGTGAAATATTGACATCGAAGTAGGCTGCATATAGCCGATAACCTTTACAAAAGCACCTAGCTATGGTTAGGTGCTTTTGTTGTTCTCGTGATTAACCATTAGTCAAAGTCTATTTATTGAAGCCTAGTCGACGCTCGCCATCGTTCAAGGAAGCCCATCTCCTACAACCACATGTGCTAGAGCAAATGAGACAAAAGTGGAAGTACATAGACCGATAAAAGCATCAGACTCACCAAACCGGGTGCTGACGGTAAACTTATCGAGGACCACCTCTCCGAGACCCCCGCCTTCACAGGTGCGGGGTCTATCTATTTACAAAGAAAGACTTTCGTGATTATATAGTCTCGTTGTTCTCGTAGTCAGGAGATCTAGATCTCATCCTGTGACGACCGGTTACAGCCGGCAAGCCACTGGTAGGTAGTCTCCGCAGTCCCTATCAAAGCGCTACCGCGTCTCTTTGATCGGTCCGTGGCTGAGTTTAAAAAGGAATGCCACTTCCCCCGACCCTCTGGCTACTAGAACATCTTCTCCGAGCCCCCGCGCTTTCATTAGTGCGGGGGCTATCCATTTTAAAAAGAAATTTCGAATTTGAAGCTCAAGAAACACGTTACTACCATTGACAAAAAACTTAAATTCTGCTAAGTTCGTGTGACTTATTAAAAATATACTATGACTATTTCATCAATTCTTACCCCTCTCGTTATATTGCCGGCGATACTTCTTGGTGGTGTTTCTGAGGAAAATATACAGGACGTAAACCCAGAGGCAAGACAATTTGAGATTCCTGATTTTGAGAATCAATACACAATTGAAGAGTTTTTAGATTATGTTGAGGAAGTAGAGATCTCAAGTTTTGAACCTCTCTCTATTTACAGAGTGAAATCAAAAGAGGAGTTCGAAAAAATGAGAGAATACATTTTAGGTTACTATAAAGGAGTTGAATCAAAACACAGCTTCTTTCTTGAAGAGGGTGTTAAGTATGATTGTGTTACGGTCGAATCTCAACCTGGTCTGACGATGAATGACCTGAGTTCAGCAGATCTCCTTACTGAGCCAGAAGGGATTGACATTGACTCCTACATTAAAGACTCAGAAAATACAGAGGGTGAAGTTGTGCTGGAGGTTAATGCTCTCGCATTACGAGAAGATAACGTAGATTCAAATGGTTTGCAGATGTATTGTGAGGCTGGAACATTTCCTATGCAACGCGTTACACTTACATACTTGGTCCAATTTGAGTCTTTCGATGATGCATTTAATAAATATCCAAACTACGGCGAGGAATTTGATATTGACGATGTAGATCCTACTGCAATTGGAGATGGATATGAACATGAATACGCTTTTGCTACCAATGATTATGATTCAGATGAGGATGATCATGAGGGGCGTGGAATTTTCGCATATTTCAACATTCAAAACCCGTTTGTTCATCACTGGTACGAATTTTCACTTTCTCAATTGTGGGCGTATTCAGATGGTAGCGACGGTTTTGAAAGTATTGAGATGGGATGGCACGTTGCACCATACATGCACTGGGGATCATACGAAACTCGTTTGTTTATATTCTCATTTAGAGATGGTTCGGACTGTTACAATACTATGTGTGGTGCTTTCGTTCAGACGAATAGCTCAATTCCACTTGGTGCCAAATACGCTGATACAAGTAGAGCGGGTGGGGCTCAGTACACAAGTCTATATTGGATAATGCAAGATACTTCAAATAACTGGTGGGTATTCCTTGATGATGACGCTATCGGTTATTACCCTGCTAGCTCATATGACAATGGTCCAGCAGGAATTAAAGATGGTGCTGCAACCTTCGATGCTGGAGGTGAGATCAGTGATGCTCATCCCGGATCAAGACATACAAGAACTGACATGGGTAGTGGTTACTGGCCTTCAAGTGGCTTCAGGTATGCTGCTTACGTGCGAAATATTACATATGTCACTGACTCATGGGATTTGTCATACGGAACGTCTGTAAGTGGCTGGTCTTCAGATCCTCAATGTTATGGTCAGAATGTATTCGCACCATCTGGTAGTTGGGGTAACCATGTTTTCTTCGGTGGGTCCGGACGGAACTCTAATTGTCAGTAGAAAATTTAAAGCTCCGGGTGCGTAATGTTCCTGGAGCTTTTTGTTTGTAGATATATTTAAAAGAAAACCGCACCCGAGATGGCGAGACACGAGTGAGGTCTCTTTGGGTGCAGTCTACGATTGTGGCGTAATCAGATCACGGAGCTGGTCCATCGACATGTTGAATATGCCCATGAGCCTGTCGTCGTCGTAGCAACAGAGGGTGAAACGATTGAAGATTAGACAAAGGCTCTTCACCCTCACTATAAAGAGATGCATGCAGAAGTAATGGGAAAAGGAACAAAAGAGGAGCACGAGAAGTGGATGGTTGATAATAGGGCTAGATTTGCAGCAGCGTAAAGCGCTCGTTTCAGATAAAGATGGCCAACATGGTCATTTTTGTTTTGTTTAGATTCGAATGGTAATATGATCTTACTATCATATATAGAATATTGAGCTATGAAGCAAAATCGTGACTTATCAGTACCTTTGAAAGAAGGGCCGAAGCTAACATGGGAGCAAAGAGAGGAAAACACAAGGAGGGATACCCTTAGGCGTATGCAGGTACGGGCATATGACGGTACCTTGGGTCAATTGAAAAAAATTGCGAAGGGTGATCGATCAAGTGACATAGATTCTGAATATATAGATCGGGAGTTGATGAGGCAAATAGCTGAGGATGATATATCTGCCTTTCTACCTGGGTGGACCTCATTACTTGACTCAATGGGCAGCAGGTTGAAGATTGATAAAGTTTTAGAGCTCAACAGTGCTTGGAAAGAGAATATTGGAGAAGATCCAGAGCGTGATCATATTTTGGATGATGAGAGGCCTATAGCTTTTTTAGCAGAGTCAGAAGAATTGAGGAACAAGATTATTGAAATTGCAAAAAGGTTATATATTGAAAATGCGATTCATGGACCTGCACACAACTATGATGTAAGAAATATACAAAAATTGGCAACAGGAGCATTTGCGGAGCCGAACGAAGACCAAATTGCCAATCTTAAAATGGACCCGGAAATTTTGGACGCTGTAGTTTCTGAAGCTTCGTCTGACGTAGTCAATGGAGCAGTCAGTTCGTTATCGTATTGGTCATCTGAGTATCCAGGCCTAGACAGTCAAAAAATAAAAGAAGTTCTGGGGGAAGGGTTTGTTCCCGACATGAATAAATTTCTTGAACAGGAGCTGAATCGAGAAATGCCGGCGTTTGAAGGTGTAGCGAGTGGTTTTGATGTTTTAGATGTTGATGGAGTAATCTATCTCAGGACATTATCTGAGGAGTACATAAAGAGACTTGATGAGGTACTAATTCTGTCAGAAGCTCACAATACACCTGATGGGGATACTGTAAGTGGCCTCGTGGAGGTTACTGACTATTGTGAGAAAGTTTGCAGATTAGATGATCTAGCTAAATCGGAAGTTCTTAAGTCTATTGCATATAAGCATGTAGAAGATATTTGGGGATCAATGCTAGAAAACGGATGGAGTGAGCCCGAATCTGACGTATTGGCATTAAGTGAAATCTCTAAGCTCGCTAAGAGATTTGATTTAGATCTAGCATCTTGGGGTGAAGAACAGGTAAGGCTTTTAAAAGCACAGGAGGAGGGCGTTGGTGGTACGTATTTAAAACATTTTTCGGCAGATGGCTTTTTGTCTTCGTTAAAATAATGCTACACGTACTAGAACATAATATGTTCATTTTCGCATCTTGCAGGTCTCGGCTCTGAAGAAACGTCATTATTATTTTTCACGACCGATGTAATTGAATTGCCGGCAGGACTACTTCTAGCCGGAATTATATTAGGTGCAGTCGGTGTGCTTGATGATATCGCTATAACTCAGACCGAAACAGTTGCTGAGCTCCATGAAGCTAATCCGAAACTATCATCATCTGAGTTGTTTAAACGGGGGATGCAAGTAGGGCGCCATCACATTGCATCTGTAGTTAACACACTAGTATTGACATATGCGGGTGTAGCACTTCCAATCTTCTTACTGTTCGCTTTACGCGAAGATATGGGATTCATGCGCCTTTTAAACGAAGAAATGATAGCAGAAGAGCTTGTCCGTACTTTAGCTGGGACCGCAGCACTAATTTTACTTGTGCCAATCTCTACTTGGTTTGCAACAAGAATTTACAATAATAAGAACGACTAATTCGAAACAAAAAGAAAACCGCACCCGAGATGGCGAGACACGAGTGAGGTCTCTTTGGGTGCAGTCTACGATTGTGGCGTAATCAGATCACGGAGCTGGTCCATCGTCATGTTGAATATGTCCATGAGCTTGTCGTCATGGTAGCAGCATAGGGTACGTACTGCTCTGGATTTCGTGGCACTTCTCGCAACAAGAATGCTGTCATTCGCAGTCACCCAGACTGAGAAGTATTCGCCTCGCATTGATCGAAGTCGTCGAAAACGTGTGCCATCTGGAAATGTGATGTGTTGAGGTCTTCTGTCAAGAGTTTTTTTATACCTCACCTTACACTCATTGAGCGACGCCCAATCAGACGGTCGGACCTTCATTATCCCACCAGTTGGACCTGGACCGTTCACTTCTTCTCGTGGGTGCATGTCATGTCTCTGCGGTTTGGGTTGAAGTAAGAAGATTCTCTAATATAACTGCTATATTGTCAATTTGTGCATCGTTTGCGTTTAGCTGCTATCTTTAGTGAGTATGGAAAATCAAATATTACTAAAAGATCAATTATTTAACCCTGAAAGGATCAGGTTTGTTTCTGGTCTCATTAAAGGTGTTTATTCAGATTTTGATGAAACTGCTTTTTTAAAGAAAGTTATAGATAAGCTACCGGAACTTGAGCTTAAACAGAGAATTGCGTGGATGCGTGAATGTTTACACGAATTTTTGCCTCAGGATTACGAGAAAGCTTTGAATATACTTTTGCGCGCCTTACCGGAAGAGTGTGATCCAACGAAAACTGACGATGACTTTGGTAGTTTTATTTTGGCGCCATTTAGTGACTTCGTTGCTACGTACGGCTGCGAAGAGCAGTATGTAGATATTTCTTTATCAGCACTGCAAGAGATGACTAAACGTTTTAGCGCTGAGGACTCAATTCGGTTTTTTATCCGCGAGTTTCCAGAACGAACTCTAAATAAAATGAGCGAATGGAGCTTGAGTGATAATTATCACGTCAGGCGACTGGCAAGTGAAGGGTCACGACCACGACTACCGTGGTCGCAAAAAGTTCACTTAGACAATAGGGAGGTAATATCAAAGATTTTAGACAATCTGTATTTTGATAAAACTCGCTACGTGGTGCGATCTGTTGCTAATCATTTAAACGACATTAGTAAAGATGATCCAGGTCTTGTTATATCAACGTTAAAGCGATGGACGTCATCAAACAAACAGAACCAGAAAGAGATGGACTATCTGACACGCCATTCTCTAAGGACTCTCATAAAGGCGGGTAGTCCTTATGCACTTGAGCTACTTGGATATAGCCATGACACGAAAGTGAATGTTGATGATTTTCAAATACAAAATGATGAAGTTTTAATCGGTGGAGCTTTAGATTTCTCGTTTGCGCTGTCATCTGATGCGGATGAAAAGCTGATGATTGATTACATTGTTCATTTCCGAGGAAAGAACGGTGCGCTACGACCAAAGGTATTTAAAATTCGTAAAACAACTATTAAGGCAGACGAGAGTATTCTAGTTAAGAAGAAGCACCCTCTTCGAATAATGACTACGAAAAAGCTTTATCCAGGATTACATAAAGTGGATGTACAAATAAACGGGAGAGTATTTGAGGGTGGGGAATTTGAGTTGAAAATATAAATTGGATAGCAAAAGACGCCCGGTTTGAGACCGAGCGTCTGAGCGACCTGAGTGATTCTCAGGTTATGTCTCGAATGCGCGCCCATGCTGGGCACGCAAACTTGAGATTAGAAGTGGCCGATCACCTGTGTGGTGAGGAAGTCGTCCATCGGGGTGATGTAGATCTCCGCTTCCGTGAGAACATTGTCTGCGTCGTAGTTGAACTCCGCGAATCCGCCGAATTCGGGTAGCGGATTGACGGTGACAATGACGAAGTCGCCGTTTGCCGTGGCGATTCCGACGATGTTGTCCTCGATGTGGAAGTAGCCAGCTCCATCCAGGAAGATCGGCCGGTTGATCGCGCGGGCCATGTTGGCCATCGTCCAGTCAATCAGACTGTAACGGCTTTCGCTCTCGGCTGTGATACCAGTCGCACAGAAGTCCTTATTGTCCCATGCGGGGTCAGAGGGCTTCCAGGTGCCGTCGTCGCACTTGCTCCAACGACTGCCGCTACCTTTCCCCCAGCCACCACCACCAAGGCTGTCAATCCAGTCCCAGAAGGCAGACTGACCACCTCCGCCAGTAGAATCTCCGTAGCCGTTGGAAGCTCCCTGGGGACCCATGGTGTCGAAGCCGTACTCCGGGTGCATTGCCATGTTCCACTGGTCAG
>JABJOE010000009.1 GCA_018664485.1 Candidatus Uhrbacteria bacterium | reverse complement strand
CGGAGACGAGGCTTCGACCTCCGTTTCCGAGACCGACTGTGACATCGACGGCGACGGCGACTTCGACGGCGACGACGAGGACTGCGACGACGACGACGCAGACATCGATCTGACCTGTGAGCTCATCGACGACGACGGCGACGGCTACTATGCCGGCTACGACGACTGCAACGATGCGGACAGCACCGTCAACCCAGACTATGACTACCACAACCTGTGCGGCACGCCCATCGCGGGCAGCACGGGAACCTGGTACTTGTACGCCTGGGACACCGGCAGCTACGACTTCACCCAGTGGATCAACCAGAGCGACAGCTATGTCGCGATGGCGTCCGATGAGGAGGAGGTTTGTGCGTGCTACAACGCGCCCGTGACTTCCGTGGTCGAGTTCAATGCAGACAACGGCTCCAGCGGCAGCACCGACGATATGGTGTCGCTGTGTACGAGTCAGGGTGATTCGGCCTACTTCGACGGTACGAACACCTGCAGCGATGTCTGGTTCACCTGGAACGGCGAACCCGTCACGGACTTCGACTACGAAGGTGGTCACAACATGACCTTGACCGTGACCACGCCCTAGGGCGTGCTGACCACTTGATCTCTACAGCGACTGAGATCCGTTCTTGACCCCTGTATCGGCCAACCCCCTCAATGAGGGGCGCGGTCGATCAGGGTGTCTTTGCATCTAGTTAATTTTATATCATTACTTTATTGACAAAATCAGCAAGTTTCGCTATATTCTCGCCATCGCAAAGACTTATTTTATCAATCAGGTTTGGCGCGATGCACGTGACTCCTCCCATATTTCATTGAAATTTGGGCCCATGTGTTCAAACCGAAGTTAAAAGGAAAAGTATTATGCCACTTCCTACATTGACCGACCTCTTGAAGGCCGGTGTCCACTTTGGCCATCGCACATCGCGTTGGCATCCTGCAATGCGTCAGTACATCTTTGGCGTTCGCAATGGCGTGCACGTTATCGATATCGAACAAACTCGTGCTCAGCTCGAGAAGGCTATGGCAGAGATCGAAGAGATCGTAGCCAAGGGCGGAAAGATCATGCTTATTGGTACCAAGCCACAGGTACAAGACATGGTTGAGAAGTACGCTACTGAGTGTGGAATGCCATACGTTTGCGGACGTTGGCTTGGAGGAACGTTTACGAACTTCGAAGAAATTCACAAGCTCGTAAAGCAGTACCTCGACCTTATCGACAAGCGTAAGAAGGGAGAGCTTAAAAAGTACACAAAACTTGAGCAGCTGCAGTTTGATCGTAAGATTGATGAGCTCGACGAAAAGATTGGTGGACTTACAACTCTTACACGATTGCCGGAAGCTGTATTCGTATTTGATATGCGATACGATAAGACGGCCGTTACAGAAGCTAGCAAGACAGGCCTTAAAGTTTTCGGATTATGTGATACAAACGTTAGCCCTGCATTGGCGGACGTTGTTATCCCAGGAAACGACGACGCAATGAGCTCACTTACTCTCATGGGTAAACTTGTTATGGAAGCAGTGAAAGTTGGTGTAGCACGATCAAAGCAAACTAAAGCCGCAGCAAAAACTCCAGCGAAAACAAAATAAATAAATCGAGCGAGATGAACTGGCTCAAATCAATTAGTTCAATTTATGCCTATTACAGCCGCAGACGTAAACAAGCTTCGAAAAATGACTGGCGTGGGAATGATGCACGCAAAGAAGGCATTGACGGAAGCAGAAGGAGATTTCGAGAAAGCAGCTGACATCTTGCGAAAAGCAGGATCGTCCCGTGCCGCAAAGAAGGCTGATCGCGAAACAGGAGAAGGTCGCGTTCACTGTTACAGTCATGGAAATGGAAAGATCGGATCTATGGTTCAGATCTTGTGCGAAACTGACTTTGTTGCTCGCAACGAAGCGTTCATCGAGTTTGCAAATGACGTTGCAATGCATATCGTTGCAATGACACCGATCTACCTTTCACGCGAGGATGTTCCAGAAAATGTTCTTGCAAAAGAAACTGAGATCGTAAAAGAACAGAATGTTGGTAAGCCGGCAGATATTCTTGAAAAGATCGTG
The DNA here is from genome assembly GCA_018664485.1 of Candidatus Uhrbacteria bacterium. Classification (GTDB taxonomy): domain Bacteria; phylum Patescibacteriota; class Patescibacteriia; order UBA9934; family UBA9934; genus JABJOE01. The sequence continues at coordinate 190,634 of JABJOE010000009.1, read as the reverse complement.
GCAGGGAAGTTGGAGAAGTATTACGAAGAGATGTGTTTGTTGGAACAGAAGTTCATCAAAGATGAAGATATGACTATCCAGCAACTAGTTGAAAGTAAAATTGCTTCACTCGGAGAAAACATGAGAATTAGTGGATTTTCCAGACTGCAAATTGGATAAAGAAAGCAGCCCTTCGGGGCTGTTTTTTTGTTTGGACGCTATTTCAAAACTATATGTTATAATTTTGTCATAATTTGTTCTATTTTACCCAGTCTATTACGGCAGGGTGCTGAATTTTATGGCAAAGATTGCAATCAATGGTTTCGGTCGTATAGGTCGTTCAACGTTTAAGGCGGCTTGGGGAAAGAAGGGATTTAATGTCGTCGCTATCAATGACCTAACGGATGCAAAGACCCTCGCGCATTTGCTTAAGTACGACACTAACTACGGCACATGGGATGTGTCTGTACGTGCAACGAAGACTGCACTTATAGTTGGCGGTAAGAAGATTCCTATCTTGAGCCAACGTGATCCGGCATTATTGCCATGGAAGAAAATGGGTGTTGACATTGTTATTGAATCAACCGGATTTTTTAGAACAGAAGAATCTGCTGGTGCGCATCTGAAAGCTGGTGCCCGGCGTGTAATTATTTCGGCTCCCGGAAAGGGCGGACATGTGCCAACGTATGTACTTGGTGCAAACGCTGGGTTTAAAAAGCTAAAAGGAAAAGCTGGCGTTGTAAATAACGCATCGTGTACCACCAACTGTGTGGCTCCGGTTACCGCTATCATGGATAGTGCCTTTGGCGTGAAGAAGGCGTTGATGACAACAGTGCATGGGTATACCTCAACTCAGAATTTGATTGACGGTCCTCATAAGGATCTGCGACGTGCTCGTGCCGCTGCCGTGAATATCATTCCAACGTCGACTGGTGCTGCTATTGCAACGGCAGAAACACTGCCGCAGCTCAAAGATAAATTTGATGGACTGTCTATTCGTGTACCGGTTCCTACAATGTCACTTTCGGATATTACGTTCCTGCTTAAAAAGAAAACAACAGTTGAGAAGATTCATGAGGCTGTGAAGAAAGCTGTAAAGACTCCTCGCTATAAGGGTATTGTGGACTGGACTGATGAGCCGTTGGTTTCTTCTGACTTTGTTGGAAATCCACATTCAGCTATTGTCGACTTCGGGCTCACACGAATTGTTGATGGAGATTTGGTAAAGATCGTAGCTTGGTATGACAACGAATGGGGATATGCAAACCGTTTAGCAGAGCTCGCATTATTCACAGCTAAAGCTTTTTAATATGCGTAAACATACTGTCTACGATCGATTTTGCAAGCAGGTAAATCAGATGTGGTTTTCGATCGGGCTTACTGTGTTGCGAGTAGCACTGGGTGTAGTTTTTCTCGTCGCCGGTGTATCGAAGTTAGGTGATTGGAGTGCTGCTGGATATCTGCAGGGGTCAACTGGACCTCTGGCTGATTGGTTTGTATCACTAGCCGGGAATCCATTAGTAGACTTTTTGAATGTTTGGGGATTGATTTTAATCGGGTCAGCTCTACTACTGGGGCTGCTTGTTAGACCTGCATCTTTCTTTGCAGCAATCATGATGTTCCTGTACTACTTCTCTCAGTTCGAGCAAAATACAGAACATGGACTGATTGATGACCATATTATTTACTTGTTAATTTTTGTTCTATTTTTGTCTGGAGGTGTTGGGCACGTATTCGGATTAGACGGAATGGCATCACAGAGAATTAGAAAACAGAGTTGGTGGTCAAAGGCACTATTCGGTTAGGTTATGATGAAGTTTCGTACTTTACCGTTGTCGAAGGTGAAACGTGGCGAACGGATCCTTGTTCGTATTGATGCGAATATTCCGTTGCATAAGGGACGTATCCCTGCCGGTGGCGCGTGGAGATTGGAGAAGGTTGTAGATGACATCCGTGCTTTGTCGAAACGCGGAGCTATTGTTATTGTGTGCGCTCATTTTGGTCGGCCTGGTGGCAAGCGGGTTGATGAGTTGTCTGCGGCACCTGCAGTTCGATGGTTTAATCGGATAGGGAAGGTGAAGATGCTGCTTGCTCCGGGAGTGGCAGGTCCTGAAGTTAACGATTTTGTTGATGATGCGAGGTCTGGTGACGTCATAATACTTGAGAATCTTCGATTTGATCCAAGAGAAAGGGAAAACGACAAAACTTTCGCGAGCGAACTTGCTTCCTTGGCCGATATTTATATAAACGATGCATTTGCGAACTCACATCGTAAGCACGCTTCAATGCATGCAATCACAAAGTTGCTTCCAAGCTATGCCGGTAGACTTGTTGTTGAGGAGGTGAAGGCTTTGTCTGTAAAACAAAAAAAGAAGTTTGTATTGGTGATGGGTGGAATGAAGCTTGCAACAAAGATGCCGGTACTTGAACGACTTGCGCCAACTGCGGATGTTATTTTGACCGGTGGAGGTTTGGCGCTAACGCTTGAGGCTGCTCGTGAACGCCGCGCACTGAAAATTAACGGTAAAGAAATTGATCCTGCTGAATTGAAATTGGCTCGTCATGCTTTGAAACTTTTTAGTGGAAAAATGGTTTTACCAATTGATGTGATAGTAAGGAATGAGGAGGACACCCGAGTACTTTGGGCCGACGAGGTAGATCCAGGCGATGCAATAATTGATATAGGACCAAAAACGAGGGACCAGTATGCACAACATATCGATGGAGCAAATACGGTTATTTGGAATGGGACGATGGGGATCGTTGAGGAATCTGTTGCGCAGGCTGGAACTATTGCGATTGCAAGGTCTATAAGCGAGCAGGAGAAGGCCGTTACGATTCTGGGTGGGGGTGATACGGTAAGTTTTTTACGAAAGAAAAAATTGGCGACTGGGTTTACTCATTTGTCGACTGGAGGAGGCGCTATGCTTGTTTTTTTGGCAGGTGACTCTATGCCAGGGCTAGAAGTTTTAAAAAAGTAGCTTGTTAAATTGGATTCTATGAAATCAGCAATTGACGTCATCCACGCACATGAGATTTTAGATTCACGTGGAAATCCAACGCTCAATGTAACAGTAATGTTGCGGGATGGAACGCGTGGATCTGCATCTGTTCCGTCAGGAGCGTCAACGGGGATTCATGAGGCTCTTGAGTTGCGTGACGGGGATAAGAAACGTTACGGCGGAAAAGGTGTTCTTAAAGCTATCAAAAACGTAAACACAAAAATCTCAAGAGAGCTCAATGGGATGGATGTTTTGCACCTGCAGAAGGTTGATGACGCTATGCGATTACTTGATGGTACAGTCAATAAACATAAGCTCGGTGCTAACGCTATTTTAGGTGTATCAATGGCCTGCGCGCATGCCGGAGCACATCATCGCAAGGTTCCTCTGTATCAGCACTTACGAGAAATGTATGAGTTTCCGTTTAAAAAGTATCGTCTTCCAACACCAACGATGAACGTACTTAACGGTGGAGCTCATGCAGATTGGATCCTTGATTTTCAAGAGTTCATGATCGTTCCTCAGCAAAAGAAGTTCAAAGAAAAGATTCGCTGCGGTTCTGAGGTATTCCACGCTTTAGGAGGATTGCTAAAGGCTGCCGGGCACTCTACTTTGAAGGGGGACGAGGGTGGTTATGCTGCTGGGTTCGCAAAGAACGAGGATGCTTTTAAGATGATAGTGAAGGCCATTAAGAAAGCTGGTTATAAACCAGGAAAGGATGTCATGCTTGCGATGGACCCGGCTGTGTCAGAAATCTATGACCCAAAAACTAAAAAGTACTGGCTGAAGCGAGAGAACAAAAAGCTCACCACAAAACAAATGATTGCAATGTGGGAAAAGTGGGTTAAGAAATATCCTATCGTTTCCCTAGAGGATGGTCTGGATCAGGATGATTGGGATGGATGGGTCGAGCTTGAGAAAAGACTAGGTAAAAAGGTTGCGCTAGTTGGAGATGACTTCCTTGTGACTAATGTTGAGCGATTGCAGAAATGTATTAACATGAAGGCTGCTAACGCAATCCTCATCAAAGTTAACCAAATTGGAACAATTTCTGAGGCTATGTCGGCTATTGCTCTTGCACAGAGAAATAAGTACAAGATTTCTGTATCTCACAGATCAGGAGAGACGGCTGACACAACCATCGCAGACATTGCTGTTGCTGTGAACGCGGAGTACATTAAAACTGGTTCATTGTCTCGGTCAGAGCGTCTGTCAAAGTACAATAGGTTGCTTGCGATTGAAGAGGAGCTAAAACGATAAAATAGTATGAAAGCAAAAACAAAAAAATGGCTTGGTATTGGACTCGCAGCATCACCTATTCCAGTACTCGTATTGACGCTGGCACTCTACGCAATATCGAATCTAGTATTCTCTTCTGTTGCAGGTGGGGGTAACGGTGGTTCAGAGCTTGCTGTTTTGATTGGTAATATAGTAAATGTTGCACTCGGTCTGATAGGTTTTTTAGCTACAATAGGAATTATCATAGGTATCCCAGTTGGAATTATCTTGATCGTAAATAGCGATAGAGATCCTAAAACAAACAAAGAACTTGTAAAGGAGATGAAGATGAATCCTCACTATAATGGTGATATGAAGGCTGCGGTTGAGAGAAGCGAGCAGTCTCTAAAAGATAACCCTCATTATAATAGTTAGTTTTAGATTTCGTGATCATAGTGCCAGCCGCTTGTTCGCTCGTAGAAGTTTGTATTCATAGTTGATGCTCGCATCCAAACACCTGCACCATAACGTGTTTGCAATGTGTCGAGAGCTTTGAGCGTTTTGTGTACTTTGTTTTGTTTAGGGAAGAGGTGTGCTGGGATGTTTGTTTTAATAAGGCCAGAAGCTCGAACTCCGAGCAGTCTGATTGGAAGATTTTTATTACGTATTGTACTTAGAAGTTTCCAAGCATTAGAGAATAGCTCTAGTCCGTCCATGAAGGGTTCTGAAAGATTCTTTTGTGCGCCTCTACCGTAGAAACCTTGGTAGCGTACGTAGATACCTATTTTTCCAGCTATAAATCCGTCGCGCCGCATTCGCCAAGTAACTTTGTCACATAGAGCTAGAAGATTCGTTTGAATTTCAACATCGTTTACAAGGTCGTGAGGGAATGTGTAGGAATGGCCGATTGTTTTAGGGGCTTCCTTGCCGTCAACTACTACGTCGTCTCCAATGCCGCGTGCTGCAGCATACAGCCAGTCGCCGTAGGATTTAAATTCATGCCTAAGATTTTCCAATGAAATTTTTCGCAAAGTTAGCACTGACGTAACGCCAATGTTTGCAAGACGGCTTTCTATACGTGGACCGATTCCGCATATGGCAGAGAGGGGTTGTGTCGCAACGAAAGCGCTTACTTTGTCTGGTGGAATTACAGTAAGACCATTTGGTTTTTGTGACTCACAAGCTAGTTTTGCAACTAACTTGTTAGGGGCGATACCAATTGATACCGTGCAGTATTCTCCGCACTCTTCAGCTATTTCTGCTCGTATTATTTGTGCAATCATCGTTGCGCCAAAATAGTCGCCTGCGGCATAGGTCAATTCACCAAAGGCTTCATCTGTGCTGAACTGTTCAACTACATCGCAGTGACGTTTTAAGATAGATAAGAATCGCTTTGTAATTTCACTGTACTTCTTGGGGTCACCGGATACGATTTTAAGATTTGGTACAAGGCGCTTTGCTTCGATGCTAGACATTGCAGTCTTGATGCCTATGTCTTTTGCTTGTCGTGAGGCCGTTGTAATAACAGTTCGTTCTAGTTGTGACCCTCTACCTTTTCCGCCAACTGCTACAGCCTTACCACGGAGAAAAGGGTTCGCTTGTTGTTCTACAGAAGCGAAGTAGGAATTGAAATCTAGATGCAGGATGATTTTGTTCATGGTAGTGTTTTTAGGACCGCGTCGCAGCCCCATTTATTATTAGAATCGTTTTATGTCTGAGCTTAACCACATTGCAATCATTCCGGATGGAAACCGTCGTTGGGCGCGTGAGCACAACCTGCCGTCCCTTGAAGGTCATAGGAGAGGTTATGCAAGACTTAGGGATGTCTTTGATTGGTGTGTGGGGCGTGACGTTAAAGAGGTTAGTGTATGGGCTTTTTCAACAGAGAACTGGAAGCGTACAAAAGAAGAGGTCGGCTATTTAATGCGTCTCATGGAAACGCTCATAGTTGACGAACTTGATGAGTTTATAAAACGTGACGTTCGTATTGTAGTAGTTGGTCACCGTGAAGATTTATCTGATAAGTTACGAACCGGTATTGAGTTAGCTGAAGAGAAGACGCTAAATGCAAAGTCTGGAGTAATGAATATTTTGTTTAATTACGGTGGTCGTCCAGAGATTATTGAGGGCGTTAAACGTTGTTTGCGAGAGGGGATTGACCCAGATACGTTAGATGAAGAAAAGTTTTCTTCTTATCTGTGGTCGGAGAGGATGTCAAAACCAGATTTAATTATTAGAACATCTGGAGAACAAAGGTTGTCTGGGTACCTTTTGTGGACTGGTGCATATAGTGAATATTATTTTGCCAACTGTCATTGGCCTGATTTTAATGAGGAGGAGCTGGACAAGGCGATTGATTCTTATATGAGTCGCGAGCGTAGGTTTGGTGGAGATAGTAAGAAGAGTTCTTAATCTGTATAAAGTTCTATCAGACGCCATTCTAGTGTTTCTGTATCAAGACGTAGTTTCATGAAGTTCGTTTGGTCTGATACGGAGAAGTAGAAGATTCTTTTTGACCCTTCACGTGCGCCGTGAACGAGGTTTACGGTTTTCATTGCGTACGTTTTTCCGTCCCAGCGTATGCTAAGTGGCTGTATTCGTTTGTTGGCGAAATCCACAGTTACGTCAACGGGGTCATTTAAGAACGTATGCATAGGCTGAGATAGTCGTAAATTAATCAGTACGAAGGGAGCGTAGTTGTTTTTTGAGACGTCGTCGCGAAAGGCGTGTACGAATTGTTTTATGAAAGTCTTTAAGATGTCGATCTATCTTGTTTGATCGGTACGCGTATGTGGACTTGTAGTGTCGGAGGGAGAGTGCAGACATAGGAGAGATGGTTATATGTTTATAGACTGGTTATTTTTTGACAAAGAAAACACCTGGAGGAGGAGACCAGGTGTTTTCTTCTCTTATATTACATCCGAGGTAATGAAGAGCTGGATCCCTACAGCTCTTCTCCCCAGAAGGTAAACGAGGATTACATCTATTGATGCCGTCTATCTTCTAGTGAGAGCGCTGGGGATCGTTAAATTGTTCTATCTCATTCCGAATTGTCGTATGACAGCTCGGACGACTCCTTGAATATTTACATTTCCTTTTACTATTATTGGATCCATCGTGCTGTTCGCCGGTTGAAGCCTGATGTGCTTCGCTTCGCGATAGAAACGTTTTAGTGTCACATATTGATTGTCTAGAAGGGCAACTACTACATCTCCATTTTTTGGTGATGGATTGCGCTCTATTACTACGTAATCTCCGTCAAAGATTCCATCTTCAATCATGGACCGACCTTTCACTTTTAGCACATAGGAATTTTCGGCATCAACTACGAAGTTAGCTGGAAGAGCTATAGCTTCATTTTCCTCTATTGCTTCAATCGGTTCACCGGCTGTGATGATTCCGGACAGAGGGAGCATGATGCTCATCGGTGAAACTTCTTCATTACAGTCAACGAGTTCAATCGAGCGCGCACTTCCGTCGTCACAGGTGTTAATGACACCTTTTTCACATAAAGCTTTTATGTGCTGACATACAGTCGACGGGGAAGATAGGCCTAGTCCGTTTGCTATCTCTCGATAGGATGGAGTATAACCTTGCCCTTTAATGAACCCCTCGATGAAATTAAGGATTTCACGTTGCCGTTTTGTAAGAGGGGGTAATTGTGACATATACTTAGTACAAATACATTTGGACAATCTTGTTTTTTGCAGGGCCCCCACGACACTTCGTCGTCATTCCCGCGTTTAGCGACGTTCGCCATCTGTTGTAGAACAGACGCCGGACGTCATCCCTGCCTAAAATTGATTATATTGATCTCATATATCTCTCGCCATTCCTCATGATACATCCGGTATCATTTTAGAATGATTCGAGCATCTGAAATAAATATCTTTCATTTTTATTTAGGAAGTACGTTCGCCATCTGTTCTTATTCTACACGAACAAAAACCGAACACAAGCTCAAGGATGTGGATAAGTAAATTATAAGCTTATTTTTACAGCCTTTATTGACCCAAGATGTTTGGAATGATAATCTTCCGAACTAACCACTATCTTGAAAAATGTTAAAGACAGTTGAAGTCCCGCTTGCCGGGCATCCAGATAAGGTGTGTGATCAGATCGTCGAGGCTCTTCTCGACGAATATTTGCGTCGCGATCCCAAGAGTCGCGTAAGCCTTAAGGCATGCGGTTCACACGGTATGTTGATGATCGCTGGAACTGTTGACTCTAAGGCTGACTTTGATGCCTCATCAATTGCAAAAAAAGTATATAAAGAAATCGGTTACACGGATGATCTGGAGCCTTTTATAAATATCGAACGTCCGAGCGAGGACTTGGCAAGACGAATTGTAAGCGGAGGGGCTCAGGGTACATGTGTTGTATATGGGTATGCTACGAAGGAAACGCGAGAGATGCTTCCGCGTTCGTTGGTGTACGCGAGTTCCTTGGCGCGTCGTGTAGATGATCTGCGCAAGCATGATCCGATGTTTAGTTTTTTGAAACCTGATGGAAAGATTCAGCTGACTATGGATGGCGAGCGAGTGGTTGCCGTTACATTACTCGTTCAACATACAAGAGAGATTCAGCAGCCTCAAATCCAGTCTGCAATTTTATCACAAGCTATTGAACCTATCTTGGGTGCAACTGATGGGGTGCAGGTGTTTATTAACTCATCTGGATCTTTTGAGACTGGAGGGTTCATGGCAAGTGCGGGTGCGTCTGGACGGAAAGTTTTGTCAGATACATATGGTGGATTATTGCCATATGGTGGAGCGGCGTTCATTGGGCGTGACCCGTTGCGACCTAGTCGTGCTGCGACGTATATGTCGCGCCATGTTGCAAAGCAGCTTGTTGCACGTGGTCTTGCCGGTAATGTTCTTGTTCACGCAAGCTATGCTATCGGGCGTTCGGAGCCTGTTTGCCTTGAGGTGAAGACTGGAAAGGGAGAAGATTTGAGCGAACTTGTAAAGGAAGAGTTTGATTTTCGGCCAGAAGCAATTGTTGAGAGGTTGGATCTTCAAAAGCCCGTATACCAGGCGTTAGCTACTTATGGTCAGTTTGGGCGGGATGAGGTGTCTTGGGAGCGTACAGAGAAGAAAGGGGCTGTTGACAACAGTTCTGAATCGTAATAGTATAACGTCGTTCTTTCATTTAGAGGGTATATCTTAAAAGAAGTTTTCGGACTGATTCGAAGAAGACTTTTGCTGAGATATGTTCTCCATATCAATCTTTTCGGTAAGACATACGCAAGGCGGACCGCTGGGCAATGTCCCTCCTCTGGCACTCAATGAGCCTAACGGAAATCACAGCGAAGTCTCCTGCCGCGTCAACCGAATCCTGCGCCGGTGCGCTCTTTGAACCCCTCGTGGTTTGCAGAGTGCACCGGTGTCTTGCTTTTCTGCTATAATTACAATATGAACTCAGTAAAGCTTAAGGAGGTTTTTTCTATTGTTGCGATTGTTTTGATTGCGATTATTTCGATTAGTTTTATTTTCGTGTCTGAACCTGAGGATTCTGTTGCGGTGAGCTCCGACGGTGTTGTGACGGTGACGGGTGAGTGGCTTGAGCAGCAGCCGATTTCTATAACATCTACAAACCCACTTCGATACAGTATCGGACCTGAATTTACACATGTAGATGAGCCGTACACGATTACATTCGATCTCGTCTCCGCTGGAGCGCAGGGATATTTACTATATTGGTGGAATGCAGATATTGATATGTGGGAGCCGGTTGAGGTGGACACTCAAACGAACGATGAGATTGTTTTCTCGGTGACTACACGTCTTGGAGGCTTTGGCTTATTCCCACAAACAGAAATAGAAGTTCCAGATTTTGTATCTAAGTACGACGAGCTTTTGGCTATGGCTCCGTTAAATGCTGTTGGGTATGAGATAGCCGTTGGTGTAGTTGGAGATGACGGATTTGTACTGCGTGTTAAGCAAAAGGATGAAATTGGAGGTTGTAGCGGTGTGATCGGACACGGTAATGTTCACGAGCGCTCTGAGTTGGATCATTCAGTTCGTGTACTTGTTGATGATGTAGAGACTTTAGTCGAATTTCGCTTTGTTGGAGAGTGGGTTGTGGATGAGTATGGGTGTGGTGAAGGGGCCATTTTAGAACCTGTGTTATAATTTGAACATCTTAATATAAATTTAGAACGTTTACATTTGAGATCAGTTTCGGTGCGCAGCGAGCACCGTAGAAAAGCGTACCCATTGGTACGTTGTTGAGGAGCACAGCTGGAAACTGAAAATGGTCCAAATATAAGCGTTCATTAGGGGGATTTCTATGTCTAATTGTACACACTGTTCTTTCAAGGCCAAGAGCGCTGGAGGCCTATCATCACATGTTCGCGCATGTAAAAAGAAGCGAATGTCGGTTGCTCCGGTAAACGATACACCAGAGCCAGTTCCGTCAGCGCCGGCATCATGTGGAAGCTGCGATCATCTGCCAGTAGGTAGTATTGAGTTGGTAAGTATGCTGTTGATTCTAGTGTTCTCGCTATCAGCTGTCCTTGTAACAAGTGTGTGGGCATTGAATAATCAGGCTGCCGAGATCTCTCATTTGCAGACACAAGTAAAGTAATTATTTGACGGAAATGTGGTGAAAATCACATTTTTGTTTTTCCTAAAAATAGTGTAAGCTGCCATTCTATGAATAAATTCACATACGCATTTGTCGGGCTTATGCTCGTTGGAGGAGGGTGTTCTACTGCTGTTGACGAAACACAGGAAGACACTGAGGTAGTAGAGGGGACGCAAGAAGATACACAAGATGATTCAACTCAAAACGAAACTATGACATACGAATTTCCAGGTACACTCGCTGCAGATCAGATCGAAGGTAAGCAGATTCGCCTTACAACAGATAAGGGAGACATCGTGTTTACATTATTTGCAGACACAGCACCTAATACAGTTTCTAACTTCGTATACCTTGCAGGTGAAGGGTACTATGATGGTTTGACATTCCACCGTCGTGAAGAAGGATTTGTAATCCAAGGTGGAGATCCAAACGGAACAGGTACAGGTGGTCCGGGGTACAAGTTCGCAGATGAGCTTGGAGACGACCGTGAGTACACTCGTGGAACGGTTGCTATGGCAAACGCAGGTCCAAATACAAACGGAAGTCAGTTTTTCGTGATGTTGGATGACGTTGCGCTACCTCATCTTTACACAATTTTCGGAGAGGTTACTGAAGGTATGGATGTTGTTGACGCTATTGCCGTTGGTGATGTTATGACTACAGTGGCTATTGAAGAGAAGGTCGTTGCTGGTAAGTAGTTGCCGGCAAATCAGAAGAAATAGAAAAGAAAAGCCGCTCGTGCCTATATGGCGCGGGCGGTTTCTAGTTTTGCGGTATATACGCAACCGGGTTGCGTATTGTTGGTAGGGGTTTGTAGGGTTGACAAAAGGGGGAAAAGTGCTAAGTTCATCTCTCCTTGCAACTCACACCCGGGAGGGATCATGCATCGAGTACACGGTTTGATGGCGTTCATTTTGGCGGCCTTCGCTATGTGGGGTGCCCCCGCGTATGCGTTGCCGGAAGCCGGTTTTCGGCTGTTGATTCACTCAAGCGTTCCGCTGACCGAGAACATTGGGCTCGCTCCTCATGCGATTCTGAGCCCCAATCTGGCGAAGACTAGTGACGGACTCACGCCAGTAGCGGTAATCGAGCTTACGGGCCTTGGCCCTGAGTGGATGGGCGTGCGACCGACAGTAGGATATGCTTTCGGAAGCAACGAGGTCATCACGGCACTGCGCTTGTACCCCAATGTCGAGAGCAGCTACGGCTGGTTCGATTTCGAAGTTCAGCCGCAGAGCTGGTCTTTCTATGCTTTCGGCCAGTGGGAGCGCAAGCTCACGGACTATATTCACATCGGCGCCGAGTACGAGGGCTATGGCGGCTTGACCGACTTTGCTGCGACGAGCAGCGTGGGAGCTGGTCCGAACATCCTTCTGCGGTCTGAGTCCGGATACTTTGGCCTCGATACGACTGTGCGCGTCCGCTTTGCGGAAGACGGTGCGGCGTCCGAGACCTTCGTCCGAGTTCACCTGTTTCTCTAGCCCGCCTGGGCTCATCGTTACCGTCTGCATCCCTCGTGGTGTGGGCGGTTTCTGGTTTTCAGATAAATACGCAACCGGGTTGCGTATTGCTGGCGGTGGGCGAGATTTGCACGTGTTTTCGCTTGGTCTGTTATAATGTGCCTATGTCAAAACGTATTACCCAGCACGCCTTTTATCAGTACATGAAGTGTCCAACGTGGTTGTATCACGAAGCACAGGAGGGTGAAGATATCCGCGTGCCACTCATTAAACTGCTTCAAGACGAGGGCTTGATAAAAGAACAGGCTCGCATCCTACTTTCGGATAGAAAAGTAGAGGAGGTCGATTTGCCTGATTTGGATGAAGCTTCTGTAAAAACCCTTGAGCTCATGGCGAAAGGGGTCGAGACTATCTATCGTGGCGTTCTTATGCATGGCCGTCATGTAGCACAGCCAGATATTCTAGAGCGTGTTGAGGGTGATTCTAAACTGGGAGATTATTATTATGTTGCATGCGACATTAAACGATCTCGCCATCTTAAGGATGAATATAGATTCCAAGGAGCTTTTTACGCAGATATATTAAAAGAGATTCAGGGACTGCGACCTGTACAAGGTTATGTGATGCGAGCTGATCGAGTTGTTGAGGGTTATTTAATCGATGAGGTGTACGCGAACTATCGTCTTACTCTTGATGACATTGAGAGGATCGTTGACGGTGAGCGGCCGGAACCATTTTTAACATCAGCTGCAAAGAATTCTCCGTGGTTCCAAAAACTTCACAAAGAAGTTCAGGAATGTGATCATCTTTCACTTATTAATCGTATATGGCGAAGTGAGATGGATGCGCTTAAGGCAGTGTCTATAAATACGGTTACTGATTTAGCGGAAGCTCCTGAAAAGCAGATCAAAGCGATTCCAGGTGTTACAAAAGACCGTGCGCTATTTTTGCAGAAGCAGGCAGAATCTTTGAAAGAAAACAAAGTTATTTTTGTAGGGCCTGTTGATTTGCCGCCAGAGAATGGAGTAGTTCTAGTGATTGATATTGAAAGCGACCCATTACGCGACATACATTATTTGATCGGTGTACTACGCATTAACGGTGACGTTGAAGAATATATTCCATTTTTGGCACGTACTCCCGAGGAAGAGGGTAGGATGTGGCAGGAATTCTTGCTCTTCATTGATGATTATCCAGATGCTCGGATGTATCACTATGGTTGGTATGAGTTGGATGTATTTAGACGAATGGGAGTAAAGTACGGAGTGCCAGATCGGATTGCAAAGCAGTTCGAAGAACGTATGGTAGATGTGCTACCTCGATTGCGTGAGAGTGTGATCTTCCCGTTGTCATTCTATTCGCTTAAAGATGTTGCAAAGTATCTTGGATTTTCTTGGCGTCATCCTGAGGCTTCTGGGCAGAATTCGGTTGTGTGGTATCACGAGTTTTTGGATAATAAAGACGAACAAGCGCTGCAAGATACGATTGATTATAACGAGGACGATGTTCGTGCTACGTGGTTGCTGCGGAATTGGGCGGTAGGTGATCGTTCAGACTAACTATATCCTTGCCTCATTCGCGCCTGCTGTGTCTGCAAATGTCCAATGGTTCCTCAACGTAGCACTACTATGTTTCGTCACCCTTTGTCATTTTCGTCTACAGCATGCATCGAATGATCTAAGAAGATAGCCAGCCCGAACGATCGCTCGCTCAGACTAACTACAGCCTTCACGAATAAATATATGGGAATCTTTAAGAGAAAACCAAAATCAACTGAACTGACAAGATCAAAGATATATTTAGTGTTGGCAGTATTGCTAGTAGCTCTTGTACTCGGTATTGTGCAGAAAATGCGGGGTGGTGAATATTATCAAACTTCAGACGAAGAACTTTATTGTATTTTCTCAGGCGCAACCTGGGATAGCGAACAAGGTATATGCTCCGCGGAATAGTTAAATTGCTTATTATACTTTTGGTTGTTGGTGGTTTTTGGTGGTGGACGGGCTCAAGCGAAGAAGACATTCGTTTAGATGTAGACGAAGTCGGTTATCAAGAGGTTACAGATCTATTGGATCTTGAGGTTGTTGATGACGCGCCAGAGGATACGCCTGAAGATATCGTAGAGGAAGAGACAGACGACGTGGAAGATGTGGCTGGGGATTCAATAGAGGATATTGGCGAAGCGGAGGTTATTGTTGATGATGGGGAAGGAGAGGGTGAGGGTGAGGGGATTGTTGATCAAGAAGACGCGTCTGACGATGAAGATGCTTTGCCACTTACTTTCAATCTTGCTGTACCGTTTACGTCGCAGGCTCCGTATGCAAACTGGGATCTGCCTTATCAGGAGGCTTGCGAGGAAGCGTCAGCGTACATGGTTTGGTTGTATTTTCAGGGGGAGCCGTCAGGGCTTGTTGATCCGGGTGATGCCGATGAAGCGATCTGGGACTTAGTAGATTTTCAAAATGATCTATTCGGGCATTACTTAGATACTACCGCTGAGCAAACTCGGGAGTTCATCGATTTGTTTTATAACATGACAGTAATAGTAGAGGAGGACCCTTCAGTTGAGTTGATTAAAAAAGAGATCGCCGCGGGGAGGCCTGTGATTGTGCCTGCTGCCGGAAAGGAACTTGGTAATCCGTATTTTAGTGGCGACGGACCTTTGTACCACATGTTTGTTATTAAGGGTTATACGGAAGACCAGTTTATAGTGAATGATCCGGGTACGAAGCGTGGTCAGGATTATGTGTACGACATCGATGTAGTGATGGCTGCGATGGGAGATTGGAATGATGGTGATCCGGCTAATGGGGCAAAGCGCGTTATCTTGTTGGCTCCATAGTCCTATTGACAATATGGCTATTATTCGCTAATGTAACATCTTGATCTTTTCTAGTAGGTTACTTCCTGAGCCATAAATCCAGGAGAAATAAGGCAACCCCTTGTTCCCGCCCAATAATTTGGACGGTTTGAACAAGGGGTTATTCTTTTCCCCGAAGGAGATTGAATGAAGCGCATGTTCTTGATTCTGTTCATGATTGCGTGTAACGACCCTTGCGAGAGTGAGGGGAGGATTCTAGATATCACACGAGTCATCGATGACACTGGAGACACGGGGGCCGATACGGGTTCCGAAGGAGGGGAAGATGGCTAGTGAAACAAAGCTCAATCTGGTCATTCTCGTTACCAATATCGACCTGGAGGAATTCAGGGGGCATCATGAATATGACTGTGTCGTATCGGATGATCTAAGTGATGAAAGTGGTGAGGGGGTGGTCGAGGCGTGTATGAGTCTTATGGGTGAAGCGTACAGAGCTCGCTTGATTTGTGAGGCTGTAATTCTTATGCGACATAGGGGGCTTGGCTCGGATGCACATAAGCGACGCCAGGAAAGGCTGCAAAAGCTTCTCTCGCTCGTTTTAGCTGAAATAGGTGCGGAAGTGGAGTGTTCTACAAATGCACCTGACCGCGCATTCGTACGCATTCCATCCAACTGAAAAAATGGGATATGTCGCAAACAAGTTGCGTCGACAAAAGTCACTCCTGTTTCTGCTGGGGTACTGTTCTGCACAATTAGGTAGGGTCTTTAATCCTGTGAGATTATAACGTAACGATCATAATAGAAGTGTGATCGTGGGCAATACGTGCCCGTCTCCCCAAGTACGCTTGGGGGTTCGACTGAGTTTTTGCGCACATGTCGTGTGCGAGGCTCTGAGAGTAATATAGAATGATTGAAAGTAATCGTTCTGGGGGTAGTATGTCTTCGGGTGAAGGAACGGTAGAAAATCAAGGTACTGGTGCCGGTGGTGAGCTCATGGTAGCTCTTATCTCTGGACTCTCGTCCGGGATCGGCTTTGCCATGTCCATGTCTACGTCGGCGGCACTCTATCGGATGATGGACGCAAGTGATCCGGTGAAGTCTGAGATCTTCGTAGCTGGAATGGCTTCAGGGGGTTTTCTGGGCGTATTTGGTGCAACATTTCTCTTTTCTGTAGCGTTCATGATCCGCTTTTTCCGTCATAGATAGAGTTTCACTATCTTCCCGGCCCCTCGAGGTCGGGTTTTGTGCTTTCTTGGAAAAACAGTAGGTGTTATTATAGGTACATGGATATTTTACTTGGAACGGCCCTGGGTGTATTGATAGGTTTTGTACTTGCGGTGCCAGCTATTATTTTGGAGACTTCACGGCGGGTTAAGAATCTGCCGCTTTTGATTGATGTGAAGTTGTGGGGTGAGCGTAGGTTGTCAGAAGGAGAGGTGTTCGCCGCGGCACTTTTATTTCACTTTGTCGTTGCTGCATTATACGGGGGACTTTATGTTCTTTTTGCAAATAACGATTGGCTTTTTGTAACACATTCTCCGTACACGATTACATCGATGCTCGTTTTCGCCTTTTTGTCGTGGGCTATCTTGAACGCCATTTTACTTCCGATTATCGGACTGGGGTTCTTTGGACGAGGGCATGGAAAAACGATTTGGTCTGAAACATTAATCAGCTTGATGTTGGAAGGTGCAATATTGTGGATGTTGATCCAATATTATCAGCCTATTTTCTTCAATCAAATCTAAATATGAACTTCTTACTAACAATCTAGTTTATGTCTAAAAAAGTATTCGGAGTTTTAATAACTGTAGTTATCATATTTGCGATCGTTATCAATGTTGTCGCTGTTTACTTCATGCAGTCAGATGATGCAGAGACTGTAGAGGAAATTGTTGTAGAGGGGGCGGATGAAGAAGAAGAGGCGGAGGTTGTTGAAGAAGGTGAGGAGACAGGTTCAATGTTTGTATTGGATGAAGGGATGCGAATTGATTATGCGTCTAATCCAATGGTTACGTATCTAGATGATGAGAAATTGATTTTGGCATATGAGCACCGTGCAGAAGAGCTGCGATTTGCTCCGGGTGTAGATGCTCCGCTTGTAGTTACTTACGACGGGTTGGAGTTTGAAGATGTTGAGGATCGTACGGGGCTTTCTACTCGTCCGCCGGGGGTGCTTATTGACGACATGTACCACAAGTATATTTTCACACCCGCAACAGGTGTGATGTATGCAACCTCTGTAGATAACATTAATTACGAATCTCACAATGTTGCGTTAGAGGTATATGCGGAGGATGCAACTGATGCAAGAGAATTTGGCGTGTATACTTTTTTTGAAGATGATCGTGGAGGTATAGTACTTCTATTCAATTCAACGGATGAAGAAGGTGACATAGTTGTAAATAGAGCGTATGCGTCATCGGACGACCTATCAACTTTAGAGGTTACTGATCGGGATATTCTAGATGGCACTCTTGAAAGTGAATTATATGCAGACCCTAACGCTATAGCTTTATCAGACGGAAGGATTGCACTAATTGTGATGAATCAAACTGATGGCGCTCGTCCACCGCATGGTAGACAGGGAACTATTCATTTGTTCTTTAGCTACGATATCGGTGAGACATTTGTTTACGAAGGTCAGTTGATGAGTCATGAGGACTTTGAGGAGTTCGACGTATATTCTTTGAATGACCCTAAGATTGTAGAGATGTGGGATGGTTCGCTGCGCGTATATGTAGCTGCGATGCTTCCAGATCCAGAGTCAACAAATGAAGATCCATTGCGTCAGTATAAGTGGATTTTGGTAAGTGCTTCAGGAGAGTTGGAGTAGCAAATTTTCGCTAATGTTCGCTTTGATTATCCAAAATCGTCCTTGACAAAAGGGCGATTTTGTGCTATTATAGATATATCAAAGGTAAGTACTTTCATGTTCGAAAGGCCACCTGTCTCGCCTTAAAGTAGACGGAAACATGAGGACCCATGTTCTCCCACGATCACTCGCGGGATTTGAACATGGGTCTTTCTGGCTGGAAGCAAATCTGACGATCGATTCCTTTGGAATTCGTCAGGGTCGCTGCTGAAGGACGAAGAAAGACCCAACCTTTCCGCACACAGATCGTTTATTACGGCGTGTGCGGACCCCTTATCAGGGCATCATGTATTGGTGATTTGATAAGGGATAATCTGTCCCAAAATGGCAACAAAGGAGTTCGCCATGCTCAATGAATTCGTGTGGAATATGTTCGGACAGACCTCGCACCACGGCTGGTGTCCTGGGGGCTTCATCAGGCGGAACGGTGTGAGCTTTCTCATCTGGAAGCATCGCTGGAATGGATACGGAACTCGCGCAGTGATCGCCATGCCATTCAGCGATGAGGGGGCTAAGGGCGATCTCAAGAGACGCTTCGAAGAAGGAGATATGTCGGTGGTGCTTCGTAAGTTCCCTGACTTTGCGGATCCGAAGCTCTGTGAGATCTTCACGGTCACCGATTTGACAAGTGTTGTTCAGCTGACTTGATTCAAGTAGATTCTATAAATCCAAGTAACAAACTTGGTCACACTGATATGTGTGGGTGCTTAAATGCACTACGACGGAACTCTCGGTCTGCATATGCGCAGACCGGGGCTTAACTGGCCCGATCGACACACCCTGTGCTGATCGCGCTTGAGAGCTAGGAGGGTAGATGAGAGCGCATATTGCAAAGGGGCTCAGGATAGCGTTAAGTGGTTCAGTTGCCAATTTGTTGGCTGTTCCAGTTGCGGTGCTTACGAGTGTTGTGGTCTACCTCGGTTACCTTGCCGTTGTCGGTAGTCCTCTCACCCCGGAAGATACTCTGATCATCTATATGATTTCACATGGGACTAATACGATTTTGTATTTCTTAGACTGAGAAGTATAGTAGCCGGATTCAATCTCCCGGCACCGCGCACCGTCCACGGACGGTGACTCAATTAGCCCGAGCAATGCATAAGGTGTTGAACGGACTTGAGAGCTAGGAGGAAGAAATGGGTTTGGATCCCTGGACAATGATCGCTATCGTAGTTTTTATCTGCGTTGCGTTCGTCTTTCTGGTCGCTGCTGTTGTAATTTGGATCTTGGAGTTCGTCAGGAAGATGGATTCCAATTCTGAGGTCCCGTACCAAGAACAGTTGGCGCGAATAAGGAATGGAGAAGACGCTGGTTTGGGAGATAATCCAGTAGACGAGAATGGAGAGAGGACTTTTCCCTGGTAGTTTTTTAGTAGAGGAGATTCAAGTCTGCAGCTTGATCAGGGTGACTCCTGCAAAACGTCACGCGTATGCGGTGTTGGTACTCCAGTGTCCGCAGTCTCCATCGAAAGATGGTGGCTTCTCGAAGTATATGAAAATATCATGTTTTTTGAGAAGCCTATTAGATGGTTTTTAGAGTGTAGAAGGCTTTTTATCCATTTAGGAGTATACTGTATTTATTAATCATAATGTTTATTATGCATCCAGAATCACGACGACCTGAAGTAGCGGGATCAACTCCAGAGAGGCTCTTGTCTCCACTTGAACGTGTGCAAAAGGCTCGACATGAAATAAGGATGGATAGTGCATTAAACGCTTTTGTTGATGCGGCTGAGGTTATGGAGGTTTTCGAGGATTTGGTACCAAGACTAGACGATATGGATTTGGTTACGTTGGAACGTAGTTTGAAAGCGGTCCATAAATCAGCAGAAGAGAATGACGGAACACCAAAAAAGACTTACGTAGAAGCTCTTAGAAGCGATATTATGCAAATGAAAGCTAGGTACGCAGATTAGTAATTTTGTATAAAACACAAAACCGCCGACCCGTAATTGGGAAGGCGGTTTTATGTTTGCTACTTATGCTCCCGTTGCAGATCCACCTGTTGGATCATCTCCTGACATATCTTCAAGTAAGTCACTGCTATCAAGTGGGTCGGTGCCATCAAGTACCTCTTGTCCATCGTTTACACCGTCACCATCTGTGTCAGGATTGCTTGGATTTGTTCCAATAGCATTTTCATCTGTACCAATTAGACCGTCTCCGTCTATATCCTCATCGTCATCATCGAGCGGTGGGAGATCTTCCCCAGTTGTATCGTCATCGACGTCATCTGCGTCATCGAGATCATCTAGGTCCTCAGCGCTCTTATCTCCGTCATCCTCATCTTCGTCGTCGTCTGAACCATTTTCAACTGCCTCACCGGTAGATTCATCCGTAAGTGGATCGAAACCAGCAAGGATTTCATCTCCATCTCCGAAACCATCTCCATCGGTGTCAAAGTTATCAGGATCTGTACCCCAAACGTCTTCTTCCTCTTCGTCTGAAAGTCCATCACCATCCGTGTCTACAAAATCTTCGTCGTCTGGATTGTCCATATGGTCATCAGCGGGCTCGTCATTTTCACCGGTGTCATCATCTGATTTATCGGTATCATCGTCACCTTTATCGGCGTCGTCAGATCCTTCGTGGTCCTCGTCTTTATCATCGTCTCCTGTAGCGTCATCGTCAGCATTTCCTTCACCGCTATTATCTTCATCGAGCATTCCGTCGCCCAATGGATCGAAGCCGTGCAGGATCTCATCTCCATCTCCGAAACCATCACCATCGGTGTCAAAGTTGTTAGGGTCGGTTCCCCAAACGTTTTCTTCTTCCTCGTCTGAAAGTCCGTCACCATCAGTATCTACAAAATCTTCGTCCTTTTCATCATCCATTAGCTCATGAAGTTCTTCAATTTCTTCATCCGTTAAAAGCATGAAGTCAGGGTGCTCATTGTCATCAAGCTTCTCATCATCATCCACGTTTACGAAACCATGCTTCGCCATCATGTCATCGAGCTTCTCTTCGAAGTCCTCATCTCCGTCCATGTAGTACTCAATAACTTCAAGGATTTCATCAATCAAATCTGTAACCATGACAGCAAAGTCATCGAGCTGACTGTCAGTTCCGTCTCCGATGATGTCAGTTGCTTCAACGGCTGCACCGTCACCATCAACTACGTAGTAAACGCCATTTTCATCTTTCAAGATCATTCCCTGAGGCATTTCATCGTCCCCGAGCGGTTCCCCAACCTCATACTGCGGGAAGAATGATTCATCAAGATCATCAACTAGGTTTGCCCAGTCTTCTCCGTAAAGTTCTTTTGCCGTTTCTTCGTCTGGAATTTCTCGCAAGGTTCCGTCTGATTCAACAGCGTATACAGTAGGTACACTTGGAATCTTTACAAGTTGCGTCCCAGCTTGGTAGGGAACAATATCTACGAGTTGGATGTCTGCAAGATCGTCACAGCTAATAGTTACAACGTTGTCGAAGTCGTCTTCCCATGAGAAGTATGCGGCTTCGTTTTGGAATACGTAGCGATTCCCGTCTTCGCCGTAGTAATACACGGCATCAGTTTCGACGCAGGTGATAAGGTCGCCGGCCTCGAGTGTTTCTGCTTGTACGTTCATTGGTATTAAAGCGATGAACGCTAAAAGAAAGAGATATTTTTTCATATGTAAACAGTATAACAGTCAGGGTTAAACATTCATAAAGTATCTTTGTTTTGAGGCGGAGTGATATGCGTATTCTCTTGCCCTCTTAGCATTGACATGCGCGAAAATCTGCGCTATACTCCCGCCGGAATTGGAGGTGAATCTTGTTCACTGTGTCAATGACTATCAGGCTGACGGCCGCGTTGGTTTTCGCGGCTTACATCATGCTCATGCGCCTTCCCTCGAAGGACACTGAGGTTGGTTGCCTCGCCACTGCTTCTGGACAGTAGTCCGCCTTTTGCCTTGCCGGCTATTCACCAAAGGGTTTCCGGCGAAGCCGGACCAGGCTCCGCCTGGCGAGTCCGGTATCAGGCGCCAACTCGCCAGTCTCACTGGCACTCACTCGCTCCCGCCGTCTTAAGGACCGGTGGGAGTTTGCTTTTGGGGAGGCGACATGATTGTTTTGGATATATAAGAAAAAGCTATAGCACAAGGCTATAGCTTTTTCTTATTTTTGAACGATGTTGTTGTAACGTGAGATCTTAGATTTTCTCACTCTCTTCATCTTCTTGCATGTCCTTTCTTCTTTTGGTTACCCATGCTTCCAAGCTTTTGTATTCTGGTCTAATTAAATCAAACATGTTTGTTCCTTTTCCGTCCTCCTTAATTCCAACATTATCTCTCAGTGCGTTATCTCCAGCGTCTTCAAACTCTCGTTCGCGATCGCGATCGTATGCAAGCTCTTCTAGGTCACTTGCGTACTCTGGATGCAAGGTTGCTAGCGTTAGCATGTCGTAAGTTGTCAGGTCCTCAAATGCTTTTGTTTTTATAATTCTATCCAGATCGTCCTCATCAATTTTCACGAGGTGATCTGGTACATCGTGGGCATTTTCAAGGACTTTTTGGGTGTCGCTCATTCCTCGTTCGAGATGAGATCGGTTTATTTCCGACATAAATAATTTCTCTAATTAGCATGATTAGCTTAAAATAATTCTCTACTATTTTATTCTGTAGGTCAAGTACGCCATTTAATGGCGAAGTAGTGTAGAATAGTTATCGATGACTTGGCTTTGCTGGGCTAGGGGTCTTACTTATGTGCTAAAATGCGACCATAGTCAGTGCAAGGTGAATTCGGGTATTTTTACAAAAGATTTTTAGCTGTAATGCGTTTACAAGGTACGACATATAGCCTTAGCTACATTGAGTATTTTGGAAGCGTATTACAGGGAAAAAGATAAAGTTAAAACCTACGAATTTGTTTTGCATTGACTACATATGCTTGAAGAAGGACGAAAATCAATTAGCGTCGGTGACTATATCGACCTTATCAACGATGCGATGGCGCTTATTCCAAGCGAGGAAATTGTTGTCGTTGGGGAGATCGTTGGTTGTCGAATTAGCCAGGGTAAGTGGATTAACTTTGATTTGAAAGATGAAGAACGCGAAGCGAAGGTTTCGTGTTTTGCGACTACGTTTAAAGTGAAGACACCGCTTGAGGACGGTATGCGAGTTCAGGTTGTCGGTTACCCTAAGGTTTATGAGAGGTTTGGAAAGTTCTCAATGAATGTTGAGGCAGTTGAACCTGTCGGGGAGGGTGCACTCGCCAAGGCGTACATGCTTTTGAAAGCTCAGCTCGAAAAAGAGGGTTTGTTTGCAGTTGAACGTAAGCGGCTACTTCCAAGGTTCCCGCAGCGTATCGGTTTGATTACGTCGACGGAGGCTGCTGCATACGGTGACTTTATTAGAATTTTGAATAATAGATGGGGAGGGGTTGAGGTTGTTCATACGCCTGTTCATGTGCAGGGTCAGCATGCGGTTCGCGAGATCATCGCAGCGTTCGCAGCATTTGATCGATTACCGAAAGCGGAGCGTCCCGACATGTTGGTTCTGACACGCGGAGGAGGATCACTTGAGGACCTTCATGCTTTTAACGATGAACAGGTTGCGCGTGCTGTGTTTCAGTCATCAATCCCGGTAGTTGTAGGCGTTGGGCATGAACGGGATGAATCATTGTGCGATTTTGTGGCTGATGTTCGTGCGTCTACTCCAAGTAATGCTGCTGAGGTCGTAGTACCGGATCGTCGCGAAGTGTGGCGCGAGATCAGTACCAGTCTTACCCGTATGAACGATGGATTGGACCATAAGCTTGATCGGCAAAATCAAAAGGTAGAATCCGCCATGCGATCATTGCGTCATTTTATGGAAACTGGAATGCACGAGATGCGTTTGGTTATTGATCAGTTCTCACATGCTTTTGATCGTTTCAGATTAAGTTTGGTTGCAACTCGTAAACACATAGATACATTGTCACGTCTGCTCGCGAGCTATGATATTAAGAATATTTTGGAGCGTGGATTTAGTGTTGTGCGCCGTAGCGGTAAGATTGTTCGTGATGCTAAGAAACTTGCTCCGGGTAATGATATTACGGTACAATTCGGCCGCGGAGAGATTCAGGCTGAAGTAAAATAGACCAAATAACAAAGATATATATGCCTGCCAAGAAAATACCAACTTTCGCTAAAGCCTTTTCGGAGCTCGAAGAGCTTACACAGTGGTTTGAAACTCAGGATGTTGATTTGGACGAAGGTTTGAAGAAATTCGAGCGTGGCCTTGAATTGGCGGCAGTTTGTAAGAAGAAGCTTTCAGAAGTAGAAAACAAAGTCGAAAAGCTCAAAGATAAGTTTAACGATTTACAGGACGAATAATATGAAAACGCTTCTAAGATGGGTTATTAACGCATTGGCGCTCTTGGTTCTGACACAAGTTGTTCCAGGTTTTGCTATCGATACTTTCTATCATGCACTCATCGCTGCGTTGGTGCTAGGTTTGCTAAACGCTATTGTTCGACCAGTGGCTATCATCCTTACATTGCCGATCAACATAGTTACACTTGGCCTGTTTACGTTTGTGATCAACGCCGGACTGATTTGGTTTATGAGTACCTTTATTAAGGGTGTGGAGGTGACAGACTTCTGGGCAGCGATTTTAGTCGCTATTGTACTCTGGGCTGTTGCAACAATTACGAATTTCTTTCTCAAACACACTAAAGAATCAAAATGAATTTTCCAAAGAACGAGCCACTAGTCCTATCGATTGGTGGCTCTCTTATTGTGCCTAACGGCGGACCAGACACTTACTTTCTAAAATCTCTGCGCAAGTTTGTGCTAGCGCAAGTTAAAAACGGGCGCCGGCTTGTTCTTGTTACTGGCGGTGGAAGAACGGCTCGTGACTATATCGACGCAGCTGACGCGGTGCGTAAAAAGGTTGATCCGGAGGATTTGGATTGGCTCGGAATTCACTCATCTAGATTGAATGCTCATTTAGTGCGTACGATGTTCCGAGAGATAGCTCATCCGGTTGTTGTAAAGAACCCACCGAAGACTCCGAAGAAATGGAAGGGGAGCGTTTTAGTTGCTGCCGGGTGGAAGCCGGGGTGGAGCACTGACTATGTATCTGCACGTATTGGAAAACGTTTGGGTGTAACGAATCTGATTAACTGTTCAAACATTGATTACGTTTACGACGTTGACCCGCGTAAAGATAAAAACGCTAAGCCGTTGCCGGAGTTGGGTTGGAGTGAATATAGAAAGATGGTGGGAGATGAGTGGAGCCCTGGAAAATCTGCTCCATTTGATCCGGTTGCCTCACGTTTTTGTCAGCGTCATAAGATGGATGTTGCGATTGTAAATGGTGAAGACTTCACCAATATTTCAAAATTGATCCGTGGTCAGAAGTTTAAGGGTACGGTGTTAAGTTAGGTTGACACGGCTTTGCGATTTTGGTTGAATCCCTTGTGATCGGTGGCATGGTGCTGTCGATGCAGGAGGTTCTGTTACGGAGATACTAATGGACGCGATGACGGCTAGGATTTTTCATGCGCTCTTCAACAGCGGAGGACTGTCAGCGGGGGATCTCAAAGTGGTGTGTGTAAGTGGGGAACATACGCAGTCAGAGTTCTCTCGCACATTGCTTCAGCAAAGCGATCTAGACACAGTGGAGCGTACGGATAATGGGTACGTGCTCACAAGTCTTGGTCTTGGTAGACTTACCAAGTGGCGCTCTGACCATGGGATGAGAACCATTTCTCATGACGACAGGGAGGCGCTTGCGGGTCTGCTCATTGAAGCTGAGGCCACTGATCTGCCCGGTCTTGTTTCTCGCTTCGGTTTTTCTCCCGTTATGTGCATGGTTCAGATGCGTCATGCTCTTTCCGGTTGCTCTGATCCTGAAGATGACCGGTGATCTGGCAGGATTCGTCTTGAGGTCTGACGCTCTGCGTTGGGCCTCGTTGTGCTTTTATGCGTTAAAACAAGAGGTTTTGATCATAAGATTTGGGAGGGTAGTTTCTTGACAAAAGGTAATGAATTCCGTATAGTTATGCTATCTACACCGTAGACAACGGGTGCTCAAAGTGAGCTTAAGTCCCGTCGAGGTGCCAAATATTGGAAATTCCTTATATTTGCGGCGTAGAAACGCCGTCTTTTTTTATTGAAAATTCAGAAGTTTCAACAGGACGGACTAATTCACGCCTAATGTTCTATAAAAACTATGGCAAAATCTCGAAAAGAGAAAGAAGCGATTGTAGCTAATCTTACGGAAATGTTCCGTGACATGAAAGCTGCAGCATTTAGTTCGATCTCTGGATATACGATGGCTCAGTCCGACGAGCTTCGCGTAACCGCTGCCGAGCAAAACGTTAAGGTGATGATCGCCAAAAAGACGTTGATCGCAGCTGCCGCGAAAGAAGTAGGACTAGACATCGATCCAGCATCGTACGAAGGATCTATCCTGACAGCCGTTTCATTCGGTGACGAGGTTGCTGCGGCAAAGCTCTTGAAAGACTTCGAAAAGAAGAACGAAGCTTTCAAACTTGTTGCAGGAATCCTGGAAGGAAAAGGATTATCAGCAGAGGAGGTGTCTAAGTTGGCATCACTTCCAAGCAAGGAACAGTTGCTTTCACAGTTGGTTGGATCGCTTAACGCGCCAATCTCTGGATTCGTCAACGTTCTTGCAGGAAACCTTCGTGGACTTGTTACTGTCCTTGACGCAATCAAAGAGCAGAAAACCGCGTAGGACTTCTCATTTGCATCATTATCGCCTTGTAGAGTCTCTGTTTAACTTCAACGTACTGTAAGTACGCCTCAGTCAAACGTCTCTACGCACCGATACTGATATCAAATGAGTGCGTCCGACTTCTCATTTACATCATTATCGCCTTCAGAGTTTCTGTTTGTCGGTATTGATCTAAAATGAACACAAAATTAAATTCTATTTATCAAAAATATTATGTCTGAAGAAGCTACAGCCGTTGAGGCTACAGAGGAGAAGGCTCCTGTTGAGGTGCCAGCTCAGTTCAAAGAGTTAGTTGAGAACATTGAGAAGATGTCTGTTATCGATTTGGCAGAGCTCGTAAAGGTTCTTGAAGATAAGTTTGGTGTATCAGCTGCAGCCCCAGCTATGATGATGGCAGCTCCAGGCGCAGGTGGAGGAGACGCTGCGGAAGAAGAGCAGTCTTCATTCGACGTTGAGATCACAGAGACAGGAGACAGCAAGATCAGCGTGATCAAGGCTGTTCGTGAGATCACAGGTCAGGGTCTTAAGGAAGCTAAAGCTATCGTTGACGCAGTACCTGCTGTTGTTAAGGAAGGTGCTTCAAAGGAAGAAGCTGAAGAGCTTAAGGGTAAGCTTGAAGAAGCAGGAGCTGTTATTACATTGAAATAACTTCATTCCTAGTTTTGGGAGCTGACAGTTAGCTTCCTAATACGGATAGCGAAAGAGCGGGCAATTTGCTCGTTCTTTTGTTTTCAAGGGTGTATACTTGTGGCATATGATCCAAATGATATTAGAAATCATGATTTTGGTGGTAGCTGTAGTGTTGCTATGTGCGCTATTGGTACGTCACCTTCCATGGAAGAAGTTGAAAAAAAGATGGAAGAAATTTCCGTCATCTTCACGAGTAATTCTGGCAGTGGCGCTTGCCCTTCTAATATTCCATGGAGGAATTTCAAGACCTCTCCCGGTGCACTTTGCGCTACCTCCGCACATGCAAACGTTTGCTCCAAAGGGTGTGACGGCGGCAATTCCATTTCTTAAAGTGGTTGAGTTTTTTATAAAGTCAGGACAGTTTGAGAGGGTAGAGGATATCGGAGCTGATCCAAACGAGGTTCCTCCACCAATAACTCGTGGCAAGCCTACAACGGTTGAACTTAGCGTGACGGCAAAAGAGGTTATAGGCGAGGTAGCTGATGGTATTTCGTTTAATTTTTGGACCTATGATGGTGCGGTTCCAGGTCCGTTTATGAGAGTTCGTGAAGGTGATACGGTTGAGCTCACTATCACAAACGATCCAACTAGTTTACACGCACACAATATTGATTTGCACGCGGTGAACGGTCCCGGCGGTGGAGCGGCATTGTCATCAGTTGAGCCGGGGGAAACAAAAACATTTTCTTTTAAAGCTATGGCTCCAGGGCTATATGTGTATCACTGCGCAACAGCAAACGTGAGTACTCATAATTCTCATGGTCAGTATGGATTGATTTTAGTTGAACCTGAGGAAGGTATGACGCCCGTTGATAAAGAGTTTTACGTGATGCAAGGTGAGTTATATACGAGCGGTGGTCTTGGAAAAACCGGACTAGTTACTTTTGACTCGGAAGCTTTACTTGATGGAAATCCTACATACGTTACTTTCAACGGTGTCGTTGAGGATGCTCCTCGTATGCAGGCTGAGGTGGGTGACACGATTCGAATGTATGTTGGAAACGGTGGTACTAATCAGATTTCATCTTTCCACGTTATCGGTGAGATTTTCGATACGGTGTACCCTGAGGCTGCGTTGAGTAGTGCTCCATTACACGATGTGCAGACAACGGCAGTTTTGCCAGGTGGAGCTGCAATTGTAGAGTTTACGGTTGATGTTCCAGGAAATTATATTCTGGTTGATCACGCACTTGCTCGTATGAATAAAGGAGCTTGGGCAATCCTGGAAGTTACAGGTGAGGATGATCCTTCGATTTACTCGGCAGTCGAATAGTTTTTTGAGGAAAAATTAGCATGCAACAAGCGCGGGCCCACGGGGGCTCGCGCTGTTCTTTTTTTGAAAT
Organism: Candidatus Uhrbacteria bacterium; assembly: GCA_018664485.1. Classification (GTDB taxonomy): domain Bacteria; phylum Patescibacteriota; class Patescibacteriia; order UBA9934; family UBA9934; genus JABJOE01. Next base: position 161,993 of record JABJOE010000009.1, on the reverse strand, counting down.
TTTGGATGATAGTGGCCTAACAATCTTTGTATAAAAATGGCCTAAAATAAGGGCTTTTTGGACTAAAACTGCTCGTTGGCGCTTGACAAAAGTGCTATTTTTTGCTATACTCTCTTACAGTGAATCATCTAGTACGTTAGTGAAAGAAAGAACCATCGTAAGGTCGCAAGGCCTAGAAAGTCCGGGAATTTCCGAAAAGAAATCCCAGATTACTCAGTAAGTTAGTTTATACGTTTATACCGTGTCTCATTGGTAAGAGGTCACGGGAATGCGTTTGGTAGGGGGTTAAACCAACGCCGCAGCGGAATCATTCGCAGCGACGACCCCATGGAGCCCTCATGGCTAAGTTCGTCGATATTTACATTCATGGAATCCTGAAAACCGTTGATGGAGAGGCTATTTGCTCTTTCCCCACGGTTGGTAGACTGGCCAAAAGCGTCATGCTTCATCTCGATGAACGCCGTTGGGTGGAAATCGAGATTCAAGGAAACTCTGAAGAGGGTACCTTCGCCATTATTGAAATGGAAGAAGGACTCAAGGTTGTGGATGTGACTGTTAAGAGGGTATGCTGTCATCCCTCCTTCTGTCGTAAAATCCACTACGGTGGAGCTTATCGTCACCTGGAGGTGGCAGTGAGTGTTTCCACAAAGACGGAGTAACTAACCGTCCCAGGGGATTGCCTCGGCATCCTTGTCGGGGCGGTTTTCTTTTTTTGAAATTTACATGCACAGAAGCGCGGGCCCACGGGGGCTCGCGCTTACGAGTCTGACATATCGATTGAGCCTTTCAGGATGATGTTTCCCAGACTGTCATTGAAGGCTTCTCGGCCGATGAACTCGTACTTGCCAATCCCTACCCGTGATTGTCGGAGTTCAATATGGATATTGCTATCTTCAAGGCATAGAATCCCGGTAGCTATATTTGGCTCTTCATTGAGCCCCCAGTAAACCAGCAGCTCGCCGACACCGTCTATGGTAAGTGTTGCCACAGAAAGGTAGCGAAGTGCGGCAATGTGGCCGGTAGATTCGTAGGATTGCCACTGACCTCGTGTGTCGAGGCGTTGGTATTTTACTTGCGCCATGCGACCCTCCAAGGTTGACGTTGTATCTATCGGACCATAAAATACGAGCAATGTCCATACCTACACCATTTTCGAAAATAGTTTATGACGTTGTTAGAGGTATACCGAAAGGCGAAACTTTGACGTATAAACAGGTAGCACAAGCTGCAGGTAGGCCTAGTGCAGCTCGAGCCGTTGGGAATATTTTGAATAAAAACTATGACCCTGCAATCCCGTGCCATCGTGTGGTAAGGTCAGACGGAAAGATTGGAGGGTATAACCGTGGTGAAGAAAATAAGATTAAGAAATTACGTGAGGAGAAAGCGACCTGAGTAAAGTAAAGATAAAAAATAGTTTTTAGTATTATTTATGCTGGAGGTTGAATACGAAGCTACATTTACAAATATTGATAAAAATACAGTCCGTGAATTGCTTCGATCAGCTGGAGCGAAGCTTGTACGCGCCGAATTCCTTCAGCGTCGTAGTGTCTTTCATCTTCCAAGTGGCCACGAAATATCTGGAGGTTGGCTGAGGGTACGTGATGAAGGGGATAGGATAACTATGAGTTTAAAAATTGTGGATGGTGATAAGATAGAAGATCAAAAAGAACTCTCTATTACCGTGGATGACTATGCTAATACCAAAGTTTTTCTTGAATCTATTGGTGCAAGTTGTAAATCTTACCAAGAAACAAAACGAGAATTGTGGATTTTGGATGGTACAGAGATAGCTATCGATGAGTGGCCGTATTTAGAGCCGTTTGTAGAGATAGAAGGTGATAGTGAGGAGAGTGTGCGCATGGCAACGGAAAAGATTGGTTTTGACTATTCTGAGGCTGTATTTTGTCAGGTGTCTACTTTGTTTGCTAGAAAATATGGCATTGAAGAAAATGCGTTCAATGATCAGACGCCACTTCTTACTTTTGAATCAGATAATCCGTTTATATAATATGAAAACACCAGAACGAATAGAGAAAATTAAAAGAGCTGTATCTAATCGGCAAACCGGGCTTACGGTTGTCATTGAGGACATGCAGGATCCTCATAACGCTATGGCGGTTGTCAGGACTTGCGACGCACTTGGAATTCAGACTGTTCATTTTATTGCAGAGAACGAGAAACCGTTCAACCCACATAAGATTGGAAAATCTACGTCGTCTACAGCTCGCAAGTGGGTAGACTATAAGGTCTGGGACTCCACGAAAGAATGTCTAGAATATTTGAAAGGTGAGGGGTACGATTTGGTTGCTACTATGTTGAATGATGGTGCTACGTCTATTTTTGAAACAGAATTTAGTGATAAGAAAATTGCCGTGTTGATTGGTAATGAGCGTGAAGGGCTTTCCAAGACTGCACAGGAGATGGCATCCCGGCATGTAATGATTCCGATGCGTGGGATGGTCCAGAGTTTGAATGTTTCTGTGTCAGCTGCTGTAGTTTTATATGAAGTTACACGACAGCGAATGTCCGTTTTGGATAATTTTGCGCTTAGCGAGGCTCAACAGGCAGATTTAGTTGAAGATTTTTCAAGGCGTTAAAGGTTTTGTCGTTAGTATATTTTTATAGGGTTGTTGATTGACGAAATAAAAGTTAACAATTTAGTTGGCGATAGATAGTTTTGCCGGTATAATGCAAAATAACATGAGTTTATTTAAGTATTTTATATTTCTTTATGGAGTCTAGAGCTTTTAGTGATAGCGCAATTTTGCGTGCTGCGTGGCAGAGAACAAAGGATCGACTTGGATTTTTGATCATAGTTGGAATCATTCTTGCTATCTTTTTTGGTCTTTCATCTGTGCTTATTGCATACATCTCAACTGAAACAGCAGTCGGAGGTATCATCGCTCAGGTAATTTATTACATCTTATCTGCAGTGGTTAGTATCGGTATTACAAAGATAGTACTAGACATTGCTGACGGAAAAGAGGGTGCGCTTATTGATCTTATAACGCATTGGAATGTTCTACTTAAGTATATCGGTGTAACAATCGTTTACGCTGTTGTTGTGTACGTTGGATTCTTCCTATTGCTTTTCCCGGGAGTGATCTGGATGCTAAAGTTCTTCTTTGCTCCTTGGCTTGTGATCGATAAAGGTATGGGGCCAATTAAGGCTATGAAAGCAAGTTCACGAATGACAATGGGAATGAAGTGGGACCTACTTGGATTTATAGCTGTGGGATATGCTGTTCTATTACTTGGTTTATTGGCTTTAGGTATTGGTTTGATCGTAGCTATTCCATTGTTTACTATCGCGACTGCAATGGTATACCGACACATGCTAAAGGGTATTGATATGACTGACTTGATGCCAGGTTCAACACCGGCTCCAGTTGCTGTAGCTCCAACCGCTTAGTAAGAATTTTCTTGCCGGGTGTGGACAGAGCCTACGGAGCTTCACATAAAATTGATATTGTAAATTACAGAATACGTTTAATTCAATAACATCGTTCAATATGAAAGATGGAAAGTGTACTGGCCTAATGATGGTCGCAAAGTGGCTTTTGGCTCTTGGAGGTATCAACTGGGGACTAGTTGGTGGTTTTGAGTGGAACCTTGTAGAAGCTATCTTCGGCACATGGCCATGGCTCGTAGCATTGATCTACATCTTGGTAGGTCTTTCAGGAGTTTGGCTAGCTGTAGAGATGCTCAAGGGTTGTTCAAAGAGTTGCAAGAAATAGTTAGTTCAAAAAACTCGCGGAAATCCGCGGGTTTTTTGTTTGTAATAAATTGCAATCTACTGAAGGAGGTGGCTAGTTGGGAAGGAGAATAGTGTGGTATTTGTTGCGACCAGTATACGATGTTGATCTTCCTGCACCACCATGGAAGTAGCACCGGCTATTTCATCGGCTCGGTACTGCGCGATCAAGTCTCCATCTTTGTCTATCACGATAACCCGTTGCTCACCCGGATCTAGTATATATATGTATGAAGATTCAGTATCGGTCCAAATATCAATAGGATTGGATAGTGATGGGTCGATCGTTTCGTGTGTGAACCCTTGCTCTCGTCCAGACCTATACTTCAAGATTTGTTCACTTGTGAGTACGTATACATCTCCGTCAATTGTAATTGACCGCGCGTCGTTTAATGATGACGTTGATGATGTTACCCAAGATGTTCCAGCCTCATACCCGTCTCCACGTGCTCGCATCTTAATGATCTGATCACCGTCAGCTGTTAGAACGTAGAGCGCTTCATTGTACGTCAGTAAGTCCTCAACGCTCGCGAGGTCGTTTACACCGCTCACAATAGGTGTGAGGGCGTTATCTATAAGAGATCCTCGCCCAAGCTGCTGGTTTGCATCGATTGTTAGGAATGACGTGTCTGATTCGTTCCCTACAATAACTATGGAGTCGACTGAGCTTGCGGTTAACTCTAGTTGTACAAAAGCACCGCTCAATTCATCGATGTCATAGAGTGATTGTTCTTGTGATAGCGCGTAGAGAGTTTCATCTATCTTAAATAGATCTACAAGTGTTGAATCTGGTTGATCGGACGAAAGGCTTGCAATCGTCGTCACACTAACAGGTTCGATTCCTTGAATTGATAGTAGAACAGTCTGTAGATCATTACGCAATCCATCAATCACGCTACTGTCTGTTGAGCTTGGTAGAGTTTCAAGTAGGGCAAATGCTTCTGAAATAAGTTGGCGCGCTTCGTCATCATCATCGTAAATTAGCCGCGCTTGAGCTTCTGTTTGCTTCTCTTCAATGCTTGTAATTATCAGGGTTTGGGATGCTTGTTCAGCCTGATGTGCTTGATACCCGTTTAGCACCCGAACGCTCACAATAATAATCGCAAGAACACCAACGAATCCAAAGCTCGCTATCTTCGTAGGTCGAGAAAGATCGTTAAATTTACCAATAGCATTCTGCATACGTTGCTTTGGCGTAGGCTCCTGTTTAATCATTCCGCTGCCTCGTTTATATATTTGTGGGATATGTGTAATGACGTGCCAGAGACTTTTTAGTATCCACGAGACTCCTTTAACCGTATATGTGAATACGATCATTAGTGTGCGTATTACAAGGTGTAGAAGTCGTTTGATGATACTTTGAGAGCCTTTTGTTCCCGGTGCTGAAAGAGCCTGTAGTAGGGGCTTCATCAATCGATGAATTGTACGTCCGATATCTGGCTCCTGTTCTCCAAGAAGCTGCTCCGTTTCTTCTTTGGTTTTACCGAGATGTTCAACGGATGTCATTGGATTAACTTTTGCCGGTGCACCTCCACGACTTGGTTCAGTGATCTGGAAGCAGACAGATGTGTATACAGATTTTGGACTTAGGTGCTGGGATATCCGCTGGAGCGCTCCTGAGGGAGGTAGCGTGACTAGAATGTCTTGAAGTTCTGCAAGCGAGATATCTCGAGCGGAAACTCGATTAGCGATATAAAAAATGTCTCCAGGGTGAAGTTCTCCGTCCAGGACAGTTGAAAATAGTTTGTCCCATGTTTGTTCTTCTTGAACTTGTAGTTGCTTATCTAGCTCGTAAATCACAAAACGTTGCTTTGCCGTTCTGTTCATGAATAGCGCATGGAGATTTCCAACGCCACTTACGAAAAGCTGCTTATCTTTCAAAACTCCTAAGATTACGTGTATATCAGAAAAGGGGATAAGTTTTTCCTCGTTCGAGATAGTTGAAATGTCTTGATTTAGCGCTTGAAGGAACTGCTCAAAGCGTCGTGGAATGTTGCCAGATTCTGTAAGTGTCTTCTCGAGCCCTGAAATACGTTCCTGAATGGCGTCAGCTATACGTGTGCGAATGTTGTCTTCTTTCCCTAAAAATCGTATAACTGCAAAGACAGTGCCCTGGTCTTTTGGGGCGGTAAGTAGGTATGAACGAACCAAACCCTCTTGTTTATTGGAATCGCTCGCAAATTTGGCTGATTTGATGATCATATGACAGGGTTCTATACAGGTGTACTACTATATTATACAATCATGGCAGGAGGCACAAGATTAATGAACACATAATGTATGCCTCGAAAAGCTATAGAAAAGAAAGAAGAAATTGTGGAGGAGGAAAAGGACTTCCGCATTGAACAACTTTTTGGGTCAAAGACCCGAGTTAGGTTGTTAAGTTTGTTTTTGGATAATGCAGCGAGGCCTTTCTATGTTCGCGAAATTACTCGCAAAATAGATGCACAGCTTAACTCTGTTCGTCGTGAATTACAAAACCTTATTGAGCTAGGTATCATTTTGGAAGTAGACGGAAATACTTTTAAAAGTGAAGAGGAGAAAAAGAAGAAAGACAGAAAGAAATTTTATAAAGCTAATGAGGAGGGGCCGTTTTTCAAAGAGCTACGCGCTATCATGAAAAAGGCACTTGTTCTGATGAACAAAACATTTGCTCGAGCTCTCGAGAAGCATGGGTCGTTGGATCTGCTTTTGCTCACTGGACGTTTTGTTGATAATTCGGATGTAGAAACTGATCTTCTGGTTGTAGGAGGGTTTGATCAGGATGCTATTGAAAAAGAGATTGCTACTTTTGAAAAAGAGATTGCACGTGAGGTGAACTATACGTTTATGCCACGTGAGGAATTCATGTATCGGCTAGAAGTAAAAGACCGTTTTGTTCTCTCCTTGATTGAGTCAGATAATGTTATAATGGTAAATAATATATCTGAGAAGTTGATTTAGGTAGTTATGAAGTTATACGTAAATGGCCAAGACATCCGGCGGCTGGTACTCGGTGACGTTGAGTCAGGGGCGGTAGATGTAATCGAGACCGAAACAGAGGGTTACTTGGCGTCCATTGATACGTATCTGAAGGATGCTGCCGTTAGGTGGGAGAATATAGAGGCTATTTATGCTGTTGTAGGTCCAGGGTCGGCTACGGCATTACGTTCTATCTTGTCGATTCTGCAAACTGTTCATTTCGTTCAAGGAACCGCGCTCTATGCTGTAAAGAAGGATCCAGACGAAGATGACGCGATAACGATAAAAAGAGCAGGGGAGGATGGAGAGTCTGTATCGGTATTAGTGCCGGAATATTTGCATAGTCCACGCATTACGATTTCACACAAAGATGCTCTGGGACGGTCGTGATCATGCATGTGTGCACCTGATTTTACAATGAACACAATTTTAATTTCTTATATAAAGATAATATTATGCCAGATTACGTAGGTATTTTAGAGGGCGCGTTTGTAAACCTTTGGGCACAGTCAGTAGTCTTTCTTCCGAAGCTAATTTTCGCAGTAGTTGTATTCCTGTTGGGACTTCTAGTAGCTAATCTTCTGCGATCAACGGTTGTACGAGTTATCAGACTCTTTAAAATCGATGAGCTGGTTGAAAGGGTAGAGCTGAAGAATTTATTTGCACGTGCAGGCGTTAAGTTGGACGTTGCTGCATTCCTTGGATGGATCGTAAAGTGGTTCGTTATTATCGTGGCATTGATCGCTGCAGCTGACGCTCTCGATTGGGATCAGGTTACCATCTTCCTTACAAGCGTTGTTGGATATATTCCAAACGTGTTGATAGCGGTTATTATATTGTTGGTTGGAATCATTCTCGCTAACTTCACACAGGGCGTTGTCAAAGGCGCGCTTGATGCCGCTAAGATGACAAGCTCTCAGTTTTTGGCTGGGTTGTCACGTTGGGCAATAGTTGTGTTCAGCTTTATGGCGGCACTGGTGCAGCTTGGAATTGCACAGGAATTGATCCAGGTATTGTTTACAGGATTCGTTGCAATGATTGCACTTGCCGGTGGATTAGCCTTTGGACTCGGTGGACGTGAGTATGCTTCTCGAATTTTGAACCAGCTTTCAAAGGACCTCACAAATAAACGGTAGTTTTAAAGAAGCTTCAAAGCACTCGCCTTGGGGCGGGTGTTTTGTTTTTCGCTAAAATTAAACAATATTACCATCCATCATTTGACCACACCTTTAATGATTGTTAAGGTCTTACCGACACTCGCTACCTTCGCCGTGTCACGTTTGGCCTCTTGGCCATTGCTCGACTTCCTGCTCCCGAGCAGACGTCATCCCGTAGCGGCTGCCCATCTCACGGGGCTGCGGGGTGGCGTCACGGAGCACGCTTACAGGATTTACAGGTGTAGATCCTGTTTTTCTTTATGTAATATAGATATTGCGCTTAGCTACTATAGTCTGATAGCATATAGCCATGTTTAAGAGTTTTTCAGTCTTGACTCGAAAGAGATGGGTAGCAGTATTGTTACTTACAGTTTCTTTTGCCGTTCCAAATCTTCATGTTGTGCATGCTACTGATGGCGGTATGCAGATGGATGCGGAGATGATGCCGGGTATGGACTGTATGGATGGTAGTTGTGAGGAGTCGCCTCAATCAAGCTGCGTTGAACACTGTTTGCGAGCTATTAAAGATCATGCCCCTTTACCTACAGCGCTTGAGGCAGTAGATATTTCCTTTGATGGAGATATTGATCATGAGCGGTTTTACCACGCTATAATTGAAAAGCGTGAAGAGTCTATACGAGACAGTCAGCCATTATTAGATTCAAAACGTCATCTCACAATTCAAAAGAGAGAATGAGCCGTTGGGACCTTCAAGTTTTTGAAATCCTAATTTTTTATTTTCTATGGCAAGACAACAATTTTTCGTTCGCGGCACCACCTGTAAGAGTTGCGAAGTCGTTATTGAGCGGGAGTTAAAGAGGCAACCGGATATTGTGTCGGTCGATGTTTCTCACAGTAAAAGACAGATTCAACTTGAGACAACAGGGGACCGCAGATACACTCATCATGAATTGACCGCCTTCCTTGAAAAGCATGATTATCATGTCGGTAAAAAAGATAAAGGAGGTAACAAGAAAAAACCGAGAATAAATTGGCAGCGCGTTGGTGCGGCTGCGGTATTCGTATTGTCGCTCTATATAATTTTAGACCGACTTGGAGTATTGCGATTAAGTCCTTCATCAGCTGCTCCTGCAAGCCTTGTGGGGATTCTGATAATCGGTGTGATTGCGTCGTTGTCATCGTGTACCGCGGTAGTCGGTGGATTGGTCGCGGCTGTCAGTAGTGCCGTTGCAAAAGATCAGGAGGGCATGACTCCAAGGGAGAGATTCCAGCCACATATACTATTTAACCTTGGACGAGTCCTTGGGTTCTTTGCGTTTGGTGCCGTTATTGGTTATGCAGGGTCAGCACTTCAATTGAGTCCAGCGTTAAACGGAATATTCGTTGTTATCGTTGCTTTGATGATGATTGCAATCGGAGTCAATTTGATGGGTGTTTTTCCTTCGAATGTTATTAGTATGCCGAAATGGCTAGCGCATAAAGTGCATGACTTGGCTGAATCTAAGGACCCGAAAGCTCCGATGGCTCTCGGTGCAATGACATTCTTTCTACCGTGCGGATTCACGCAGTCTATGCAGTTATTTGCGCTTACACTTCAAGATCCAATCCAGTCTGGGATGGTGATGGCGATATTTGCTATTGGAACAGCTCCAGTACTTCTTGGTATTGGTGGCGCTACATCGTATGCGTCTGGAGATACTCTCAAGAAGGTAACTCAGTTTGCCGGAGTAATCGTTCTTATATTGGGGATCAGTAACGTAACAAACGGAATGACTTTACTCGGTATTAGTCCAGATACTGTATTTGCTTCAGATGTCACGCAGGAAGAAGCTGCAGATATAGTTCTGGTAGATGGTCGTCAACAGATTGAAATGGATATGACGAGTCGTGGGAGATATAGTCCGAGCACGCTTACGGTACAGGAGGGAATTCCGGTTGACTGGACGATTAACGGAGATGATTACATGGGATGTGGAGATACGTTGATCTTGCCCGCGTTCGGTGTAAATGAAAATTTACGTACGGGTAAAAATCTTGTTCAGTTCACTCCTACAGAGACTGGGAGGTTTACGTTTAGTTGTTCAATGGGGATGATACGTGGAACAATGATTGTAACCCCTGGGATCTAGCTAGTTGGACCACTTTCGGCTTATGGAGCCTCTGTTTAGCCTCAACGTACTGTAGGTACGTCTCGACAAAACATCTCCATGCACCAAAATTGATCTCAACTATCTAAATCCCTATTATGCCACCCGTTCACCTAAACTAACCTCGAATATCAAAGTTCTGGTTAGTTGGACCACTTTTGGCTTATGGGGCCTCTGTTTACAGCGAGAGTATCCGGCGGAGCCGGACCAGGCCTCGACTGCTGTCTGTTAGCCGAAATTAAACTCGAATATCTCGACTCATTCAATAAATTAATATGACAAAACATACATTTAAAATTTCAGGAATGCATTGTGCTTCCTGTGCTGTAAAGATTGAAGGGTCTCTTACGGACTTACCGGAAGTTAAAAGCGCCACAGTAAATTACGCGATGGCCCAAGCTACGGTGGAAAGTGATTCGGATGATCCGTCTGCATTGCATGGTGTAGTTGTAAGTGAAGGATACAAAGTGATTGCTGAGGAAGACGCAAAACATGAGCATTTAAAAGACGCCCGCGCGGCAAAACGAAAAGCTATTATAGCGGGACTATTGGCATTACCGGTATTTGTTATAGCAATGTTTAAGATCGATATTCCTTACGGTACTTACATTGAGGGGCTGCTAACATTAGTAGTTGTCTTTGGCCCGGGAATGGAATTTCACAAGACGGCCTGGAAACAGCTTAAAAAGAAGTCTGCCAACATGGATAGCCTAATTTCTATGGGTACACTTGCCGCTGTATTGTTCAGTATTTGGTCGATGACGCAAGGCGGAGACGTATACTTTGAAACGGCGGCAATTATAACGGCTTTGATTTTGATGGGTCGGTATTTTGAAGCGTTGAGCAAAGGACGTGCCGGTGAAGCTATTGCAAAGCTGTTGGAGCTAGGTGCGAAGTTGGCTCATTTGATCGGAGAAGATGGATCGGTGAGCGATGTTGACGTAAGCGCGCTTAAAATTGGTGATGTTGTCCTGGTAAAGCCAGGAGAGAAAATTCCACTTGATGGAGTTGTGATAGAGGGGTCATCAACTATCGACGAATCTATGCTTACGGGTGAGAGTATTCCGGTCAAAAAAGCCGTTGATTTAGAAGTATATGGAGCGACGGTGAACCAGACAGGAGTATTGAAGGTGCGGATTACTGCAACGTCAGAAACGTCGGTACTCTCACAAATTATTGAACTTGTAAAAAACGCTCAGGCACAGAAGGCGCCGATGCAAAAGTTAGCCGATCGTATCTCTGGAATATTTGTTCCGGTGGTAATCGGAATTGCGTTGCTGACATTTGTGGTTTGGATGATTGTTACGGGTGATATTTACGCGGCACTCATCCCGGCTGTAGCGGTGCTCGTCATTGCGTGCCCATGTGCGCTTGGACTTGCAACTCCAACGGCTATTCTTGTAGGTACCGGACGTGCTGCCAAGAGTGGGATTTTTATTAAGTCTGGAGAGGCTCTCGAGCGTGGAAAGAATCTAGATGTAGTAATGTTGGATAAAACGGGAACCATTACACAGGGTAAACCTGCTGTCACCGATGTGCTGACAAGCGGTGTTTCGGAAGATGAATTGCTCGCACTCGCGGCTTCACTCGAAGCTTCGTCTGAGCATCCTCTAGCTGCTGCTATTGTGCGTACAGCGGAAGAGCGTGGTGCAAAACTTTCACCTGTGACCAATGCTCAGTCAGAAACCGGGAAGGGTATGGTCGGGTCTGTGGGTGGCGTTGAGATTAAAATTGGGAGGTCTGGATTCGTGCCAGGGACTGATGAGGTTCCTTCAGAAGAAGTGGAGCGACTGGAGCGGGAAGCGAAGACCGTAGTGTATGTATCGCAAGGTGGGATTTGTATCGGAGCTATTGCTGTTGCTGATCCTCTCAAAGACGGTGCACATGATGCTATACGTAAACTGCGTAAACTGGGCATTAACCCAGTAATGCTTACTGGTGATAATAAACGTACGGCCGAGGCGATTGCAAAACTTGTTGGAATTACTGATGTACATGCTGAGATTTTCCCTGAAGATAAGTTGAATCTGGTAAAAGCGGCACAGCAGGAAGGGAAGCGTGTAGTGTTCGTGGGTGACGGTATTAATGACGCTCCAGCTCTAACCCAGGCAGACCTGGGAATTGCCATGGGGACTGGAACGGACATCGCTATTGAATCTGGTCAGATCGTGATTATTGGTGGAGAGGCATCAAAGATCCCTGAGGCGATATTGATTTCTCGAAAAACGTTTGGAACTATTCAACAGAATTTGTTCTGGGCATTTATATACAATGCACTCGGCATTCCGCTCGCAGCATTAGGGCTTCTAAATCCTATGATTGCAGCCGGAGCGATGGCATTCTCATCGATATCGGTGTTACTCAACTCTCTACGTTTAAAGAGGTTGTAGATAATAAAAATGAACAAAACAAAAACACCCGCGCCGTGGCGGGTGTTTTTAATGTCTGTTTGAGAACTAAAGTGCTGTACCTGTGAATGTTCCAGAACAGAGCTCTGCACTGTTTTGGTCACATGTTACGTCGAATGTTTCTCCGTCAATTTCGAAGCTGCAGCTTACTGTTCCTGCATCTACTCCGTAGAAGTACCAGTCCATAGTGTTAGCCGTTGTTCCAAGCGCTACTAGAGCGTCGTCTTCTTGGATGTCGCTCATTCCAACGTGATACTTACTTGCATCCTGGTATTCGTATGTTAATGATCCGAGCATGTTGTCAGAACATGTTCCTTCCACCTCGTTGAATTCATATGTCATGAATCCGTCTGTGTTTCCGTTGTACTCGTTGTAAAGACTGTCGTTTACAAGTTCTCCAGTTGAGAAGATTGAAACACCGTCTCCGCCTCCTGATGAAGCGCCTTCACCTGAGTCTGTAGCACCAGAACATCCGGCTCCAGTTAGTACGAGAGTAAAAGCGAGTAGGAAAAATGGGAGTTTCTTCATAAAAAAGAATAATAAATTACGGATATATTTTAGCACGCTTGTTTGTTTTGGGTGATATGAGGTGTGGATCCGTGGTTAGTGGCAGGTAAGGGGCACGAAGAACCAAGTGTCCAAGAAGCAAGAACCAAACAAATATTAAATACTCAAAACTTCAAATAAAAAAACGCCAAGCGACTTAATAACTTAATTACTCAGCGACTCTCATTCTATTGACATGAAGGCATTTTTGTGATAATTTGAGCTGTCTTTTGACTGGGTATGGCAGTTCCGCCGACCTGAGGGAGTAGTGATGAAGTTGTTTCTTTCCGGCCTGTTGGTCATGATGTTCGCCTGCGGAGACAAAGACAGGACCGCGGAGCGTGAGGCTACCGCAAAGGCTGACGCACAGAAATGTGCAGATGCCGTTGAGGATGGTTGGGGATTGTCGACCACGATTCCAGCTGAGCGTGTCTGTGCGAACAAGATGCGAACCGCCCGAAACCAGAAACATGTTGCTGGAGATGATCTCTACCCGTGCGAACATGGAGGTCTGCCGAATGCATGCTGGGTTGAGAAGAACGAGCTGCACAAGGGTGGGCTGTATATCTGGAGCAGCCATGTTGACTGGACATTCGTTCGTGTTGCAGATCGCCCCGAGGTCGACCCTCATATCACCTGGTACGGGCGCAACGCACCTGACGACAACGATGCACCCAGTAGCTCGAATCGGGACGTGCGGACATGCAGGGAAGCCGCCGAAGCAGGGTGGAAGTCGCCCAATGATCAGCCTGCCAGGTACACCTGCTGGGCTATGATGCATAGCGCCCGCAAGGCGACGCAGATTCACGGAGACAACCTTCGCCCGTGCATGCAAGGAAAAAGTTCTCTCGTCTGCTGGATCGACGATGACGGCGCTCTGACTATCTGGAGTGATCCCAACGTATACCTCACGGTACCGTTGGCGGAACGTCCGGCAGTTGAGAAAATCCTCACCTGGTACGGACCCGACCCGCACGTAGACAGTCGCTAGACTGTAGATATCTACAGCGTTCTCGCCCCGTGCGAACAGGCCCCCTTCGGCCTTTCGACGGGGTGCTTTGTTTTATGGCAGACAAGAATCATAAAGTACCAAGTATCCAGAAAATAAGTAACAAACAAATAATAAAGATCAAATGTTCAAAACTTAAAACAAAAAAACGCCAAGCAACTCAATAACTTAGTAACTCAACGACTTAGCAACCAAATTACTTTTTAAACTTAACGACCACTTATCTGCTATAGTTTATATAGGAGGTCATCATGTTTCGTTACATTGTGCACAGTGCATTAGTTGCCGTTTTCTTGCTTGGCCCCGATCTTGGGGAGGGGTGTGACAATAGAGGTATGGAGGTTAAGGGTGGTTATTGGCTCGAGGTGAGGGGTACGCTTGCCGAGTTGCCAGAGTTTGTCGACGATGATGTTTGGCGACTTACCATTGAGTATGACGGAAAGCGTAATCGGCATGATTGCCATTCACCCGAGTGTGGAGAGCTTGAAGTCGATACTACCGTTTGCCTGGCCTGTGTATACGAAATCGTGATGGACGGTAAAGACATCGAGAACTGCAGCTATTCGTCTAGCGTGCTGCCGCACGTTGATACCGGCGATCTGCCATAGTGCGCCGCCAATCTCATCGCCCCGGAGCCCCTCGCTCACGCGGGCGGTTTCTTGTTATATGGACTGTGTACATGCAGCTCGATATATGAACACATTTTTTGTTACAATTGTTTTATATGGAAATATTGAATCTAAACATTTTTGAAGTGCTATTCAGCCTAGCTTTCATACCGATGGGCTTTGGTGTTTTGTGGCTTGGAAAATGGCATAGAGATATAGGCTCACTTAAGAAGATGTTAGACGATTTTATAAATGTTCCATCAAGTCGGTCGATAATGACCGATTTGTGGATGGGGTTCGCTTTTGCATATCAAAGACGGGTGATCGGCGCGATAGTAAAAACGCCGACGGGAGATAGACTCGCAACGAAGTTTTTGAATTTATTTGGATATTTCCTATCAATAGCTGGAGTTCTTTTATTTGTTAATACAATAATAATGTTGATCGTTTTCATGGCCGGGGTTAATTTCTTTTAGACAGATATATACCCTCGCTCTCGAAAGTAAACTTTCTTCGCTCGGGAAGTCTCTGCCCGGAAATGATTTTTATGATTCCACGGAAATAGTTTGAAAACCTTCAGACAGATATATTGCCTCACTCTAAACAAGTCTGCGACTTGATCGTTCGGCAGGATCTATGTCCGACAAACAGATATATACCCTCGCTCTCGAAAGTAAACTTTCTTCGCTCGGGAAGTCTCTGCCCGGAAATGATTTTTGCTAAAACCATAGAGAATCATTTAGGCCTTCGGCCTTGAACCAACAAAAGAACCGACAATTGTCGGTTCTTTTGTTGGTTCCCGGACAGAGATTCGAACTCCGATTACCTGGACCAAAACCAGGCGTCCTGCCATTAGACGATCCGGGAATAATAACTTTTACACCAGCTAGCGGTACCGGACGATCCGGAATCGCTCAATGATGCGCGGTCAGAATATACGTGAAAATGGCCCCTGTGTCAACGGCTTTTGACTTATATGCTTGACTTTTTGGTAAAATATCAGTAATTTTTAGTACTGTGTAAAAGATCATCATCCATTTTCACGGTAGGAGGAAGAGATGAGCTCCATAGAACTAGGCTTAGGACAGGGTGGCTTGAAAAAACTGGTAGAAAGATTCGGGGTCGCGGATTCCTTTGAGTCTTTGAATGTTGGTAACGGTACGCATGTGAGGATCATGCATACCGACGAGCTTTCGGGCCATACACTCATCGGAGGTGCTGCCAACGGATCTCTCGGTCACGTTATGATTTGCGTAGCGTTTGTTCTGGGCTTTGATGATAGGTGGATGCGAGTATCTCCACAAACTTCGCGTACCATCGATGATGTGGTGGAGAACCACTCTGACAGTGCATTGATTTTGGTTGCACAGTTTATCAATGCCACTGACTCGACTATGAACTGTCGATTTGGTCAATCGGGACCTCTGTGCAACATATACGTCGTTCACGATCTTCGTCGATAGAACGAGTGGTGTCGGTTGAGTTTTGCGGTGGTAAAATACGGCCAGATACAGTAAGAACCTCGTCTCGGACCCCCTGCACTTGTAGGGGGTCTGTTACTTTTTATAACCCTTTTTCAAATGCTTATTAAGCTCCGTGAACCATCTTGGAAGTTTACCAAATGCTACTAGCCAAAGCCCGAATGGAATACAGAAGATCATTACTGAAAAGGAAATGATCAGAATGCGTCCTTCCATCATAAGGGTAGCGAAGTTGGCTACGGCAAATGCACATCCAAGCACAAATAACATAAATCCAATCTTTCGATAGTGCTTCGTGGCTTCGGGGGTGTCGCGCATTTCAGGCTTACTCATCTTATCTTCTTTTTGTTGCGCCTCGGCAAGTCTTTCGTTCCACTGCTCTTTAAAAGTCTTTTTCATACGTGTATATGGTACTTAATTGCGACTCTTACCTCAAGGTGCTAAAGTCACCCCATGATTGATGTTATTCTCGAAAGTGGACAGGATCGAAGGAAACTTGTGCGCAAGGCCGTCGATGCCCTTGGAGATGATTTTTTTGGCTTAGTACGCGATGCTCAGCGTATTTTAATTAAGGTGAACCTTGTTGACCATGAGCGTCAGCTCGCATGTACACATGTTGATGCGGTCCGAGGCTTGCTAGATGTTTTGAAGATATATTCGCCAGGGCAGATATTGGTTGGAGATGCTGGATATCGCGGAACTATTAGTGCCTGGCAAAGATTCGGGTATGAAAATTTGTTGCGCGAGTACAAACAGGTAGAACTTGTAAATTTAAATGACGATGAAGTTGTCGATGGATGGACTGTAAAACGCGATGGTACTCGTAATCCTATTCGACGATCCAAACTGGCACATGAAGTTGACCTTCGAATTTCACTCACACCAATGAAGATCGATGCCGTAACCGGTGCATCACTCTCTATACAGAACTGGACAGTTGGAACATGGGTTACGCCTTCTCGAGTGAGCGCTACAGGTCGAGTATGGGCACGCTGGCCTTGGTTGGACGAAGAAGGATCGACCGCACATCACAAATCTATCGCAGAACTTTATAAGCAGTTGCCATGTGACGTTGCTATCGTTGACGGAGTTCTTGCAATGGAGGGAGATGGTCCCGTGCGCGGTACTGCAGTACAATCGGGGATTGTTCTTGCCGGAATGGACGCATTAGCAGTGGACGCTGTGGGAGCTACTTTGATGGGCTTGGACCCGTCACATATTGGTTATCTGCACTTTTCGCATGAGGAAGGCCTTGGCTCTATCAACATGAGTCGAATTAATGTTCCACCGATGGTGATGTCTCAGTCTGCCAGGGCTTTTGATAGACCGTTAGGATTTGATGCGAATATGCGTACATGGCGTGAGGAAGAAGAGAGTCTGGTATAATAACTTTAGAATTCATACATTTTAAGATTGCAGAAACTTATGAGTACTTGTATTTTTCCTGGACGGTTTCAGCCGTTTCACATTGGTCATTTGATGGTAGCGAAAGGGATGATTAAGTCATGTCCGAATGTTGTAATTGTGATTTGTAGTGGCGATCATCACGACGACGATATATTTTCTACAGAAAAGGTACGCGAGATGATTTCGGCAGCTTTGCTCGAAGCGGAGATCATGGACGCTACGATCGCAGAGGTTTCTGACTGTACTGATGACGCCGAATGGGCAGACAAGGTTTTGGAAGCTGCCGGTTGGCCAGAAGATCCACAGATTTGGAGTGGAGACGAAGCTGTCCGTGCATTGTTTGAAGGTTTAGAGAAAAGAACACAAAAGATTTCACCTGTTCCAGGATTTGTTGGTAAAGAAATTCGCGAAATGATTTCGGGTAACGATAAGAATTGGCGAACAAAGGTACCGGCGGGGGCTATGGATGTGGTATACGACAAGATGCAAGAAGGAAAGCAATAGTCGAAATGCTCTCACTCGGACTATTATCGGCTTATGGAGCCTCTGTTTGATCTCGGCTAAGGTGATGGTATCCGGCGAAGCCGGACCAGGCTCCGCCTGGCGTCTCCTTGCCCGCCACCCGCTCACCGAAACTATTCTAAAATGAATACGTCCCGTTCGAAGTTACAGCTATATAAAATAAAAGAACCCCTTGCAGGGTTCTTTTGACTCAACTGCGGTCGTCGCAGTTGTGAGAGAATAGCGTATTATAACCCTTTTGACAAGTATTGGTGCTACGGGTAGTGTTCTTATTAAAGGGGGTGTCATGCACAGAAAAACTAAAGAGCTGATCTTTTTCGGCGTACTATCACTTGTAGCGGTCATCATCGTTCTCATCCGTCACCACATGTTCTCGTAAGCCCGTCTGTTCTGGATGGGCTTTCGTCGTTCTTTACTTATAAGGACGTTGTGATATCCTCTCCGTACGAACAATCCGGATCCCTCGCTTGGCCTATAGGGGCCATAGTAAGCAAGGAATCTGGACGTTTTTGATCTTCTGAAATTACTTCATCTAAGGAAAAGTGGGTTGTAGTCATATAAAACAAAACCATGTTTAAACTTAAAGCCGACTGGGAGCCTGCGGGTGATCAGCCAGAGGCGATTAAACAACTTAACGAAGGATTAGAAAAAGGTTTGGATAAACAAACCTTGCTTGGTGTTACCGGATCAGGAAAAACATTCACCATCGCAAATATCATTGAAAAGCAGCAGCGACCTACTTTAGTTATTGCACATAACAAGACATTGGCGGCACAGCTATGCCACGAGTTCCGATCATTTTTTCCAGATAGCGCAGTTTCATATTTTGTTTCGTACTACGATTACTATCAGCCAGAGGCGTACATGCCAAGGTCTGATACTTACATTGAGAAGGAGGCTCAGATAAATGACGAGATCGACAGACTCCGTCACGTTGCAACGCAAGCAATTTTGTCACGCCGCGACGTGATCATCGTGGCATCGGTTTCATGCATCTACAACCTTGGTTCGTCAAAACAGTATGAGAGCCAAGTGTGGCACATTAAACTTGGTGATCAGATTGATCGTCAAACTTTCCTTCGAAGACTGATTCATCTTTTCTATCAGCGAACAACGGCCGACGTAGAGCGTGGAAAATTCCGAGCACGAGGCGACGTGATTGAGATGATGCCGATTTCAGAAAAGTCTTTCATGTATCGATTCGTTTTTGATGGCGACACTTTGACGCAGGTTTTTGCGTTGGATCCCGTTACACGAAAAATAAAAGAAGAACTTAAAGATGTTTGGATTTTCCCAGCAAAGCATTATGTTGTCGACGCTGATGCTACGGAGCGAGCTGTAAAGTCAATCGAACACGAGTTAAAACAGAGATTAAAAGAGTTAGAAGGTAAGGGGAAACTTCTTGAGGTCGAGCGATTGAAGCGCCGAACTCGCTATGACATCCAGATGATTAAGAATGTAGGTTACTGTAGCGGAATTGAGAACTATTCATCTATTTTTGAAGGTCGAGCGCCGGGTGAGCCACCTCATACGTTGATGTCGTATTTTCCGGAAGACTTTTTGACAATCGTTGATGAGTCGCATGTAACTATTCCGCAGGTTCGTGGGATGTATTTTGGTGATAAGGCTCGGAAGGAAAATCTTGTTGAACATGGCTTCCGGCTCCCGTCTGCAAAAGATAACCGACCTCTACAGTTTGAGGAGTTCGAAAAAACAATCGGTCAATCTATTTTTGTGAGTGCGACGCCAGGTCCATATGAATATGAACACTCAGAGAAGATTGTAGAGCAGATTGTTCGCCCAACAGGTCTGACTGACCCGGAAATTACTATTTTGCCGGTTACTGAAACGAAAGATAATAAGAGCCAGGTTGATGACTTGATGGAGCGTGTGCAAGATCGTGTAGATAAAAACGAACGTGTGTTGGTTACGACGCTTACCAAGAAGATGGCTGAGGACTTGACGAAGTACATAGAAGATCTGGATATTAAGGTTCAGTACATCCATTCTGACGTGAAAACAATGGATCGTGTGGAGATTTTAAGCGATTTACGAAAGGGTGTGTATGACGTTCTTGTTGGGGTTAACTTGCTGCGAGAAGGTCTTGATTTGCCGGAGGTAACATTAGTTGCAATCCTAGATGCTGATAAAGAAGGGTTCCTGCGATCTGAAACGTCTTTGGTACAAACGATTGGTCGTGCAGCGCGCCATGTGAATGGTGAAGTGGTTTTGTATGCCGATAAGATGACAGGGTCGCTTACTCGTGCGGTCGAGGAAACTGATCGTCGTCGAGCGATCCAAGAGGCTCACAATAAAAAACATGGAATTACTCCAGAATCTATCAAGAAAGAGATTGGAGATATTCGTGAAATATTTGAAGATCAAAAAGAAAAGGATACGAAAGATATCTTGAAGATCGAGATGATTGCTGAACCTCATGAGATCAAGAAGGTTATCAAAGAAAAACGTGCGGAGATGAAACGAGCCGCTGCAAATGAGATGTATGAAACGGCGGCATTGCTGCGAGATGAGATTACGGTTTTGGAAAAAGAGCTATTGGATAAATAATAGCCATTGGGAGTGCCGTGAGTCTCAGGCTATCAGCTTCCGGGCGCAAGCGTCCGGTGTCTAATAGCCTGGCCTCCGAAATCTATAGTTTGTATATTCACCTTCGTGAGGGCTAAGCAGGGAGATACTGTATGAAAAATAAGGAATTCATCACAAAAACGTTTAAAGACGAACAGTTTGTAAATACTGATTTTTCTGGATCAGAATTTTCTGAATGTGTTTTCGATCATTGCGAGTTGAGCCTTGTGAACCTTACGAATGTTGGCTTGAAAGCTGTAACATTTCGCAATTGTAAATTGATCGGTGTTGATTTTACTAAATGCACAATTAATTTCTTCGAACTTGTATTTGAAGATTGTCTCATTGATACATGTAACTTCTCGGGGCTTCCGATGAATAAGACTCCGTTTATAGACTGTACAATTCGCGAATGTAATTTTGTCGGAACAAATTTGGAAGATGTGGTATTTGATGGCTGCAATCTTGAAAAAACATTATTCCACAATGCGAAGCTTGATCGTGCCGATTTTTCGTCAGCCAAACATTACGCAATAAACCCAGTCGCTAACTCGATAAAGGGTGCAAAGTTTTCTCTGCCAGACGCAGTTTCTTTACTTGCTGGATTAGATATTGAATTGATAAATTGATATGAAAGATAAAATCACAATTAAAGGTGCGCGTGAGCACAACCTCAAGAATGTTGACCTTGAGTTGCCGCGCAATAAAATGATTTGTTTCACTGGTCTGTCGGGGTCAGGGAAATCGTCATTAGCATTTGATACTATTTTTGCTGAAGGGCAGCGGCGGTATATCGAATCTCTTTCTGCATATGCACGTCAGTTCTTGGGTCAGATGCAAAAGCCGGATGTTGATGAAATTGAGGGACTGTCGCCGGCTATTTCGATTGATCAGAAGGCTCATTCACGGAATCCGCGATCAACGGTTGCAACGGTGACGGAGATTTATGACTATCTGCGTGTGTTATACGCGCGTATAGGAGAGGCGTTCTGTCCGACATGCGGAAAATCAATTGCCAAGTTAACCATTGATGAAATGGTCGATGGTGTGATATCTCGAGTGCGAGCCGATAAGCCTAAGAAGGGGGTTGTTGCTATTATGGCTCCTGTTATTCGTGGGCGCAAAGGTGAGTACTATCAGCTTTTGTACGATCTTTATAATAGTGGTTTTGCTCGAGTCCGGATTGACGGGAAGATGCATGACCTTTCAAAGAAGATCGAATTGTCACGATATAAAAAACATACGATTGAGGTCGTAATTGACCAACTTTCATACGCGATGTTTGAAGGTCGAGTGAAGAAAGATGATCGTCAGCGTTTGAGTGAGGCGTTGGAGTCGGCAGTGGATTATGGAAAGGACTCAGCTCTCGTTGTGTTCCCAGATAAGACAGAGCAGATTTTTTCTACAAAGTTTAGTTGTGTTGATTGTGGTTTTGCTTTCCCAGAAATCGAGCCGCGACTATTCTCATTTAACTCACCTTATGGTGCTTGTCAGGGTTGTGACGGAATCGGAACTGTTGAGTTGTTTTCAGATGAGGTTTGTAAGGTTTGTGATGGAGATCGACTTCGAAAAGAGTCGTTAAGCGTAAAGATTGGCGGGATGAATATTGCGGAGTTCGTTGGCGGCTCTGTAAAAAAGGCTACGGAGTTTATCCAGAGTGTTACTTTGTCCGAGCGGCAGTTGGAGATTGCTAGCATGGCATTAAAAGAGGTTGAAAATCGTCTAACATTCATGCTGGATGTTGGTTTGCATTATCTGACATTGGATCGTCGTGCTGGGACATTGTCTGGTGGAGAGGCGCAGCGAATTCGTTTGGCGTCACAGATTGGGTCACGATTAGTTGGAGCTTTGTATGTGTTGGACGAGCCGACTATTGGACTGCATCAACGAGACAATGAAAAGTTGATCAATACACTCCATGAGCTACGTGATTTGGGAAATACGATTATCGTTGTTGAGCATGATGAAGATACTATTCGTGCGAGCGACATGATGGTTGAGATTGGCCCTGACGCAGGTGCGTATGGTGGAGAAATTGTTTGTGCGGGAGCTGTGCCTGAGATTTTTCAGAATAAGAAATCAAAGACTGCCGCGTACTTGCGAGGTGATATGAAGATTGAGGTTCCGAAGGAGCGTCGTAAGATCGGACGGGATCGGTTAAAGATCGTTGGTGCAAAAGAACATAACTTAAAAAATATTGACGTTGAGATTCCTCTTCGGCGATTTGTATGTGTTACTGGTGTCTCGGGGTCTGGTAAGTCAACATTGATCCATGACATTCTCTTCAAGACGATTGCAAAACGGTTGAATAAACGAAAAACTAAACCAGGGAAGCATAAAGCGATCATGGGCATTGAGTACATCGACAAGATGATCTTGATGGATCAGTCTGCAATTGGTCGTACATCTCGATCAAACCCGGCTACATACACAGGTGCTTGGGGTCCTATTCGAGAGCTGTTCACCGCAACTGAAGAGGCTAGATTCCGTGGATATAAACCAGGGCGATTTAGCTTTAACGTTCCTGGTGGCCGTTGTGAGAACTGTGAGGGGCATGGGGAGATAGCGATTGAGATGCACTTTTTACCAACTGTATATGTGGAATGCGATGTCTGCCAGGGTAAGCGGTTCAACCGAGAGACGCTGGAAGTGAAGTGGAACGAAAAAACTATTTGGGATGTTCTAGCTTTAACGATTGAAGAGGCGAAAGACTTCTTTAAAGATGTTCCTCAGGTTTTTGTGAAGCTTAAAACTTTAAACGAAGTTGGACTGGGTTATCTAAAACTTGGTCAGTCAGCAACTACATTGTCTGGTGGAGAGGCGCAGCGCGTGAAGCTGGCGTCCGAGCTTGCGAAACGACAAACTGGTCGTACACTTTATATTCTTGATGAGCCGACAACCGGACTGCACTTTGAAGATATTGGAAAGTTGATGGAGATTCTTCACAAGTTAGTTGATAAAGGTAATTCAGTATTGGTAATTGAACATAACTTGGATGTAATAAAAACAGCCGACTGGATTATCGACCTTGGACCGGAAGGTGGAGATGAGGGTGGAACAATTATTGCCGAGGGAACACCTGAAGACGTGGCGCGACGTAGCACACTCAGTTACACCGGAAAATACCTGGCTCCATATTTGAAGTAGGGATGATACCAGAGAATATAAAAATTAAAGAAGGGCAGCTCCCGGATTTACCAGGGGTGTACTTTTATTATGGTGCGGACGATGAGCTTCTGTATATAGGTAAGGCGACATCGCTAAAGAAGCGGGTGGGGTCATATTTTACAAAGGCTCATGATAATCGAATAGCGCAACTTGTTTCAAGGATTGCGCGAATTGATTTTATTATTACACCGACGGTCATTGAAGCTTTGGTACTCGAGGCTAACCAGATAAAAGCTTACAACCCGTATTACAATGTTTTGTTGAAGGACGATAAGACGTTCATGTACCTCGTTATCACGAATGAAGATTATCCGCGTCCGCTTTTAATGCGAGGGCAGGAGATTGAGCGATTGGGGATTAATCCATTTGATAAAACTTTGTCTGCAAAAACGAAGAAGAAATTTTTAGCTGTATACGGACCTTTTACAAGCTCACGTTCTTTGAAGAAGTCGTTGGAGTTGATTCGTGGAAGTATTCCCTGGAGTATTTGTCAGCCTGGGCGAAAGCGTCCTTGTTTTGATGCACATATCAAGAAGTGTCCGGGAGTATGTACTGAGGCGATCAGCAAGACAGAATATAAAAAGACGATTCGAAGATTGATGTTATTTTTTGATGGTAAGAAAGAGGTTTTGATTCGTCGATTAAAAAAAGAAATGAAGGCTCGTGCTAAGGACGAAGAGTTTGAAGAGGCCGCTGTGCTGCGACGGCAAATTTTCTCACTTGAACATATCCAAGACGTAGCGCTTATCACAAAAGAGGATGTTACATTGCCGTACAAGAAGGTATACGATTTTGTGTTTGATTTGAATGGTCGTATTGAGGCGTACGACATTAGTAATATTTCTGGAACGTCAGCAGTAGGTTCGATGGTTGTATTTATGGAAGGACAGCCTGCAAAAGATCAGTACCGAAAATTTAAGATAAAAACTGTTGAAGGGTCAGATGATGTAGGGTGCATGGAGGAGGTGATGCGAAGACGGTTGAAGCGCGCCAAGCAATACGAACATGCATGGGCATTGCCTGAGGTTATGGTTATTGACGGGGGATTGGGGCAAGTGAATCGAGTACGTGAGGTGATGGAGGAGTTTGATGTACATGTTCCGGTGATCGGTATTGCAAAAGGTTTTGATCGTAAACAGGATCGTTTAGTTTTTGACAGGAGTGATTTAGAGTTGGCTCGTGTCGCTGCTGCAGGGAAGGAGATTTTTCAAAAAGCACGAGATGAAGCCCATCGTTTTGCAGTTAAGTATCATCGTACGTTGCGAACAAAAGCATCTGGAATAAAACGCCGAAAAAAATAGGGTGGTTTTGTTTTTTCTGATTATATAAAACAGTTACCGCGCCACTCGAGTTACGAGGGCGCGGCAGACAACGGAGCGTTTACCGTTGATTGAATCGACTGCGAGCTTTACGGACGTCAGCGTTGAGAAGAGTGATTTGTCCATCGTCTGCAAACAGTGCAAGGGCAAGAACGGCTCCAGCTATCATGAGGCCGATCAGGTTAAGGTTTTGTTTGACCATCTGTCTCCTGGGGTGACGTGCCAAAGTACACGAATTCTACGCATTTGTCAAGGGTTTGCCGTGCCCCCGGATCTTGTATAAAAATAGTAATGTAATTTTTTTAAAGCAATGTACCGCGCCTCTCGAGTGAGGGCGCGGCGGCGAACGGGTGACTCTGCGGAGTCTTCGGTAGCTATCTGGCGGCGAGTGCGACGATGCTGTCTAGTGGTTCAAGTGAATCGCTGTTGATCACGACCCACAATGTGAGGGCTATGAACAGGCAGACGAGACCAAAGAGCATGTTTGGTGGTTGTGGTTTTCTTCTCTCTCCCATGCCGACTCCAGGTCGGGGGTTTATGACACACAAGAGTAGCGTATCTGTATAAATCATACAGGTTTTTTTATTTTATCCGAATTTTCTTACATGAAAAATATAAAACCAGGTTTAAACCGAGCTCAGCTCGGTGGATAACTTTGGTTGACTCTAGGTGAGTAGTGGGTTAGAGTGGAGTAGTACTGGCACGAAGTGGGGAATGAGAAAAGATTTGTCTCGTTGAGATATTTCAAAGCTCATTCAGCTATCTTCGGCTTTTTTTCTTAAATAAAAAAAGAGCGCGCGGTAGCGGCTTACAGATTTGAGATCAGTAAAGTGATCCAAATGTGAAAGCCGTTTCAGGAATCTTCCCCTTATCATAAACCGCTTAGAATCATCTATCAGAGTTCTAAATGGATTGTGATCGGGGACAAACCGCCGTGCTCTTTCTATGCCTATGCATTTCATAGGGGAATATAATCACTCAATCGACGAAAAAGGACGGCTCGCCGTTCCGACGAAATTTCGTTCAGATCTTGCGAAGGGGGCGGTTGTCACGCGAGGTCTGGATTCTTCGTTGTTCCTGCTGCCCTTGGAGGAGTGGGGGAAACTATCTGACAAGATTGCTAGTTTACCCTTGGGGCAAGCTCGATCACGCGCCTTCGCCCGACTCATGCTTGCGGGCGCTATGGATGTGCGATTGGACAAGCAGGGACGATTCGTAATCCCTGAGTATTTACGCGATTACGCATCCTTGAAAAAGGGCGTAGTTATTGTCGGTGTCCATTCACGACTTGAAGTGTGGGACAAAGATAAATGGGAGGCATATCGAACGCAGACAGAAAAAGATGCGGTCGACATTGCTGAGGAGTTAGGAGAGATGGGATTATAGTCTAAATATCTCTCAGAGTTATGGCGGAACATATACCAGTTCTTGCAGGTGAAGTAATTGAAGGGTTGAATATCAAACCCGGCATGCGCGTTTTAGACGCAACTGTCGGATTAGGTGGTCATGCCCGCTTGCTTCTTGCTGCCAATGCTCCAGATGGTGAACTTATCGCGTTTGATCGTGATGTTCGTAACTTGGATCTGGCACAAAGGAATTTGAAGAGTGACGCAAAGCGTATCAAGTTTATTCACGACTCATATGCAAACTTAGGAGAATATGAATTGGATTCCATTGATGCAGCAGTGTATGACCTTGGGTATTCGTCCGTACATGTCGATGATGCGACTCGTGGTTTCTCATTCCAAAAAGATGGACCACTCGACATGCGTTACGACACTCGACAGGAGATGACGGCAGACGGAGTGATAAACAGTTGGACAAAAGATGAGTTAGCAGCATTGTTTCGTCAATTGGGAGAAGAGCCAATGGCGGCACAAATTGCCGACGCCATCACAAAGCAGAGAAAGCGTGAGAGATTTGAACGTACGACACAGTTGGCTGACTTTATTGCTCAAACTGTTCGTCGTCGTGGCAGGATGCATCCGGCAACGCGCGTTTTCCAAGCCTTACGCATTGTAGTTAACGATGAGTTCGGTGAATTGGTACGAGGACTAGATGCGATTGAAGAGGCACTTGTTCCCGGTGGCCGACTAGCAGTACTTACATTCCATTCGTTGGAAGATCGTATAGTTAAGCGATTCATTAAAGGGTCTGCGTATCTTGACCCTATAAACAAACACGTGATTCGCGCTTCACACGACGAAGTTTTACAGAACCCACGTGCACGCAGCGCTAAATTACGTATTGCAGAAAGAAATTTGGAGGAATATGATGAATCCCATCACAAAACTGAAGAATCTAACTAGCCAAGGGAATTGGATGATGCGCGCGTTGTTGATTACGACGGTCGTACTTGGATTCTCCTATATTTGGCAAGTTAATGTAGCTGCAACGTCCGGATACGCTATGCGCGATTTGGATCGTGGAATTTCTGCGCTGGAGCATGATAACGAACGGCTCAAGCTTACAGTTTCTCGATTGCAAAGTGTGGATAGCGTAACGACACGAATGCAGATGCTAGGATTGGTAGAGATGGAAGAAGTTAAATATGTGGTGGGAGGAGATTCAGCCGTTGCAGTTAATCGATAGGTATATTCGAGCGCGACCAGGCCAGTAATAGCTAGTTTGCAATAACAAAAAAGCGCCGTTAAGGCGATTTTTTATTTCTCAGAATTGACCACTGAGTGATCTTCTCTGGTGAGGCCCTTGAGAAAGGGTAAGAGTTCAGTATATTGTTACTTTACGAGTAACTTTTTTTGATCCACGAGTACATGGATATAATTGATAAGGTAATGAGAATGAGACTGAGGCTATATAAACCTATACTTACGTATAGGTAAGTTGTTCTCGGTATCCACTCCTGTCCAAAGAATACAGATTTCCAGTTATTGAGAACTACCCCTAGAAATGCGCTGCTGGAAATGAGGGATAAAATCAGTAATATTGTGAGATTTCGTGGCGTCTTGGTTAGCTGTTTGGTCATGAATCCTCCAAAGGTCATGGCGAAAGCAGAAGGATTTCTGCACTCGATGTGACCCCCGCAGGCAACGAGGTGCCGCGGGTCGAATGTATGGCGGTTGAAGTGCCTTACTTTTACTGATTGGTTTGGGATATGTCTACTGTGCAGTAATTCCTGCTAGCGTTCCATTCCCAGTTGTTTCCTTTTGACAAGTAGGTTCCGTAGTTTCTGATCCACTCATCACCTTCGTCTGCATACCAAGCGTTATTTTGTGTTGCTACTTCTACGGGGATGATGCTCTTTAAAGGTTTGATGCATAGCTCAACGTTGTCGCCTTGCTCAACAACTTCGTCACCAACGATAAGTGAGGAGTTTGTATTTGCGCTGCATGTTATTCTGGCGGTCAGCTTTACACATTTACTTTCAGTCGGAGTAAGTGTCTGTGCTTTCCAGTCGTCTCCAAAACGGAAGATGAGGTTCTCTTGAGTTGGCTGTTGAATCTTCACAAGATACTCATCATCTGGATGGTCGGGCATACTACCTTCGTATACGTAGTGATTTCCCGCTTCAATTGGGGTGGTGAATTTTTTTAGAGTTTCACCATTTTTCATGTAGCTGGCCGTGAAGGTGTCGCCTGTAACACAGAAGAATTCGTTGTCGAATATCTCCATCTTTTTGTTCGATTCTCCTGCCAGAAAGACAACTCCTTCAGCTAGCGTGTAGTGGTAAACGCTGACAACTTGTTTGCAGTCATCAGAAGCGACAGCGATGCTTCCAAGAAGGTTCAGAAGAATGGCTATAAGGAACATTTGGTCTCCAAAGGTCATGGCAAGAACAGAAGGATTTCTGTGCTTGATGTGACCGCCCGCAAGTAGCGAGACTGTTATGTTGTGTAGCTCCTGCTGCGCGAAATACGTTTATGTATCATCGCGAGGTACCAAAGTCTGATTATAAAAAAACTCATGTCCAAAATCTTACGGGTCAACGTAAGGGAACATGATTTCATGTTTTTGCCTACTTTTGGGCGAGGCGAGTGGCCCATGAGTTTTGAAGATACTTTGAAGTAATCGTAACTAGATTACTTCTCTAACACATGCGTATAATAGCAGATTTTAGCCTTTTTGTCAAGTTGCAGTGAACGGTTTTTGGGTTACTTTCGATATAAAAGCAAAAAACGCTGTTAAGGCGATTTTGTATTTTCCAGAATTGACCATCTTTTGATCTGCTCTGGAAATGCCCTCAGATTGAGGGCGAGTTGGTGAGAAATGCGTTCATCTTCTTTTTCGTTCCTACTTGGTGTGAGAAGTCATTGTCATTGCCAAACATTTGCATGATGGCGATGATCGCAAGGAGGCAGCCGATTTCCAAAGGGCTCATAGTGACTCTTTGTTGGAGTGAGGGTTCCAGACAGCGTGAATATGCTGCTCAGATTCTTTTTGAAAAGTATTATAGTCTAATGCTTTCGTCAAGGTATACACATAAAAAACTTGAGTAGTCATAGCCAGGGAAAGTAAGTTTCAAATAAGTGGTATACTGATGTTATATATGTCTGATTTGCCTACCCCTATACCAAATACAAATAAACGACCACGACCAGCGGTGTTGATGGTGATAGATGGTCTTGGCGCCGCACCAGATGGTGAGGGGAATGCTATTTCTCGCGCTAAAACCCCTACATTCGATAAGCTAATTCAGCGTTACCCAACGATGACAGTTCGTGCTTCGGGCGAGACGGTTGGTTTGCTTTGGGGGGAGATGGGGAATTCAGAAGTTGGCCACCTTACGATCGGTGCTGGTCGCGTGTACTACCAAACGATGCCGCGTATTGAGCAGGATATTCAAGGCGGTGGTTTTTTTGAAAATGAAGCTTTACTGAAGGCTGTGAGTCAGGTGAAACAGACAGGGGGGACATTGCATTTAATGGGGATTGTGAGTGCTGGAAAAGTTCACGGATACGACGCTCATTGTCATGCTCTTCTTGATCTTGCCAAAAAACATGGAATAAAAGATGTGGCTATTCATGCGTTCATGGATGGTCGCGATACTTTGTATAATTCGGGGATCGATTTTATAACTGCGTTGGATCAAAAGATTAAAGATATTGGAGTTGGGAGAATTGCCACACTTTCTGGTCGGTATTTTGCGATGGATCGTGACAATCGTTGGGATCGAACAGGTAAAGCATATAACGCAATTGTAAAAGGGGAGTCTCAAGCAATGACTGAGGATGTATTTGAGGCTATCAAGGCTTCGTATGGTAATGAGGTGTACGATGAAGAATTTCCGCCGACAGTCGTTACCAAAAAGGGTGAGCCTGTGGCTACGGTGAAGTCTGGAGATGCTGTTATTTTCTTTAATTATCGACCTGACCGTGCGCGACAAATTACAAAAGCTTTTGTACTTCCATCGTTTGATAAGTTTGAACGAACCTATATTGAGAACGTTACATTCGTTACGATGGCTCAATATGAAAAGGGGTTGCCGGTTGATGTAGCGTATCCACCGTCGGTTATCCAAAATGGATTATCCGAGGTTGTTTCAAAAAATGGTTTAGTGCAACTGCATATTGCTGAAACGGAAAAGTATGCTCACGTAACTTTTTTCTTCAACGGAACACGCGAGGAGCCTTTCGAGCATGAGGATCGTGCAATTATTCCGTCACCTCAGGTTGCGTCTTATGATAAGCAGCCGGAAATGTCAGCGAGAGAGATTACGGATCGTGTTTTAAAGGAGTTGAAGACAGATAACTACGACATGATCATTATGAACTTTGCTAATCCGGATATGGTTGCGCATACCGGAAATTTGGATGCCACGATTAAGGCCGTCGAGGTTGTAGACGAATCTGTCGGAAGAATTGTCGACGCTGTTTTGAAAAAGGATGGAATAGTTTTCATTACTGCAGATCACGGTAACGCCGAGGAGGTTCAGAATTTACAGACCGGAGATATGGATAAAGAACACAGTACAAATCCGGTTCCATTTTGGGTTGTAAGCAATGAGCTTGAGGGGCAGCCCGGTCCATCTGGTGATATACCTAATGGTGATTTGTCATTGGTGCCACCGATTGGGATGCTTGCCGATGTTGCTCCGACTATATTGGCGCAACTAGGGCTGGAGCAGCCACCAGAAATGACAGGAGCTTCCCTTATGTAGCTTAATCACATCTATTTGGCACATTTTTGACTTATAGAGCCTCTGTTTGACCTCACCGTACGATTAGTACGGCTCAATCAAACATCTCCATGCGTCGAAACTGTCCTCAAATATATGCGATTAAGAAATAAGGGTATCTGGGATAGCCGCTGGCTTCGTAGTCTGCCACCCACACCTACCTTGCCGGTAGGCAGGCACCTAGGCTAGTCTAAAATACGTGCGTTTACTGGAAATTGGATGAAATAATAAATTACAATTAAGAGTGAGTACAATTTTATATATTAGTAAGTTCACATATGCCAGAGAATCAACCGGCTAAAAAGAATCCTACGCCAGCACCTGCACCTAAGCCTGTGCCAGCTGCAAAGCCGGCGCCTGCACCAGCGCCGCTGGTAGCGCCCGCTCCGAAAAAGAAAGTAGTTCCAGAGGCTCCGCCGATAACTGCACCTACTCCGCAGCCGGCACCCAAGCCTGCTCCTGCGCCCGCAGCGCCTCATGTTCCACCAGCACCTCCTGTGTCTGCAGCCGGGACTGTACGTATTGTTGACGCTGCTCCAAATAAGATGGGAAGGGTTCTCATGATACTTGTGTCGCTTGTCGCACTTACTTTGTTCGTTTTAATGATTGTTTTTTGGAGTAGAAGTAACGCCGGACAGGATCAAGTTGATGATTTGCAGGAAACGGTTTCAACTCTTCAAACTAGAGTAGCTGATTATCAGCAAGAAGCGCTCGAAGCACTTGAATCTGAGGAGGAAGAAGGCGTTTTAATTGATGAATTGAGCGAGATCCTTGTACATACTTTCGATGGCCCAGGCGCTGGTTATGCTGGAGTTGCGGAGCTTGAAGGATATGTCGTGGATGTAGATATGGTCACAACTCTGGATGGTAGCGGAGAGCCGGCTTCCTGTAAGGCATTTTATGTAACAGATGGACCATGGGAGGCTATGGCATTCCTCGATGTACGTAGTAGCCATTACGGTGGAGATCCTTTGATTATTCTCGGTGAGTCAGGTGCTGCGATTGAATCAGCATGGTTTAATACAAGAGATATTAATGACAGCAGCGAGGGTGATTCGGTTAAAGCTATATTTAGATTAGGTTCTCGATTTGAAGGTGAGCTCGTTGGATGTATGAAGGATACGGAGTTTATCGGTACATCGGACTTATCAAAAGGGTTTATTGGCGGTTAAATGGAATATATGTCAGATGAATTACCAACCACACCTAAACGTAGTAGAAAAGGCATCATTGTCTTAGCTATACTTTCTCTGCCGGCTCTAGTTTTCTTGGTGCTCGCAATATTCTTCTGGTCTCAAAGTAACGCCGGGCAAGATCGGGTTGATGATTTAGAGGAAACTGTTGGCGTACTTCAGGATAATATAAATGAGTACGAAGCGATCGTGAAAGAAGAATCTGAGGAGGCGGAAGAGCGTGATTCGTCTGAGGTAACCTATCTTCATCAGATGGTTATAGACGCTGGGCATGACCTCTGTACAGATGTATATGAACAGATTGATACAGATACATTAGATGAGGGTTATTATTCTTTCGGAGGGCTTACGCCCGCAGCTCTTCTCGATGAAGGTGTTTATACAGCGATTGCACCAGAACTTGTAGTTGGAGCTGGGTGGACCCAAGTATATTATGAGAAGATGAGTGATTTGTTAGACCGTTATGAGTCACGTCTTATAGCTCAATGTAACTTTGATAATCGGTTATATTCGGCATTTTTAGACGATTCAAGCTCTCTTCGGATGTTGGTCTGGAATCCAGAAGAACTGATAACAAACTCGCGTTTCGTAGTTCATCAACCAATTGGTGGAATTACAGATACATATTTTTCTATGTATGGAGATTTGACCGGAAATGGATATCCCGTAGTCAGTCTTGGGTATGGTGATGCTGGTTGGTCGTTCTGGGAATACTATTCATTAGACTCTTCTGTGTATACAAGCGATTTCCTTGAGGGCTGCACTGCGGGTCCTGCATCAGACGATGAAGGAAATTCAATTGAAGGACGTGAAATTATTTGTGGTCGCGAATATATCCCGGATGACGAGTAAGAAAACAATCGTCGATACACTCGCGAGATTGAAAAAACGTTTCCCAACGCCGGGTGCGATGGAGTTTGGTGATGCGTATCAGTCTTTGGTTGCTGTGATGTTGACGGCACGCACGCGCGACGAACAAGTGCTAAAATTGTTGCCAGGATTTTTTAAAGCATATCCTACGGTTGAAAAACTCGCAGGCGCAACTCCCGAGCAAATCCAAAAGAAGATCAACACTATTGGAATGTTCCGACAAAAAGCGAAGAATCTTTCAGCTTTAGCAAAACGTGTTGTGGGTGAGTATGGCGGTGAGATTCCGGGAACTCTCGACGAGCTCATCACGCTTGCGGGCGTAGGTCGTAAAACGGCGAGCGTTATTCTTCCGTACCAATTCAACAAACCGGCAATTGCAGTCGACACGCATGTCCACCGCGTTACGAATCGTCTCGGATGGGTTGATACAAAAACTCCAGAGAAAACAGAGCAGGCATTGCTCGCTTTAATACCCTCGGATCTGTCGCCCACAGTCAATCGTGTGTTTGTAAAACACGGTCGTTACATTTGCATCAAGAACCCGCGGTGTTGGGCATGTCCGGTTGCAGATATGTGTGCATTTAAAAATAAGCAACTCGAATCTCCAAAAGACTCAGAGAAAATCATTGCTGACATAGATAGACGGGAAGCGGAATTACAATTATTACGTGAACAAGCTATTATATAGATATGTTCCACGCATACGATGTAAAAGTTTCAAAAAAAATACAGGAAGTTTTTTCAGGTCGCCGTGGACCAAAATACGGTGATAAGTGGCATAAGATGTTTTGGGAGATAAGCTCCTCGAAGGGTGCTTTTGTGTACGCTGTTATAATGCTCGCACTCCTGCTCTTCTTGCAAGACCATCGAGTATTTATCTGGCTGATTCCAGTTTTAGTCACTGCGATTACAACGGTTATACTGCAAGCTATAGTTAAACGACCTCGACCGCAGGAAACAAAAACTCCTTACAAACCAATCGTTCCTACATATTCCTTTCCATCTAATCACGCTGGATCTAGCTTTGCAGTGGCTACATCATTGTCATATGCATTTTTAGAATCGTCGTTTGAACTTGCGTGGATTTTTGTCATCGGATTTTTCCTATTGGCTGTGGTTATATCGTTGTCCCGTATTGTTGTCGGGGTACATTATGCCGGAGATGTACTAGCCGGTGCATTTCTTGGAACGTTTGTGACTCTTCTAATGTTCGGGTTGAGCTAGATGTCTTGATTGACCACTACGGTCAAATATGTTAAACAAAAGCATCAATTGACGAGTTATCTTAAAGATAGAAATTAGAAAATAGTTTAGATATGGATTCATTAAAAGTACTTGAAGACTTGATCGCTATTCGTAGTGACAGACACGCTAATCCGGAAGGTGGAAGAGTGGAATACGGTGTAGCGATGTTTTTAAAAGCCTATTTGGAAAAGAATTTCCCAGATCTTATCATTGAGGAACAGGAGATCGATCCAGGCCGAGTTAACTTGTATGTACATGATGGTACTTCTGTTGGCCTTTTGATGGTTGGTCATATGGATACGGTTGAAGAGGGGGCGGGTTGGAAACACAGCGTTCGCGGTGAGCGAAAAGGTGGACGACTGTATGGTCGTGGTGCCGCCGACATGAAAGCAGGGCTCGTTGCAATTTTAGCTGCACTTGATCAGGCTCGAGATACTGGTAAAAAGGGAATCGCTGCGTTGTTTTATTGTGATGAGGAGTACGACTTTTTAGGAATGAAGCAGTTTGTGAAGGGATATGCTGATCGGCTGAAGCCACGTTTGGTTGTGTGTCCCGAGATTACGCAGGACATGTTGTTGCGTGGAGCTCGTGGGATTATTGAATTCCGCGTGATACTGCGAGGAAAGACTGGTCATGCTGCACGTCCGCATACGGGTATTGATGCATTCGCCGGATTCATGATGGGAGTAGATTCTCTGCGTGAGTATCTGTCACAAGAAGTAGACGAATTACTTGGGCCTGCAACTTTGAATATTGGAATGATTCGATGTGGAGCACTGCAGGGACCTTCCAAGAACCCTGATGATGGTCCGATGTTAGGATCGATGGGAAATGTTATCCCGGATTATTGTGAAGCAACATTGGAAGTTCGCACTATTCCGGCAGTTACTCACCAGGGTATCCTTGATGCATTCAATAGTGGTTTGAAAAAGCATCGTACGGTTGTTGAGTCAATTCAGACTTCTATGAATCTTGGTTCATTTGTGACATCGACAGAAGATTTGAAGATGCTCGAGGAAGTACAGGAAGAGGTTATGGGAGCTGTAAGTTATTATCCTGTAGATCAGTTTGGATACTCAGATGCACAGATGCTTGCCGAGGTATGGGATGTCCCAACAGTTGTTTGGGGGCCTAAGGGAAAGAACATGCATGGAAGCGATGAATACGTGGAAATCCCTGCAATTGAACGATTTGAAAAAGCGTATCGATTAATAGTCGACAAGTGGGAGTAGGGGGTTATTGAAATCAGTTATCGTTCTGATCTATTTGTCGTATATTTGACTGCAATGCACTCCAGGCTCGTCAGCGTAGCTCTGCTATGCTTCCTTGCCTGTCATCCATTTCGTCTAAATATTCATCCAAATAAATCAAGAACATAACTAATTACAAGAACCTGGGCTTAGTGAACAGACATGGTTTAGTACAAACATTCTTTTGATTGAATCTGGAACATGGCTGTTCGCAGAGGTCGGGGCTTTGCGAGCGACCGCATTACCCACTCTGCACGCTCGAAAGGTTATAGGTTCTAGGTATTAGGTTATAAGTATCAGCGATGAGTTACCTGCCTAAAACCTAGTACCTAATACCTACCACCTAAGTTTCCATGTAAAGTCCTCCTGGACATATGGGGATTTTTGTGTTTATATGAAATGTGTTCTTTTACCGTTTCTCAATTCGAGAAACTCACATCAACCGCAAACCCTGTAACGCAGGAGAGGCCATGGCATTGATTGAGGATATTCGCATCAGGTACTTACCTCTTGCTGGTGAGAAAAAAGCAGTTGTGTGTGACTTGGCGTCTGACGTCATCACATGCTACACCTGGGTATTTGGAGGATCTCCTTGGAATGAGGGGTGGAAGTGTACAAACTGCAAGAGCAACGGCAGCTCGTACGTTTGGCCACTTGATAGCCCACCGGCACATGGGAGTTGCCCGAAGTGTAGCGGACTCGTTGTGCCGTATTGGCCTGCTAGTGATGTTCTCGCTGATCTCCACAAGCAAATGCAAAATCCGCACGCGGTTTGTGTTGTCGCTACACAGGACGGAAAGCCTGGTGTAGTGGGGGGTACGTGGGGATATGCTCTGCGTCCCAGTCGTGTACAGCGAACCACCGGGCATGAAAAGATCGCAGAATTTCTAAACCGAAGGTATCCTGAAGAAGGGCACGTGGCTTACCAGGACGAGATCTTCGTTCTTGAACGTCTCTGGTCCAACGGCATTGGCAAACGCCTGTTCCGTGCTCGCTACCGGAAGTTGGCAATGGCCGGTCTCAAGGTATTTGTAGCTCGTACAAAGAGAGCCTCTCCTGCATACCGTTGGTACTTGGGAATGAACTACTCTGTGGCCTGTGAGTACGAGGACGGTCGCGTCATCATGGTCGCGCACCGCGACGACATGCCATTCGTTGACCTGACTGACGAAGCAGACCCCGACCAGTGATTGACCGGTGCAACTCTAGAACGTGC
This sequence comes from Candidatus Uhrbacteria bacterium, assembly GCA_018664485.1. Taxonomy (GTDB): domain Bacteria; phylum Patescibacteriota; class Patescibacteriia; order UBA9934; family UBA9934; genus JABJOE01. The sequence goes on along the minus strand of JABJOE010000009.1, from coordinate 125,049 downwards.
TTCTACGTGGAGCTTTTTCTAGAGTTACATCACCTCTACCACTCTCAACTCCGCGCTCTCTCAAGGGCCGGAGTTTTGTGCATTCGGCGGTATTAGCCCGGTAGGCTGTAGCGTGCTAATATGTCTGCACTTAATACTGTTGATATGAAAGCAATTCTACTAGCTGGAGGAGCGGGTACACGCATGTGGCCAATGAGTCGATCTAATCGGCCGAAACAGTTTTTCAACATTGTTGGAGACCAAATTTTAGTTCGTGATGCGTATGAACGGTTGGCGAAATCTTTCGCTCCCGAAGACATTTATATATCAACCTCTCCTGAATTTGCGTCGCTACTTTCCGAGCATTTTCCTGAAGTAGAAGACGATCACATAATCATCGAACCTGAAAAGCGTGATACAGGTCCTGCGATGGGATACGTTGCAGCGCACCTGATGAACATTTGCCCGGACGAACCGATAGTTTTCGTTCCGTCCGATCACTATATAAACGACGAAGAGTTATTCCTGCGGTGTTTGAAGGTTGGTGCGGATTTAATTATAAAAACAGGTAAGTTGCTCGACATTGCAATCCCTCCAGTATTTCCAAGTACAGCGATGGGGTATACGAAAGTTGCTTCACAATTTGAAACGATTGAAGACATAGAGGTGTTTGAATTTGCAGGACATACAGAGAAGCCGAATTACGAAGTTGCAAAACAGTATTTGCAAGACGGATCGTACTTTTGGCATGCAAACTATTACATGTGGACGCCGCGCGCTTTCCTCGATGCGTTTGATCGTTACGCGCCAGAAACAGGGGCGCTTCTTAGGAAGATCCAAAAGACAGGCGACAACGCTTTATACTCTGAGATTGAAAGAATTTCTTTTGATTACGCAGTGACAGAAAAGATGGATACACAAGACGTGCTAATCATCCGTGGTGACTTCGGTTGGAGTGATATTGGTGCGTGGGATTCTCTTCACGACAGGCTATGTGATGAAGAGGGTGGAAACGTTACAAAAGGAAAGGTTGTTTGTGTAGATACAAAACGATCGCTAGTGTACGGTCCGCCAGAAAAGTTGGTTACTATTGTGGGGTTGGAAGGTGTTGTCGTTGTTGATACATCTGATGCATTATTGGTTTGCAAGTTGGAAGATTCACAACGCCTAAAAGAAGTTCGTCAAATTCTAAAAGATCAAAACCATAACGATTACCTATGATCTCAACGAAACAGGTTGCTGCAGGATTTTTAGGATTCATGGCGTTCATTGTGTTGGTGTCAGCAATTTTTGCTATTACCGCATTTTCTCAGCTCTACAGATTTTGGTTGCAGAGCCCTAGCGAAGATGTAGAGACTATAGTTTTTGAAGTAGAAAGCGGTACATCTTTAGGCGATATAGCGAGCGCACTGGAAGACGATGGCATTATCGCAAGCGCTTTTTGGTTCAAGGTTTATACAGTGATTGGCGGAGACTCAAAATCTATCCAGGCAGGATTGTTTGAGCTTACTCCGGGGAGCAGCTATGCATCTGTGGTGATAAGCCTTCATGATGCAACTCATGACGACTTGCTGTTTACTATTCCAGAGGGGTTCACCTTGGCACAAATAGGTGAACGTTTAATGGCAATTTTTCCAGTTTCAGAAAGTGAGTGGGATCAACTTGTCGGAATGAATTCTGTATATGAGTCAAATGATCTCATCGTACAGTCACAAAAACCTGACAATGTTGACCTCGAAGGTTATTTATTTCCAGACACGTATCGATTTTATACAGACGCAAGCGGTGAAGATGTTGTAGAGAAGCTATTGGGTACAATGGAAGACCGGTTACTCGAAGAGGTCTCGGCTAACAATATCCCGTCTCAACTTGAAACAAATCACGACGTACTAACTCTCGCATCGATTATTCAGCGAGAAGTTATGGTTCCGTCAGAGATGGCGATGGTTGCTGATATTTTCTTAAAGCGTTTAGAGATTGGAATGCCACTTCAGGCGGACTCAACTGTCAATTATATTACAGGCGCGGACACACCAGCGATTTCACTTACAGATCGGGACATTGATTCGTTGTATAATACCTACCAGTATGCTGGATTGCCACCGGGGCCTATTAGTAGTCCGGGGATGGATGCTATAATGGCAGTATTGAATCCGACATCAAATCAATATTATTATTTCCTCACTACAGACGAGGGTGAAGTGATATATGCAACGACTCACGACCAGCACGTCCAAAACAAAAACATCTACCTCCGGTAAGAAGTTCGGTTGGTGGAGAGATCTTAGTATTACAGTTAAGCTCGCTATTGGTTTTGTTTTCATTTCTTTATTTTCAGTTGGAGCAACGGCATATTTTGCATTTGATATCGCTCAAGAGAGTCTAACGGATGCAGCGTCTCGGAATGTAATGGATATTAATTCTGTAATGCAAGGATATGTTCTTGAGTTTTTGGAGTCAGAAAAAGGGCGTGCTGTAGATTTTGCGTCAGATGGCTTCATTCGAGATGCAACGAATCAGATTATTTTAGGAGAAGACATGTCTCAAGAACTTCAACGACATCTCGTTGATAATAAGATGTCATTAGATAGAACAATCTCGGGAATCAATATTTTCGATAGAGATATAAATATCGTCGCTTCTTCAGATTTAGTAGAGTTAACTAAGGGGTACGATATATCTGACCATTTATACGTATTAGATACGTTGAATAATGAATATGGGGAAGCGTCTGTGAGTGATGTGATTGTGCAGACTCACTTTGATATAGGTCAGGAATTGATCGTTGTATCGGCACCTCTTACACATCGTGACACGGGGGAGCTCTTGGGTGTATTGGCTTTATACGTTGAACTAGATGAGCTGAATGCTGTTTTAAACGGAGGACGTCAAACCGACTTGGGAGGAACTTGGGACGACGATAGTTCTGAATATTCATCAGAGATGTATTTAGTTAACAGTGAGGGGCTGATGATTAGTGAGTCGAGGTATGTAGCTCAGGTGATATTAAGTCAGGAAGTTGATACACCGGCTGCAACTGCTTGTGACGAAAATTATAGTGCAGAGTTTAGGTACAGTAATGTGTTCGGTATTCCCGTCATAGGTGCTTCATCTTGTTTGCCAAGAGGCTGGGTTCTGGTAGTGGAGGTGGAAGAGGATGCAGCGCTTGAAGGGTTGGCTAGGTTGAAACGTAATGTTGCAATATCTAGTTTTGTAGTTTTGATTATTGCATTGTTACTCACGATACTTCCTGCGCGTGGTATTTTGGTGCCATTGAGAGATTTGAGTTCCGCTGTAAAGAAAATGGATGGTCACGATTTTACAGCGCGTGCGCATCCGAGTGGTTCAGATGAGATCGGTGTTCTAGGAGGGTTGTTTAATAACATGGCTGAAAGGCTTAATGTTATTGACACCATGAAAACAGAGTTCATTTCTCTCGCTTCGCATCAGCTCCGAAAGCCTTTAGCTGTACTTAAATGGTCAGGAGAATTACTGTCAGATGAAAAGGTTGGTAAATTGTCAGATGAACAGCATAAGTACATCGCTCGTATGAACGAGTCGACAGTAGAGATGGTTGAATTGGTTGATGGGTTCTTAAACATATCCCGCATTGATAGCCGTCTTGTGAAAAGTAATCCAGAACGTGTTGAACTCGTGACATTGGTGCAGAAGATACTGCACAAATACGAGGATGTAATTGAAAATAAAGAATTTGATGTAGAGACTTTACGCGAAGAAAAGATTTACGTTTTTGCTGACCCTCTGCTTGTTCGTGAGCTCTGTACGATTCTAATTTCAAACGCAATGAAATATACTCAACAGAAAGGTTCGATTATTATTGATGTTAAATCTGATAGCACTGGAAAACTATTTTCAGTAACAGATACAGGTGTAGGTATTCCGGCAGGGGAGCAGGATAAGATATTTTCTAAATTCCATCGTGGCTCCAACGTAGATAGAGGTCGTAATGACGGTATAGGGCTCGGTCTGTACGCCTTTAAACAGCTAGCCGATGTAATGGATTTAAATGTTGGATTTAACTCAACTGAAGGTGAGGGTTCACGATTTTGGATTCATTTTGATTAGTGTATGAATAAAAATTGCACAGTTTTAATTGTAGACGACGATGAGTTCCTGAGAAGTGTTTACACTGAACAGCTTTCCAAGGGGGGAGTAGACGTTGTGTCAGCGGCAAACGGTTTGGAAGCAATGGAATATGTTGAGAATCAGATGCCGTCGATTATTCTGTTGGACGTTATGATGCCAAAGATGAATGGTTTTGAGTTTTTAGAAAAACTTCGTGGAATAGATGGTGGGAAAGATGTTGAGGTAGTGATGCTCACCAACCTTGGACAGGAGTCTGATAAATTAGAGGCGGGCCGCTTTGGGGTAACAAAATATTTAGTAAAAACAGAGGTTAAAATTCAGGATATTATTGATATAATACATGTCTGTGCTAACGAGACCAAAGAAAATGTTTAGATTCTTTTCAGGCGTTATTGCAAGTATTTTTTTGTTGGTTGTTTTTGTATTGCCGGCCCAAGCACTTGAGTACGATCGATACGATTATTTTGAAGATGACATGTATGTTGATCTTTACGGCTGGTCAATAGATCATTTTGATTCTGAGATTGAGGTGCGTGAAGATGCATCGTTTTTAGTTACAGAAACGATTGATGTCACGTTTAATGCTGAGAAGCATGGAATATATCGGGATATTCCAGTTGTATATCGGGACCATCTTGGAAATCGACAAACTATAGATTTGAACGTTCAAGGTGTTTTATTGGATGGAGAGGAAGTTCAGGTTGATATATATAAATCAGGAGGGGACAGAACTATTAAGATCGGTAATCCTAGCCTTACCATTACGGGTGAGCATGAGTATACGATTGTGTATGAGGTTGAGCGTGCACTGTTGTATAGCGATACTGCAACGACATTATATTGGAATGTGACTGGAACGGATTGGGAGGTGCCAATCAACGAAAGTTCGACTGCAATTATTTTCCCTGATGGACTTATGCCCACTCAGTGGTCCTGTTATACGGGCGCATATGGTTCTACGTCACAGGATTGTGGTTCAGCACAAGATGACAATATAATTGCTTTTGCGACAGACGGATTTATGACCGTTTCCGTGGATGTTCCAGCGGGCGTAATCTGGCGGCCAACGTCGCTTGATAGAGTGTTGTGGTTTTTGATGGATAATTGGGCTGGAGTTATTCCGTTAATGGCTTTGTGCGCAATGTTCTTTTGGTGGACTAGGGCCGGTCGAGATCCAAAGCGTAATGACACAATAATAGCCCAGTATGATCCACCTGATGGACTTTGGGCTGTGTATGTAGGTTCGTTTTTATCTCATCAGCCAAGCCAGAGGTTATTGTCATCAATGGTGATCCAGCTTGCTTCTAAGGGGTATTTGGACATGGATGTAAAGGGGAATACAAAGAAAAAGCATCCAGGTAATATCACGATCATCAAAAAGAAAGAGGGCGACGACTTAGATGAAGCTCATAAGCTCTTGTTTGATCTTCTATTTAAGAAGAAGACGGAGGTTAAGCTAAACAAGGTAAAGAATAGAATTTTGCCTTCAGATGTTACCAAGATTAAACGAGCGATAACGCGCAAGTTAGTTGATGATGGGTATTTTGTAAGAGGATCATTTATTCGCCAGGTAGTTGGAATATTGATTAGTTTCCCGTTCCTTTTCTTTTCACCGATGGCGTTTGCATTTATTGGACTTTTTGTAGGTATTGCATGTGTGATTTGTGGAGCATTAATGTTGGTACTTGGATTGTTAATGCCAAAAGTTACGCCGCATGGTGCGGAAGTTCGGTATTTCTGGGTTTGATGTTGTGACTGCTCGGGATGGTGCTCAAGCATTAGATTATTTGGATCACCTAGACCCTTCACCTTCTGTAATTTGGCTGGATCACTATTTGCCAAACATGAATGGTTTGGAGGTTTTAAAAAACATAAGGAATAGTGATAATTGGAAAAATATTCCGGTATTTGTAGTTACAAATACTTCAGATGAGAAAGCTTATGAGGATTATCTTGAGGATGGTAAGACATACTTTTTTGTAAAAGCAGAAGTGTCTTTGGATAATACGATAGAAAAGATAAAAAAAATACTTGATAAATAATTATGGCCATTTCAAAAAACGAGACAAAAAGGATTCTAGTTGTAGAGGATGAGGTCCCGTTGCAATCAGCGGTTTCAAGGAAGCTGAAGCAAGAGGGTTTTGAAGTGGTGACTGTTGTTACAGCTGAAAAGGCGCTCGAGAAGTTAGAGGGTGGTGGATCTTTTGATCTAATTTGGCTTGATGTTATGTTACCCGGAATGAGTGGAATAGATTTTTTGAAACGAGTTCGTGCAAACTCAAAATGGAAGCATATTGCAGTTGTGATTGTTTCAAATGTAGGATCAGAGGAGGTAGTGGCTCAGGCTTTTGAACTTGAAGCTACTGTATTCTTTGTGAAAGCTGAACATAGATTGACTGATATTATTTCTAGAGTGAAGTTAATAATTGAGTTGCCCGCAACTGATCTGCAGGGGGCGATCGCCTAATGTATGGAGGATTCAAAAAAATATGTTCTTATTGTTGAAGACGACAAGTTTTTAGCGAATATATACAATACAAAGCTCGATAAAGAAGGCTTTGTTGCTGAAGTAGCTGAGAATGGTGAAATTGGTTTAGAGTTGATGCGTTCACGAAAACCCGTTCTGGTTTTGTTGGATATTATCATGCCAAAGTTAGATGGGTTTGGCGTGCTCGATGCTATGAGAGAAGATGATGAGCTTAAGGATATACCTGTAATAATGCTTACTAACTTAGGTCAGGTTACTGATGTTGATAGGGCGAAAACACTTGGCGTAGTTGATTATATTGTAAAATCGGATACGACACTTGAAACCGTAATTAAAAAGATTAGAGAGTACACTGACTAGAGCTTAGAAACGAGACTGTCGCAAGGTCTCGTTTTTGGTTTTTAGACGTGTTATAATTCTGTTATATGGGAAAAAAACATCAAGAAGATATTTGCCGCATTCCTTTAGCCGCGGATGAAATTGAGTCAAAAAAACAGGCGGGAGAACCACCAAAGATGTCAGACATCACTTGGAGGATTTTTCGAATAATGGCTGAGTTCGTGGAAGGTTTTCAGTTCCTCTCTACGCTCAAACGCGAGGTGACCATCTTTGGATCTGCACGTACCGCTCCGACTAGTAAGTGGTACGGAGAAGCAGTTACTCTTGGACGCTTACTGGCAGAGAATGACTTTACTGTCGTTACAGGAGGTGGCGGCGGAATGATGGAAGCGGCAAATAAAGGTGCACACGAAGGTGGTGGTATTTCTGTTGGAATGAACATTCAATTACCAATGGAGCAGAGTTTAAATCCTTTTGTAAACAAGGGATTGGGATTTCATTATTTCTTCACCAGAAAAGTGATGCTTGCAGCTTCTGCTCAGGCGTATGTATATATGCCTGGTGGATTTGGAACAATGGATGAGTTGTTTGAAATCCTTACACTCATTCAGACAGGGAAATCTGAAACGATCCCAGTTATTTTAATCGGTAAAGACTATTGGAACGGCTTATTCTCGTGGGTCAAAGAGACAATGGCGGAGGAGTTTGAAACGATCTCCCCGGAGGACTTGGATCTTGTAAAAATTGTTGATTCAGGAGAGGAGGCTTTTAACCTTATCAAGGGCTCAAAAGACAGAACCTTCTTTTAGTGGTCAGGTTATAGGTATCAGGTATTAGGTGATAGACACTATCTTATAGGTATGGAGGTGAAGAGTTATAAAGATTTAGTCATGTGGCAAAAGGCAATGGACTTAGTGGTATCGGTCTATCGTATGACTGCGAGTTTCCCCAAAGAAGAACAATATGGACTTATATCACAGATGAGGAGATGCGCCGTTTCTATTCCCTCTAATATTGCAGAGGGACGTGGCAGGGGCTCCAGAAAAGAATTTCTGCGTTTTGTTTATATTGCGTATGCTTCAGGGTCAGAATTGGAAACACAGATAGAGATCGCAAAACGTTTAAAGTTTGTTGACGATGACGGTGTCAACCCGTTATTGGGGTCACTTACTGAGGTTATGAAGATGTTAAATAGCTCAATCCGTTCATTGAAAGCTGGTCTCTGATGAGTTTTGATACCTAACACCTAATCCCTAATCCCTAAAACAACACATGTCCAATCGACTCTCACAAATCGGCCAAGCTATTATCGGCTCAAAACCAATGGTTCCACCTGAAGGTGATGGGGAGGAGACTATTGAGGTTAGTGTTCCGGCATCTACTGCCGCAGCACTGTATGAACGTGTTCGTACAACGCTTGAATATCAGGAAGAGCATCTTCTTAGACGGAATGCCATTACGCGAATATTGCGTAGGTATTTGGGTTCCGATACGGTTCTGGAAGACATGGCATCACTTTTATTGCAGGAACTTGTTTGGGCAAAATATCTTCCAAATAAGCAGGTCCCAACATCATTTATTAACGATTTAAAACCAGTCTTTTTAAAGTACGGACCAATCTTTGACGCAGCTCAGAAGACATCAAACCCAGAATATGCAATGACATGGGTGTTAGATGTATTGTCGACAGAAGTTGAATATACATTGATTTCGCATGATAGAGAGGAGTACATGGCAAGTTACATGTATGAGGAGTTAAAGAAGAGAACCGCGTGGGATACTAAACTTGATGTAAGTGAAGAGGATAGGGACATTAGACTTTTCGTTGCATGCCACAAGACATTACTCAAATCTAACCATGCAACACTTCGTTACAGGTTGATGACACTGTATTATCCGGATTGGGTTGGCGCATCATCGCGGGCTCGAATTTTGGAGATTGCACAAAATCTAGAAACTGTAATAGCGACCGTTGATTTGCAGATTGAGCATTGGTTGACTGAGAAGCTTACTCATCGCGTTCGTCGTAAGGCTGGATTGTTCCGCGTGTTGCTGGATGTCATTGAAAATTTTCCACATGAGTTTGAGGGGTATGTTACACAGGAACCGGATTTGTTAGGTCGTGCAATGTGGAAGAGGTTAAAAGTACAGACTAGTACATTCCGAAAACGTTTACGGAGAACGGTTGTGCGGGCAGTAGCATTTTTGTTCATAACAAAGATGTTCTTAGCTCTGATACTCGAGATTCCATACGACTTACTTGTACATGGTGAGCTATTTATAGTTCCACTTATTGTAAATATTTTATTCCACCCGATCTTCTTGGCCATCATAGGACTTACTGTAACTTTGCCGGAACGTCGTAATGCTGAGGACTATAAGTCAGCAGCACGCGCTCTTGTAGTAGGTGCGAGCCACGATATGTTGAATGTTAAGGTGCAAGTCAATAGATTCGGTGCGTGGAAGCAGATTTTTGCGGTAGTATATTCTCTATTGTTCTTTGTTATATACGGTGCTATCGCATTTTTCTTGCATAAGCTTGGTTTCAATGCTTTTTCTATTGCATTGTTCTTGTTCTTCCTGTCGCTTGTAACATTCTTTGGAATTCGCATTCGTGGGCTTACAAGGGATATTATACTTTCAAAGTCCCGCCGCGGTATCATCGGTTCAATGTTTGACCTTCTAATGCTTCCAATAGTGCGTGCAGGACGATGGTTATCTGTGAAGGTTGCAAAGGTGAATGTCTTTATCTATTTCTTCGACTTCATTATTGAGGCTCCATACAAAGTTGCTGTACGCTTCACGGAAGAATGGTTTGAATTTGTAAAAGAGAAGAAGGAGGAGCTATCATGATAAATACGACTAATTATTTATGGGACGACTCGCTGCTCCTGCGGCAGCTCATCTAACACCTCGGTACGTTTCCGCCTTAGTAGAAATGTGGTGGACCAAGCAAACGTACCTCAGAGTTCCCAAAATATTTAGCCTATTTATAATTATCGGCGAGAGATGCAGGAAAAGAAGCGTGATGTATTAATTGGACTATGAAAAAGAGGGGGTTGAGGAAAATTATTCTAGTCATTATCCTCGCGCTAGTCGTTATAGCCGCGACTGGTATTTGGTATTTTAAATGGTTGGCACCAAAAGAAGATATAACGTACGGAGCTACATTTTCGAATGTTTACGCTGAGTATCTTGAGCTTGATTGGCGTGAAGTTTATATTGCAGGAATGGATGATCTGGGAATCGAGGCGTGGAGGATTCCTGTGTACTGGTCAGAGATCGAAGTTGAGCCCAATGTATATGACTTCGAAGATTTGGACTGGATGATGGATGAGGCGGCTACTCGTGGAGTAGATGTAACACTTGCTGTTGGATTGAAGGTTCCAAGATGGCCGGAATGTTTTTTGCCTGATTGGGCGAAGGATTATGAGGTATCAGAGCTTGATGTTCATACCTATGCACTGTTAAAAAATACAGTCGATCAATATAAGGATCATGAAGCTTTGCATCGTTGGCAGATTGAGAACGAACCTTTCTTTCCGTTTGGTGAATGTCCGTCACCAAGTCCAGAACGCATTGCAGATGAGTTCGAGATTGTCAGGCGGCTAGATCCTGGTCATCCGATTCAGTCAACGACGAGTGGAGAACAGTCGCTTTGGATTTTTTCTGCAGAACGCGTTGATATATTAGGTATTAGTTTGTATAGAGAGGTTCACACCCCGGTCATAGGACCTTTTGTATTTCCGCACTCACCAGTCTTTTATTCCATACAAAGAGCGATTGTAGAACCATTTATAGATGAGGTGATAGTGTCAGAATTGCAGGCTGAACCGTGGTTTGATGGAGGTCTGTATGAACAGAGTGGAACTACAGAAGATTTGTATGCTGCTTTTCCAGTAGAAGATCTTGAAGCTAACGTTGCTTTCGCGCAGCAAGTTGGGGTGAGTGAGGTATATTTTTGGGGAGTAGAATGGTGGGCCCGTTTAGCACAGCAGGGCGAACCAAGATTATGGGATGGTGCTCGAGAAATAATAAATGAATAGCTATGGCGATGTACGACGTTATTGTGATTGGAGGAGGGTCAGCCGGATTTAGTGCGGCTGAGGTTGCGGCAAACACCGGAGCTAGTGTTTGCATAATTGAGAAAGGCCGCATGGGTGGCGAGTGTCCAAATTGGGCATGTGTACCAACAAAGGCACTTCTTCGTAGCGCAAAGCTGTATCACGAAGCCAAAAATGATCTGAAAGATTTTGGAATCCATGCTTCATCTGTGTCATTTAGCTTTAAGGAAATTATGGCGCGTAAGGACGCTGTGGTAAGCGCTATAACCGGGAAGGGTAAAAAGATGGATCGGATTGCAAAAGAGCTTGGCATAGATGTTGTTCGCGGTTCTGCTGTGTTTGTTGATGACCACACTGTCAGAGTCGGAAAGAATAAGTACAAAGGTAAGAGTATAATTTTAGCTACTGGAACCACTACATTCGTTCCGCCTATTGATGGTTTGAAAAAATCTGGGTATCTCACTTTCCATGACGCAGTTTCACTCACAGTGCAGCCTAAGTCCATAGCTATTATTGGCGGTGGCCCGGTTGGTTGTGAGTTTGCAACGTTTTTTGCGATGCTTGGAACCCAGGTAAAGGTCCTTCAGTTGTCGGAGCAGGTTCTGCAACGAGAGGACTCTGAGATCGGTGCTATTGCTGGCGCTCAACTCCAGGAGATTGGGGTAGACATTAAACTAAGTACAAAAACATTGTCTGTAAAGAAGGAGGGGAAGAGGGTTAGAGTTGAGTATCAGGTTGGGGCGCAAAAAAGACAGAGCATTCTAGTTGACCATGTTTTGCTGGCTGCCGGTAAAAGAGCTGCTGTAACCGAGTTGTCGTTAGATAAAGCGGGAGTTAAGTTAGATGAAGTTGGACGCTTGCATACAGATGAATATCAGCGTACAAATATAAAACACATATTCGCAGCAGGTGATGTTGATGGTGGAATGCAGTTTACCCATACAGCACATCTGGAAGGTACTATCGCGGCTCACAATGCACTTTCAAAGACAACTCGTTCTATGAAAAAGCGCGATATGCGTGTTGTGCCTCGTGCTACCTTTATTCATCCAGAAGTTGCATCTGTGGGTATTACGGCGAAAGAGGCTGCTGATAGAAAGATTAAGGTTGAAGTTGCTAAGTTTCCAGTTGGCGGCCTAGGTCGTTCGGTGACTGATAATAATAGAGTTGGAATCATAAAGATTGTTGTTGAAAAGAAAACAGGTTTAATTTTAGGTGGTCATATGATCGGTGCGTGTGCCGGAGAGGTAATCCACGAAATTGCTCTAGGGATGCATTTGGGCGCAACCGCAAAGGATCTTAGTACCATGATCCACGCATTCCCGACATATTCTGAAAGTATTGCTGCGGCACTAGGACGCTATGAATAATATATTTCTACTGTTAATGTTTTTGCTAGTCATTATCTTGATGCTCCTTTCGCTTGTGATTGGGTCATTCGGGGTAAGTATTTTGTTTGGCGCTCCATTTGTTGCGACGAAGCAGAAGATGATGGAGAAAGCTTTTGTGAAAGCTGGTTTGAAAGAAGGTCAGTCTGTGACAGATATAGGGTGCGGTGATGGTTCTGTATTGCTCGCTGCTCGCAAGTCTGGTGCCGGCAAGCTTGTTGGGTATGAGATTAACCCGATCCTTGCATACATCGCGCGTTTTCGTCTTCGTGGCGGAAATGTAACAATTTCACGTGAGAATATGTTCAATTCATCGCTGGAGAAAACAGATGTCATCTTCATGTATCTATTTCCAAAAGCGGTTGATAGATTGCGCGCACCATTAAGTAAGCTCCCTCAGACTACTCGAGTAATTTCGCGAGGTTTTCCGTTTACTGGAGTTATTCCGATGCGTAGCTTTAAAGTAGATGGAAGTACTTTTTATATCTATCACGTTAAAGATTTAGCATAGTTTTTCCTGATAGCCTGCTATATTCTGTTGGTTTAAGTAGATATGCTACAATGCCTTGCGTATGTCAAAAGCTGTTGTCCTAGATATTGAAACGAGAAATACATTTCAGGATGTTGGTGGGTATTTTCCTACCAAGCTGGATCTATCTGTTGTGTGTGCATATTTTTATGAAGATGATTCTTGGGAGTCGTACACTCAAGAGACATTGCAGGATTTATTTATACGACTAGAACAGGCTGACTCTATTATCGGATACAACTCAATCGGTTTTGATGTTCCGATTTTGAACAAATATTACGCAGGTGACTTTTTGAAGATTCCGCAGATCGACATGCTTGAGAAAATTCGATTGAGTCTAGGCTTTCGAATCAAGCTTGATGATGTTGCGTCCGCTACGATAGGTGCAAAGAAAAGTGCACATGGTTTGCAGGCTGTTGCATGGTGGAAAGAAGGGAAGGTACAGGAGATCATTGATTATTGTATGCAGGACGTTAAAGTTACAAAAGAGGTTTTTGAGTTTGGAGTAGAGAATGGTTTCATTCTTTTTGATGATAGAGGTGGCGAGCGTAAGAAGGTAGATATTGATTTCTCCGTTCCGAAAAAAGAGTCATCAGGAATCAATCTCACAATGGGATTTTAAACAGACATCCCCCGTCTCCAAGGAGGAAACGGGGGTGAGGGGCGTTGATCAGTTACCGTGACCAAACAAGTAGACTTGGATTGCGAGCACGGGGTGCTCTGAGGCGAATTCTCTAACCGCATACTTCAGTGCGCAGGCTGCGAAGATCGCAGCACGAATGTCGCCTTCTTGTGCTTCTGCAAGAGAATTCAGGTTTCCGCAATAGAGCATTACACGTATCTCTTGGGCGGTTTTCGGTTCGCTTCCATCCATGTAGCATTCCGTGCTGCTCAGTTCGTTGAGCAGCATACTGCCCGAGACGTCGCGCCCGGTACTGTGGCCGAAGCCGCATCTGGCAATACACTGTGCGAGCCTGTATCGCAAATCGGGATCTTCGTGCCGGGTAATAGAGTCGATATTTGCGATTGCAGCTACCCACCGGTCGATTTCATTTTGTTGTACATCTTCACGGTCGGCTGCATTTTGTACCAGAAATCCAACAATGGAGAAGGGGTTTGAAAAGTCGGGTTGCGAAGTAGCTGTGACCAAAAGGGGGCACATGCGGTCTCCAATAGGTTGTAAATACAGAGAAGAAATTTACTGCAGTGGTCGTACGGGATATTATACAAGATTACGAGTCGTGTCAATGTAGCTCCGCCAATGCTAGCCAAGTACTTTTGCCGGTAAATTTTATCCACACCCAGAAAATTCTCCGACACAACATATAGTGGTATAATCTCTCCAGTGGCACAACATGTAGTGGTACAAGAAACTGCATGTATGCAAATCTAAATGGGGGAAATTAGTGGTCCCGAAAGGGATTTTTATAATCCAAAATTTCCTTCTGATTGTTGCCGTTTTCGTCGATTTTAACTCCGAGTAGATTCGTTTTGCGTTCTACCTAATGTTTTCCCTATGAATCAGTCTCAGGCTACAAAAGCTGTTGATCCCAATGTCAAAGCGGGAACCGTCAGTGATTCCGTTTGGCAATATATGACCTCACTTAAAGCTGTGCAAAAGCGCGGCGGACAGGAGGTTGATTTTAATTCTCAGAAATTGAATGGATCGATACGCGGTGCCCTTGAGGCCGGCGGGATGAAAAACGAGCAGGTGATCGATCGTGTTACCGGACAGGTCTTGTCTCGATTGCAGAAGATCTACAACGGACACACTACTCCGTCTACCGGCGACATCCGAGAAGTGGTGTCAATGACTTTTATTGATAACAACCTGGTACATATTGCGCGCAAGTACATGGTGTTCAAGCAGAAGATGTCTCCAGCAAAGGGCAACATGCCGGTTTACGGAAACGGAGTTCGATTTGATCGTTACTATACAAAAGAAGGTGTGCACCCATACGATGCGATCAATTGGGAGATGCGTACTGCAAAGATTTCGGATGCTAAGGGAAATGTCGTTTTTGAACAGAATAATATCGAAACGCCAACAGAGTGGTCACAGACTGCAACAAATGTTGTGGCGCAGAAGTACTTCCGAGGAAAGATTGGGGAGCCTGATCGTGAGGCTTCAATGAAGCAATTGATCTCTCGTGTGGCAGACACTATGTCTGGATGGGGCCGAAATGACGGATATTTCCAGAGTGCTCAAGACGCGCAGGTTTTCCAAGAAGAGCTTACGCATATTCTTATAAACCAGATGGCGGCTTTCAACAGTCCTGTATGGTTTAACGTTGGAGTGAACCCACACCCACAGTGTTCTGCATGTTTCATCAACTCAGTTCAAGATGACATGCGTTCAATCCTGCACCTTTGTACAACTGAAAGTATGTTGTTCAAGGGAGGGTCTGGGACTGGTTCTAACCTTTCAAAATTACGATCTAGTTTTGAATTTTTGAGTCGATCAAACGGAAAGTCATCTGGTCCTGTGTCTTTCATGAAGGGATTTGATGCGTTTGCCGGAATCGTAAAGTCCGGTGGAAAGACGCGGCGGGCAGCTAAAATGGTTATCTTGGACATTGCGCACCCTGACGTAGAGGAATTTATTGATTGCAAAGCTAAAGAAGAAAAGAAGGCATGGGCACTTATTGATGCTGGATATGATTCTTCAATGGACGGAGAGGCGTACGGATCAATCTTCTTCCAGAACGCAAACAACTCAGTACGTGTTACAGATGAATTCATGCGTGCCGTGGACACAGATGGAGAATGGTCAACACGCGAAGTTACTACTGGAAATCCAGCTACTACATACCGTGCACGAGATTTGATGCATAAAATGGCAAAGGCTACGTGGGAATGTGGGGACCCTGGAATCCAGTACGATACAGCTATCAATGACTGGCACACGTGTAAGAACACGGATCGAATTTACGCATCAAACCCATGTTCTGAGTACATGTTCTTGGATGATTCTGCGTGTAACCTATCTTCACTGAACCTATTGAAGTTCCGAAAGGAAATCAATGGCGTAATGGAATTTGATGTTGAGTCTTTTAAGCACACAGCATCAGTGATGATTACTGCAATGGAAATCGCAGTTGGAAACTCTAGCTATCCAACACCAGCAATCGAGCAGAACAGCCATGACTACCGACCACTTGGAATAGGTTTTGCAAACCTAGGAGCTCTACTTATGAGCCGTGGTTTGGCATACGACTCAGACGAAGGTCGTAACTTGGCAGGAGCGATCATGTCATTACTTTCAGGTCAGACATTCTATCAGTCTTCAAAGATCGCAGAAAAGATTGGAGCGTTTGCCGGTTATGCTCAAAATGAGGAACCAATGCTTGAGGTGATGCAGATGCACCGCAATGCGTCATATCAAATTTCTCCAGAAGGCGTACCTGCTGACTTGTTGTTCGAAGCTCGAAAGTCTTGGGATAATGTCGTAACGCATGGACGAGAACACGGTATGCGAAACGCGCAGATCTCTGTACTTGCGCCAACCGGAACCATCTCTTTCTTGATGGACTGCGATACAACTGGAGTTGAGCCTGATATTGCTCTTGTGAAGTACAAGTGGCTTGTCGGTGGCGGAATGATGAAAATTGTAAACAAGACGGTACCGGAAGCTTTGGCACGAATGGGTTACAGCGAAGTGCAGGTAAAGGAAATAATGGACTACATCGACAAGATGGATACCATCGAGGGTGCTCCGCATATTACCGACGAGCATACTGCTGTATTTGATTGCGCGTTTAAAGCGAAGAATGGAAAGCGAACGATTGATTATATGGGACATCTTCGAATGATGTCAGCAGTTCAACCGTTTATCTCAGGTGCAATTTCAAAGACTGTAAACATGCCACATGAGGCAACGATCGAAGATATTCAAGAGGTTTACATGGAGGGATGGCGCATGGGTCTGAAAGCTATCGCCGTGTACCGAGATGGTTCTAAGCGTCAGCAGGCTCTTACAACGTCAAAGGAGAGTGACTCAAAGAAGGGTCATGAAGCGAAAGAAGAGGTTGCTCCGGCGGCTGTAGCGGCTCCGGCGGTTACAGAGCAGGAAGTTTCAGTACCAGTTTCACAGGTTGTGGCACCTCGACGACGACGTTTGCCAGATGAACGAAATTCAATCACGCATCGTTTTAATGTTGCGAGCCATAAGGGGTATATTACAGTTGGTAAATACGATGACGGAACTCCAGGTGAGCTGTTCATTACAATGGCAAAAGAAGGTTCGGTGATTTCCGGTTTAATGGATGCATTTGCTACAAGTATTTCAATGGCGTTGCAGTATGGTGTGCCATTGCAAGTTCTGGTGAATAAGTTTGTTCATATGCGCTTTGAGCCATCTGGATTTACGAACAACCCGAACATTCGAATGGCGAAGTCTTTGATTGACTATATCTTCCGATGGATGGCATTGAAGTTCTTGCCGTCAGATGCGCAAGAGCAGGTTGGATTGAATAATCTAGAAAAAGAAGAGGTAGCGAAGGTAGAAGTGAATGCTGTTGACCAGACAAATTTGTTTGAAAAGACAGTGCAGACCGCTGTTGCAGAAGTAGTTGAGCAGGTTACGCCGGATGTAGGCGCTGCAGGTGCTCATACTATGACATTTGATAACTCTGCAGATGCACCAGCGTGTGATACTTGCGGGTCTATGATGGTGAGGAATGGGGCGTGCTATAAATGCCTGAACTGCGGATCAACCTCCGGTTGTAGCTAAAAACGGCCCAAGTCGCCATCTCGCGTTGTTGTAACCCTGCGCTAGTCTCACCGTACATTTGAGTACGGCTCAACTAGTGCTCGGCTTACGCCTAGCGACATGGCGACTTAGCCATTTTTACACCGAAGCTTCACAGCCAGATCTAACGCAATTCTGAAGGTTTTAAGAGAAGGAATACGAAAGCCCCGGGTCGAGAAGACCTGGGGTTGTTGGTAGTAAAAAATACGCAACCCGGTTGCGTATATATAGAAAGTTTTGTTGCGTGGGTAGAGCGGTTTTTTTACATGTAAAAAGCAAGGCACCCGCACGATCAGATCGTACGGGTGCTCCTCACGCCAAGATGGTGACGCGGGCTAGTCGATGTGCCAAGCGGGCGGGCTTGTGCCGTGATCCCAGACGTTGAGGAATCCGAGAGCACTTCCTACAAGAGGGCTATGGCCGAAGAACCGGATGCCCTTGAAGTCGTATTCTTTACGGATACCTGCGTCATGGTGCCGTCGACGCATTTTACCTCGAAGAAGAACACTTCCAGCGATATTGCCACGATGCGTGCCGTCGATGATCACGATCCAGTTATTGGTAGGCTGCGGGTGGACCCATCTCTTGCCATTCCAGGACATGATGCTGAGTTCGAACGGGACTTCAACGCGGCCGCCATCAGGCGAATCCTGTGAGTCACGGAATCGTTTGACTCCTCCACTGGTTCTGACGAGATAGCGGACGTAGTCCTTGTCTCCGGTTGCGGGCATGTAGCCCTCCTTGTCTCTGATGTCCCCATTGGATAAGGATGGAAACCTGGTCCTCCTGAGCTCACTTTCGTGAACCGACCTGGCATATAGCACAGGAATTAGGATAAAATATTGTCATAAAATAGGTCTTTTGTCAAGTATATGAGTAGCAAAAAAATACGTAATTTGGTTGTGTATGCGTAGAAAGTTTTGTTGTGAGGGTAGAGCGGTTTTTTTACATGTAAAAAGCAAGGCACCCGCACGATCAGATCGTACGGGTGCTCCTCACGCCAAGATGGTGACGCGGGCTAGTCGATGTGCCAATGGGGCGTTTCTTGTTCTGTTTGGCGTCGTGGGAGTCGCTTGTGGTGGCCGTGCCTCGCTCTCGCTGAGAGTCGTCTACATGCGGCAGCGAATCTCATCGCATTACCGATTGATTGGTCAGTGGGTGCGCGTGTCTGTCCTTGGTGGCCGGCTGCAGGTTCACGACCCATCTCTCTTGCCAAAACGTCATCCAGAGCCATGGTATCCTCCAGCTTCAATAGATTTCATTTGGTGAGGTGAAATTTTCCTACTTAGTTCACTTTCGTAAACCGACCTGGTATGTGACGCAGGAATTTGATCAAATTTTAATACAAAACAAGGCTTTGTCAATTTTATGACGGAAAAACAACAACCAATAGCGGATAAACGAATCCTTGGAAGGCAAGGGTATGGACTTATTCAGCTCATTCACGGGCATGGTAAAGGAAAGACAACGGCGGCGCTTGGGCAGGCAATTCGTTGTGCTGGATCAGGTCGCAAAGTGACTATTGTTTATTTTGATAAAGGTGGGAATGATCATTACTTCGAGCGCCTTGCGCTAGATAAAATAGAAAACATTGATTATTTCGTAACAGGTCGTGATCGAATAGATCCTGTGAATGGACGCTTTGATTTTTCAATTACAGACATCGATAAGAAAGAAGCGAGTCGCGGACTTGAGTTAACACGAGGGTTTTTAACGAGCGGTGAATACAGTCTTGTTATCCTCGATGAAATAAACTCTACAACTGATCTTGGGATGCTCGATTCAAAGCTGGTTTTAGATGCTCTTGCGCAAAAGAACGAAGATGTAGAAGTTATTTTGACCGGCCGTGATCCATGTCCTGAATTTTTAGAAGCCGCCCATTTAATTACAGAATCAAAACTTGAACGTCACTATTTCTATTCAGGAGTAAAAGCTCGCGAGGGATTGGATTTTTAAATATTTTAAAGCGTGTGGTGAATAGTTGGTTAAAAGCAACAGCCCGCCACCGACACGAGGGTCGATGGCGGACGAGTGGCAGCTAGCTCCGACGAATTTTGCCTTTACCAGCGTCGAAGAGCTTTGTATCGTGCGGGCCGTGTCCGACATCCCTGAGAACCATGCCCAGGGAACCGCCAGTCATTCCGCCTAGGGATTCCACGAACTCTGTATGGAGGGCTGCAATGGCGGCAGCAATTGACTCTGCAGTAACTTCATTACGAGCAAGGTCCTGTACCCGCTTGATTCCCAGAATTGTGTGCACGCTCAGGAATGCATTCATCAAACCTTCTTTGCTCAGAAATCCGTGAGCGCGCATGCGCGTGAGGACTTCTGCGAACTGTATCGCCGCTTTGCGCATACTCTCTGTGGTCGGACGATACATGTAGAACCGAATGCCCGAGGGGGACAGGACGATTGGAAGAAACTTCAGTCCTTCGAGTACCCTGTAGTGAGCGAATTTCTTTCCGGTTATCCCTTCGCCAAGCTGGAGATATCCTGCAAGCAGGAGCGCTGTCGCTTGATACTCGGGATTGGTCAGCATCATTCCGTACAAAGGAAGCCTATATTCGAACCAGTGAGCCGTGAACCACGAGTGTCCATTCTCATTTGCCGCAGAGCAGCGACCTACGAAAAAGTCGCCGGGAATATCTACTTCGTCCCTTCCATCAGTCGTCAGCATGCCCGCTGCCGTAGCGGCTGCTTCGTACGCCCGATCTACCGACTTGCCGGCTTGTGCCTGCGACTTTGTGAACATGGTACCGAAGTACGTGCAATCACCGTGTCCCATTACGGCCTTTTCGAATGTTGACTGGTTGGGAAGGGGTGTATCGTCTGGTCGTCTCATATTACCTCCGCGCCACTGGCGCAAGGTTTCAGGTTGTTTTTACGTCTTTGGCATTGCCAGGGTCCGTAAGCCCTCTCCACGCCAGAAAAGCGAAGAAGGAATTAAGTTAGCAATTTTGAGCCAAATAGTCAATAATGTGGACAATTCCGCGCTAGGTATTTACAAAAAAACCCACAGAGCGTTATACTCTTTTCGTATGAATATCCAAGACCTATTAAGCCGTCTACAGGAGGAGCAGCCGGTTCTTGTTAAGAGCTTGTCTTTCGACCCAGACACAATCGATCAGGCCGTTTTAGATACAGGTGAGAGTGTTTATTGGATTCGCAATGAGAGCGGACGTTGGCTATCTATCGACATCGGATCTGATGAGATTATGCTTTTTGAAGAAGCTGATGAAGATGTAGACCCAAGTGAGGCTATCGTCGTATTCCGCAACAAAGACTTTGAGTTTTCTTACGAAGGGAAGGGTAACGTGATCGACGAGGATGGTGTAGTTATTGAGCCTGTTACGTTTAAAGACTTTGAAAGTGAGGGAGAGCTCCTCCGAGTTGTTATATCTGACGTTACAGGAGACCGAGTGGTTTCAATCGGTCAGATCGTTGCAGAGGATGATGTGAGTGCTACGTAGTGGAGGTGATAGGCGCCTCCTGCTATAATGCGCTCATGCCTCCTCGTAAGAGAAAATCAACAAAGACACGCAAAGATTGGCGCTTCAATGCCCTTCGAGCGTTCTTTTTTGTTTTTGCTGGATTACTTGTTTTTAGACTTTTTACATTGCAGGTTGTAAATGCTGGGTTTTATGCGTCACTTGCTTCCGGACAGCATGATGTATATAAAGAGCTCATTGCAGAACGGGGGACTATATATGTAAAAGATTGGAAAGACGACAGTGAGTACGCTGCAGCTACAAATGAAGCTCGAGCATTCATCTACGCAGAACCTCGAAAGATTGAAGACCCCGAATATACAGCGCTCGCAATAGCGAAAATTTTAGGATACGAAATTGAAATTACAGAACCCGATGATGTACTGGATTTATTGCTAGATGAAATTGACGGCGAGGAGACTGTACCTGTCGAGGAAGCTGAAGTGGCTCCTGAATTTTCAGAATACGAAATTTTACTTGAACGACTTTCAAAAGAGAACGATCCATATGAACCGATAGAACGTCATGTACCAGAATCAACTTTAGACAAAATTCTAGAACTGGAGCTGGATGGTATTTACTATATTCTCGAA
The DNA here is from genome assembly GCA_018664485.1 of Candidatus Uhrbacteria bacterium. GTDB lineage: Bacteria > Patescibacteriota > Patescibacteriia > UBA9934 > UBA9934 > JABJOE01. The sequence continues at coordinate 103,324 of JABJOE010000009.1, read as the reverse complement.
GATGTCAGATCTTACCCAGAGGTAAACATGGGAGGTCATCTCTTTGGCTTTGTTTCAAATACCAACGAAGGGATATATGGACAGTATGGCCTTGAAGGTTATTATAACGATTTTCTCGATGGAGATAACGGATTCCTAGACGCTCAGACTGATTCTGTAGGGCGATGGATTGGTGTTGGACGCCGTGAGTTTGAAGCTGCAAAAGATGGGGGAGACTTACTGCTTACAATCGATCGCACAATCCAGCACGCTGCGTGCAGGAAGCTTCAAGAGGGAGTTGAGCGATATGATGCCGATGGCGGGTCTGTGGTCATCCTAGAGCCTGCAACGGGACGTGTAATCGCCATGTGTGGCGCACCAGACTTCGATCCTAATGCGTATAATGAAGTAGAAGATGTCGCTGTGTACAACAACGATGCCATTTTCACAGCGTATGAGCCGGGGTCTGTGATGAAGGCGTTGGTAATGGCTGGGGCGATTGATGTGGGAGCGGTTACTCCAAGTACTACCTATGTTGATACCGGGGAGGAGGAAATTGAAGAGTACACTATTCGAAACTCGGACTTGAAGTCACATGGGCTGCAGACCATGACGCAGGTTCTGGAAGAATCATTAAACACGGGAATGATTTTCGTGATGCGCCAGATGACAGGTCTTGTAATGACTCGATATTACGAAGATTTTGGATTTGGAACATTGTCGGGGATCGATTTGGATACCGAGGTAAGTGGAACTATTGAATCTTTGTATAAAGATCACGAGATTTATTATGCTACTGGTAGTTATGGTCAGGGTATAACGTCGACGCCAATGCAGATCGCTGCTGCTTATGGTGCGATTGCAAATGGCGGTTGGCTGATGCAGCCCTATGTGGTTGATGAAAAACGTTATACTGACGGGACCGTTGAGCATATGTCCCCACGCAGTGTGCGACAGGTACTCGACAAGACAACGGCAACGACGATAGGGGCAATGCTAGTGTCAGTGATTGAGAATGGGCATGCCGGATTGGCTGGAGTTGATGGGTATTACATTGCTGGAAAAACTGGTACAGCTCAGGTTGCCGATAGCGGTGGTTATTCAGAAGATCTCACAAATGCTACTTTTGTAGGTTTTGGTCCGATTGAAAATCCACAGTTCGTTATGGTGGTGAAGATAGAGCATCCTCGAGCAACTCCGTGGGCCGCCGACACTGCGGCACCAATTTTCGGTGAGATAGCAGATTTTATGCTTGATTACCTGGAGATCGCTCCGAGTAGATAGCGATCAAACTTTGTACACAGTTGAAAGTCTGTTCATTGATTTAGGTCAGTCTATGGGCTAAAATCAAAGAGTAATAAGCTCCAAATATGAAAAAATTTCTAGTATCAAAACTGCAGTCGGCTGCTAAACGAGCAATCGAGCAACATAAGCCAATTATAGTTGCTGTAACCGGATCGTTTGGAAAGACATCAACCAAAGATGCTGTAGCTACGGTTCTTCGTACTAAATATAAAGTACGTACTGCTGAGAAGAACTATAATAACGAGATCGGCGTTCCTCTCACCATCCTCGGGATGAAGAGTCCAGGTCGGTCGTCTATCGGTTGGCTGTCGTTGTTATGGCGGGCTCGTCGACTAAAAGAAATGCCAGAGGTATTGGTTTTGGAATTCGGAGCAGATCACCCAGGTGACATTAAAGCGTTATGCGAGTTGGCTCCTCCAAAGATCGGAGTTGTAACCGGAGTGTCGCCTGTTCATGCCGAATATTTTGCGGATCTGGATGCTTTGACTACCGAGAAGGCTCACCTCGTGCGAGTACTTAAAGGAAAAGGTGTTGGTCTTGCGGTACTTAATGGTGACGATCCTCGTGTAAGTGCAATGGCTGACGAAACGAAAGCTGATGTTCTTCGTTACGGTGCCGGCGAGTTGTCGGATGTGCGAGCGACTAACATTGCTCTTTCAACCCGATTAGATGATGACTTTGATATCGGTGAAGTATTTTCTATTACAACGGCGTCTGTAGAGGTGGGAGGTCATACAGTCGGATCGCTGAGGCTTGAGAATGCTATCGGGTACGCTCCGGTACTCACGTGTTTAGCGGCACTTACTGTCGGGGATTATCTTAATGTATCAATGTCAGATTCAATCGATGCCCTTAACAAAGATATTCACGCTTTGCCAGGACGGCTTCGTCCACTTGCGGGGATTAAGGGCTCACTGATTATTGATGATTCGTACAACGCAGCACCTGCAGCGATGCAGCATGGATTGGACGTACTAAAACAATTTCAACCTGGAGAAAAAGTCGACCGTAGAATAGCCGTACTCGGTCAGATGGCGGAGTTGGGAGCGTATGACGAGCAAGAGCATCGTTTCGTTGGAATGAAGGTGCCAGAGTGTGCTGATATATTTATCGGAGTTGGTGATCGGATGGGTATCGCAATTGATGCTGCAAAAGAGGCCGGAATGGACGCAAATGCAGTGCATATATTTGGCAATAGTGAGGATGCTGGACGTTTCTTAGATGGCATCATTCAGCAGGGGGATGTGGTTTATGTGAAGGGTTCTCAGTCCTCCAGGATGGAGAAAGTTGTAAAGGACGTTATGGCAGAGCCTGGTCGTGCAAATGAGCTATTGGTTCGACAAGATGGAAAATGGCTAAATACCTAGCATTTTTGTAAATTATAGCCTTACAGTAGACGATTGAACCCAGATAGACTTCCTGTTATACTCCTTACCGTTGAATTTTATGGATATTTCTTTTAAAGGAAAAGTCGTAAAGGGTGATGGCGTAGCGCAACGAATCTTTGGTGCTGCTACAGCTAATATGGAGGCTGCTGTTATGCCTGATCTGGAGCATGGTATTTATGCTGCATGGGTCGAGCACGATGGTACTCGTTATGGATCTTCAGTATGCTACGGAGATGAGGGTGGGCGAAAGTTGGAAATTCATATTCTAGATTTTGATAAAGATATCGTTGGCCATGAACTCTCATGCGAGATTGTAGAGAAAATAAGTGAGTACGTGAGAGGATATTCGACAGAAAGACTGCGGCAAAAAATTATATACGATATCGGCTTGTGTCGTGAATTGTTAGAAAGTAAAAATGACCTGTAAAGGTCATTTTTTCTATTCTTTCATTGCTCGTTTTTTGAGAGGCTTTCTATTCTTGCCGTATTTTTCAACGCGATGCTCTATGAAGTTTACAAGTTTCTCCGTTACGTTTATTCCAGATCCTTTTTCAATACTTGTAATTCCTGGGTTGGAATTCACTTCGATAACTTTTGGACCCGTTTTAGTTCGAAGGATGTCTACTCCGGCAATGTCTAGGTTCAAAACTTGAGCGGCACGTTTTGAAACATCTTTTTCTTCTTTTGTAAGTACAACATTTTGCAATCCTCCTCCAATGCTGAAGTTGGCGCGAAACTCTCCACCTTTGGCAAATCGTTCTGTGGCTGCAACGATCTTCTTACCAAGCACGAATACACGTAGATCTTTTCCTTTCGCTTCGGCTATATATTCCTGAATGAAGACCGGCCCTTTCTCTTTCGCTGTTAAGTATTCAACAATAGGTTTTAGTGATCGCTTTGATTCCGCGAGAAATACTCCGCGCCCATGAGTTCCGTAGACTGCTTTGATGATGATAGGGTATCGGAATTCCTGCGCTGCCTCAGCAAGTAAACCAGAGTCTTTCAGTACAACTGTTTTAGGAACTGGGATACCGAAATGATCAAGCATCTGCATCGTTCGAATCTTGTTCTTTGCGCGGAATACTCCGATGTACCCGTTTAGAACGTAGAACCCTGCTAATTGGAATTGTTTGATGATTGATGAATTTACGCTTGGATCAGCTGTAAATCCTGGACGAACCACTATAACATCGTATTTCTCAGGTGCTAAAACCTTGCCTTTGTATGTCAGTTGTTTCCCGTTCCCGAAAACTAGCCCCACATAAGGGGTATATAAAACGTTAACTTTGTGGCCGCGGGACTTTGCCTCTTTGATAATCTTCTTTGTTCCTTTGGCAAGTCCTTTTGGGCTACTAACAAATGAAAGAATTCCAATTCTCATAAAAAGGGGAGAGAGTTGATAACGCCGCTATTCTAGTCTTTTAAGCCTTTGATGTCAATGGTTGATCGTGTAGGAATTGCTCTAGCGTTTTGACAACAGTATCGCGATCTTTTGCCGTCATAATAATTTGTTTGTACGGCTTGAATCCTGAAAGACCTTTGAGATACCACGATATGTGTTTTCGGAAAGTTGGTAGACGGTCTTGACCATATTGTGCGAGGTGTTGATCAAGATGTTCGATTGTTACTTTGATACGTTCTTCAAGCGAAACTTCGTCTGGTATTTGTCCTGCCAGTTTTTGCTCTATCTGTTTGAAGATCCAGGGATTACCGAGTCCACCTCGTGCGATTAGCACTCCGTCACATTTTGTCTGCTCCAATGCTTCAAAATAATCTTGCCATGTGAATACATCTCCATTGTAGAGTACGGGGATAGATACACTCTGTTTTACCTTCGCTACAACCTCTCTATTTGAAAGCCCTGAGTAGCCTTGTTTTTTTGTACGGCCATGTACTGTGATCAAGTCAGCGCCAGCATCTTCGATAATCTTTGCAAATTCGATGCACTCGTTGTGATCTGACCAACCGGCACGCATCTTTACAGATAGAGGTACTGTAATTGTTTTCTTCATCGCTTTTACGATGCTTACCGCAAGATCAGGGTCCTTCATGAGCGCTGATCCATTAAAGTTGTGTGTGATTTTGTAAACGGGGCATCCCATGTTGATGTCGATTCCTTCTGGACTGTAATTCTCTTGTATAAAACTTGCAGCGCGAGCCATTACATCTGGATTTGATCCAAAAATTTGCTGAACCAGCGGACGTTCTGCAGGATGTATTTCTGTCATTCCGAGAGTTTTTTCATTTCCACGAACAACAGCTTCGGACGATACCATCTCACGAAAAACAATAAGTCGGGATTGTGGGATTGATCCATTAACAACATTACGTACAATCTGGCAGTACGCAGAGTCTGTCATGTCCGCCATTGGTGATAGGGCCAATATTGGACGCTCGATATTGTTCCAGTCGAGTTTCATAAGGCAGTAGTATGCTAAAAAATCGAGCGATTGTCAATCCTTTACGTTCATCGTATCATGTATCCATAATCTGTAAGTTTTTGCGTTATGTCATCATCTTGGTCATCTACAAAGAGCGTTTTTGTTGGGGGAATAGCAGTATTAGCACTTTTGGTGGGCTCAATCGTATGGCAGAACGTTGCGCCATCAGAGTTTGATGATTTTGCGCAATGCCTTAATGATAACGGTGCAAAAGTTTACTCAGCTTATTGGTGTAGTAATTGTGCTACTCAGGAGGCTATGTTTGGAACAGCGTATAGATACATTGATGAAAAGGAATGTTCTTCACGTGGTTCAAATAACTTTGACCTTTGTGCCGAGGATGACATTACAGGGACTCCAACCTGGGAGAATACAAATACGGGGGAGCGTAATGGTGGTGTTCAGAGTATGAGTGATCTAGGGGAGTGGTTTGGATGTGAACTGCCAGAATAAGCCGGATTAATATCTTCGGATTATTGTCGGCTTATAACTCTGCTCCTCGACAAACTTCAGTAAAATAATACGGAAAATTATGAAAGATAAGTGTAGTCAACCAATTTGTGATGCCGGTTCGAGCGCTGTAGATCGTCTAACGTCGCTCATCGCAGTGTCTGCGGTAGTTGGAGTATTGGTTTCAATCTATTCAGCATTAGCTCATTACGGATCGGCACCGACAGGATTCTGCAAGATCAACGAAACGTTTGATTGTGATCTCGTGAATCAAAGTGCATACTCTGAGATTTTTGGAATCCCAGTATCAATTATGGGAATCGCAGCGTACGTTGTGATTTTTGTCGGTATTATGATGTATGCACAGAATCAATCTCGAAAGCTTCTTGATCTACTATTGATTTTAGGGGCGGGTGGATTGGTTTTTAGCCTCTATCTCACGGGAATTGAGGCTTTCGTTCTACATACATGGTGTTTACTATGTTTGGCATCACAGGCCGCTATACTGATCATTGCCGGTTCGCTATATAAATTGCAGAAAAAATAGGAGTATATGAAGCTATCTTTTCACGGAGGAGTCCGCGGCGTAACCGGGTCGTGTTTTTTGTTGGAGTTTAAAGAGAGTAAAATACTTGTTGACTGTGGAATGTTCCAGGGTCAGCGAATGGTGTCTAATAAGAATCTGATAGACGTTGGATTTAATGCTAAGGACATCGATGCTGGAATTATCACGCATGCTCATTACGATCACATCGGACGCTATCCGCTCATCGTGAAGCAGGGATTCCGGGGAACGATTTATACAACTCCACCAACCAAAGCGTTGGCATCTATCGTGCTTGAAGACGCTCAGCATGTCATGTCCGAAAATGCTCGGCGTAATGGTGACATTATTTTATTTTCTCCTGATGATGTAAAGAGAACAGAATCCCAGATGAAAGGTATCGGATACCACACTCAGTTTGAGATTGTTCCGGGTGTAAATGTGATGTTCCACGACGCAGGTCATATCTTAGGTTCTGCGTATGTAACTATCGATGTACCAGGGAGTGAAACAGAAGACGGTAAACCAAAACGATTACTATTTAGTGGAGATATTGGAAATGAGGAGGTACCAATTCTACCAGACACAGAGCCTATTTTGAAGGCGGATATAGTTGTATGTGAGACGACTTACGGTAATCGCGATCATGAACCTGTTCCGCAACGTAATAAGGAGTTGGTAAAGATGGTGTCGTCGATCATTAATCGTGGAGGAACATTGCTTATTCCTGCATTTTCGATCGAGCGTACACAGGAGTTACTTTATGAGTTGGACCTGCTGGCAGACGAGGGGGTTCTACCCAAGGTTCCGGTATATTTGGATAGTCCGCTTGCAATTAAAGCTACTGAAATTTACAGACATTTTAAACATTATCTACGTTTTGATCGGCCGATTCATTCAAGTTCAGACCATGACTTCTTTACGTTCCCACGTTTGGTGGAGACGTTGCGAATGGATGCGTCGAAAAAGATCAACAGCGATCGTGGCCCAAAGATTATTATTGCTGGATCCGGAATGATGACAGGTGGGAGAATCCTGCATCATCTTATTCGGTATCTGTCAGATAAAAAGAGCGGGGTATTGATCATCGGTTACCAGGCAGAGGGAACTCTGGGGCGCCAGATTAAAGATGGTGCAAAGAAAGTTAAGATTCACCAGAAGGATATAGATGTAAACGCGACTATCAAGGCTATCGGGTCATTCTCGGCGCATGGTGATCGTAACAAGCTACGATCCTGGCTCAAACCAAAAGAAGGGAAGATAGATCAGGTATTTTTGGTGCACGGTGATGAGAAGGTAAAGCCAGAATTCAAAGAGTTTATTGAAAAAGAAATTGATAGCGAGGTAATCATTCCGATGTTCTCGCAAGAGTTTGTGTTTTAGTTGGTGAAGGGTACCGCAAAAGCAAATCACCCTCTCCCGGAGAACCAGGAGGGGGTGATGTCATGCGGGGTGAGAGCGCTATTCGCTCACGCATGCGAGTCGGGCCGCTGCGGTACCCTTGTCGTTCACTTTTCGTTCTTTTCTTGTCTCAGGGTCTTCCCATTTGATGTAGGTCGGGGAACTCATACAGCGGAAGCATGCGAAGATCTTTCCGGTCATCAGGGTTTTATCACCCTCATGGAGAGTGACGACCGTGCTATCGCCCTCGTCGTCAATGACAACGGTGAGTTTCGATTTGGGGATCGCTCTTACAACCGTAGCACCCTTTGGGTGATCCTTCGGCAACCTGTAGACGAACCAGTCGTAGCCGAAGTACATATGCAAGTTTTCACCTCCGCATGCCTCGGCGGTCTTGGTGGCGAAGGTTGCGAACATGATGGTGGCCATTGCGACCAGTGTCTTCAGTTTCAATAGTCTCTCGATTGCGGGGTTGCCGCGTTTTGGCTTTGAGCCGTTGTTTTTGGGTGAAGTGACTTTCGTCGTGCCCATAATGACATAAAAAAGCACTTTTGTCAAGTACCTTTGAGCAAAAAAGTCGCTAATTTTAGCTAAAACAAAGCCCAATCGTAGAAGTCTGCAGCTTCAGACTCGGAGTAGTTAAAATCGTCATTTATGTATTGGACATCTGTTTTTAAAAGCCAGCTATAGTTAACGTAGGAATATAATCCATCCAAAGTTTCGACCTCATCGCGTATTCGCATGTCGGCGTGACCATATAGCACGATTCGTCCCTGAATTACCGTCAGTTCGAGACCATCCTCAGATAGGTTGATGAGCTTCAATTCAGTATTCTCGTACATCCAGACTGTCGTGTCGCCGATTTGCACTTCCAGCCATTCGCCATCTAGAGTAGCTATTGTTTCTCCACGTTGATAGACGGCTTCATCTGCGACTGCAGTGCCCTGAGTGCTATATCCGTCGCCTCCAGCCCAGGTAGTATCAAAAAGACGACCGGTCAGCAGAACGGTGGATAGAATGGCAATGCCAACTATGATATATGTGCTAAAATTCTTCATGTATATTGAGTATACTCTCAAGGACTTAATGACTCAATGACTTAATAACTAAGTGACATTTATGGCCTTACTAGAATTCTTCGGAGAAACCTGTCCACATTGTGTTGAAATGAAGCCGCTTATTGCAAAGCTCGAAGAGGAGCTTGGAGTGAAAGTTGAGCAGAATGAAGTTTGGAATAATGACGAGAACGCCCAAAAGCAAAAAGAGTATGATAAGGGTTTGTGTGGCGGAGTCCCGTTTTTCATCAATACAGATTCAGGTAAGCATATTTGCGGATCAACAGATTACGATTCACTCAAAGCCTGGGCAGAAGGGAAGTAAAATAAATTTCAAAAAGCGCGGCTATTACAGCCGCGTTTTTTGGTTGTTTCTTTTTAGGTACGTCTGTATAAGTAAAAACATAACCCGCAAAGGCTATGTTTTTTTCTCTAGTCCGAATTGTACTTGGTAGCTTACTCTCGCTCCAATCTTCCCATCATCGTCGATCGTTGTGATGGCTTTCACAGCAGAGCTTCCAGAGTCGAATTGTAAATAACCTCCAGCTTCAAGTCCTTCTGTTCCGTATCCAATAAGCCCACCTGTACTTATGTCGCGGCCCAGCACTGTTCCACCTGGGTCGATACCTCCTTGGAGATATCCAGCAAGACCATTAAATTCCTTCCCTTGCCGAGAACCTACTAGCGAGCCATTGAACTCAAGTTGCAGGCCGTTGTCTACTAAATCTCTTTCTAGTGAGAATCCGACTGAATATGCTTGAGCGTTGAGAAGGTCTTTAGCACTTATTCCAGTTTTAGCAAGATCATCTTTAACGCTTCCAATACTTGAAGTATCAAGATCTTTAGAGATCCCAAAGGAAAGAGACTTTGCCCATTGAGGGTCTTTGCCAAATGTTTCTGAATCAGTCTCGTTAACGTTATCTACTTCGCTACTTATTTGTTCACCTTTCTCATCGATGCTGTTTAACGCATTACCTGCTTCAGGAGAGAGCTTTAGGGCTCTGAGTTTAGTTCCTCTTTCTTTTAAGTTGCCAATTGCTGAATCGGCAGCCCCCATCGGGTTACCAATTACAATCTGGTACCCAATGCTAGCTGTATTCTGAAGGGTTTGATTCCACTTTGGGTGCTTCTTTATGAGTTCAAGTTCTACATTTAAGTCGGCACATTGTTGTGCGATTTTTGCAGCACCCATAAGGCCATCAGGTGTGTTGAGCGATTGGGCTGTGATGAGGATTTTTTTCACTCCACTAACAGCAGAATCATCGCCAATACAATCTAGTGCAGTACCTAGAACTTCATCAATAGCTTTTTCTGCAGCAGCTTCTCCCTCAGCGGTTGTGCGGTCGATTGTTTTTTCGATCAGAGTTTCTGTCGAAAGTACTGAGCTTTCAACGTCTTCAACCATTCGTTCACCTTCTTGCGCTGATTGGTCGATTGTAGTTTTTAAAAGTGTGTCAGTATTTCCGGCAGCCCCTTCAATATCCTCGATGGTATCTTTTCCAGTTTCCAAAGAAGGTGCGTCGGCACGTGCTTCTCCAGATGATAGGCTTAGCGCTCCAAAAACTAGTGCAGCTAAAACAGCTGGTCGAATTCGTTCCTTGGCTTCTGGAGGTGGACTGCCAAATTCTCTTCGTCTCATATATTGATATTAAAATACCTTTTTATCGGTAATGAAGGGTGAAGGAGTTCTTACACCAGTCGTTCGATCCATCGTGGATCTACCTTAACACTCAGGTCGATATAAACTTTTTTATCAGTCATGGCTTCGAGTTCTTTTCGGGTTGATTGACCGATCTCTTTAATACCACGACCACCTAGGCCAATAATCATTCCCTTATAGCGCTCCTCAGTTGTGAGCACTCGTGCCTTTATATAGAGTGTACCATCTTTTCGATTGCTAATCTCATCCACTTCAACATGTGTTGAATAGGGAACTTCTTGACGTAATCGGAGGAAAAGTTTTTCACGAACGATCTCTGCAAGCTGTTCTTCTTTTGTAATATTTGAAACTGCGTGTTCAGGGTAATAGAACTCACCCTCAGGCAATTGTTCAAAGATCCAATCTTTTAAATAATTTGTGTTCAAACCTTTAAGTGCTGAAACTTCGATAACTTTATCAAACTGCTCTTCACCCAAATCACGGTAAACGTCGATGTACATTTTAGATCGGGAATCATCGATCTTGTTGATTATCAAGAGCTTAGGCTGTGTAAGCGGCTCGATCATCTTTAGCGTTTGCTTTTCCTCATTACCGATTTCGCGCGTTGGGTCGGCAACATACAGAATCATGTCGATGTCCTTGAGCGAATCTTTGATGAACTGCAAAAGTTTGCTTGTAAGCTGGTCTTTGCTTTTCTGCATCACCCCAGGCGTGTCAACGAAAACAACCTGACTATCATCACGTGTCAAAACACCCTGCAACGGTCGTCGCGTGGTTTGCGGTTTCGGTGTGGTAATAGCTACCTTTGTACCGACTAGGTTGTTTATGAGAGTCGACTTACCGACGTTTGAACGCCCGATAAGGACAGCAAATCCTGATTTCATAATAAAAATGATGGAAGAAAATATTATCTTATGCCCAAGACTAACATCTTTTTGCGTTTCAATCAAGGGTATTTACCGAGTGTTAGCCGAATATAAGATATGACTATATAGACAGTAATAGTGAGATGTAGCGCAACACGGTTTATTTAATCCACATACGTATAGCCCAGTAACTATGAGAATTGAGTTATACTTAAGTTGTAAGTGTGATTAACGTCGCAATAAAATATTTAAACGTTACTGTGGGAACTACACCAGTCGACAATTTGATCATGAACTTCCAGATCCGTTTCAAGGATGCTGTGTCTTTGGACGGGGAGCCTATTGCCGCGGTGTTAAATTCCTTGCCGTCGGATCCTCATGAGAGACAGTTGTTATTAGATGAGTTTGAACATTACCCGGATGCCAGATTTGAAATAGAAGTACTGGGAGCTCTCGCGAAGTTTACACGCAAGCCAGAACTTGTTCGTGAGGCCCGTGCAATGCTGGGACTTGATTGGCGGTCACTGATTGATCACCCTGATATTTTATCTCGCAAAGATCAGGATTTACTAGATGACCTGCAGGATATTTTACCGATTGCAAAAACTACATTCGCGCAGTGGGTGCATAGTGCTTCACAAAAAGGCCTGCTCGATGAGGACGTTGCTAAACGACTAAAAGCTAATAGTTAATTTTACAGTTTTTTATTATGGAATCTTCAAAGCCGAGCGCAAGAGTAAAGAAGCATGGATTGTGGTTATTGGTTTGGTTGTGGCTTGTGCTTATTTCAAACGTGATCGTAGCTATCGCGCATTTAGGAGCAGTGATTTCACCACAGTTAAGTCCGCTTCAAGGTGCTACAGAGATTACGCCGTCTTGGGCGCTGGTGATGCTTGGGTTGTTGGGAGTTGTAAATATTGTGTCAGCAATATTGTTGATACGCTTCAAGGTGTCAGGGTTTTATGCAATTGTTTTTGTAGCCGCTATAGCGTTTGTTATAAATTTGGTAATTGGAATCGATATCGTTCGCTCACTACTTGGATTCGTGGGGCCAGCGATTTTATACTTCTTGATGAAACCACGATGGTCTTTGTTTGAGCGGTAGTAAAAGGTGAACTTTCAGAATAAGAAAACCGCCCGAAAGGACGGTTCTTCTGTTTATATCAGTCTCGGAGTTTTAGGTATCGGCGCTAAAACCTAATACTTGAAACCTATAACCTCAAGAGCTGCACTACTTTAACCTTAGATTACACACTACCTCTACGTGAGGCGTGTGGGGGAACATGTCGATTGCGAGCATGTCGGCCACTTCGTATTTCTCGGTTAGTGTAACGAGTTCACGCGCGAGATTTTTGTAACTACATGAAATATATATGATTTGCTTGGCACCGGTCTCCATGAGGGACGCAAGGGCATCGTCGTGCATTCCAGAGCGGGGAGGGTCCACAACTATTGTGTCAGCCTTGTAATCAGTAAGTTTTAGCGATTCAGTTTTCGCAGAGAAGAACTCAACGTTTGTAATTTTATTTTGCTCAGCGTTAATCTTGGCGTCAGCAATGGCGAACTCGTTTAACTCCACACCTGTGACATGATCTACTTTCTGCGCAATCGGAAGGCTGAAGAATCCAGATCCACAGTAAAGGTCCAAAACAGTTTTTGCATCCTCATCGATTAGTCCAACGACGGTTTCTTGCAGAAGGGGTGCCGCGTATAGATTAGTTTGGAAAAATGACTGCGGACTTATACGGTATGAAACTCCGTTAATGTTCTCAGTCAAATAACCTGGCCCTGTGATTACAGTTTCTTTCTCTCCAAATGATACGTCAGAGATAGTTGCGTTTGTAGTCCAGATCAATGTAGTCGGCCCTGCTAATTCTTGCAGGTTCTCAAGCACCGCACGAATGTCTTCCTCAGATTCGACACATGGCTTGTGAGTAGATTTATCATCTTCCGGAACTTCACTTACCGACGGATCGCTTGTAATGATGTTGATGAGAGTCTCACCGGTACTTGTTGAGCGAACTACAGCGTAGCGTAGAAGTCCAACGTGAGATTTACGATCAAAATATGATAGGCCGGCAGACTTGGACCATGCGTGTATTTTTGAAAATAAGTTTTCGATTTTTTCGTCTGATAAAAAGCAGGTGTGATTATCAATTACGCGCCACCATTTTCCTTTCTCTCGCATTCCAACCAATCCTTCAAAGTTGATCACAAAATCCATTCGGTTCCGGTAATGGTCTGTGACAGGTGATGGAAGAATTTCCGTACACTTTAAATCAAGCTTCTTGATAGCAAGAGACCCGTTGATATCTGACAACTTTTGCTTCAGCTGCTTTTTGTATGGAATATGAGACCATTTGCATGATCCGCAGACTTCATGTTTTGGACATTTGGATGTTGTAGCCATAAAAATATTGTTTAAGCACGGGCGCCGACCACAAGGGGCCGGCGGAGAGGGCTAGAGTTGTTGCTGCCGCTTGACTATTTAGTCTCTTCAGCTTTAATGGTCTCGTTCAACGCGGTGATAAGCGCGCCGAAGGTTGTGAGACCTTTGGGGACTCGGATGTTCATGGATAGGTCCTGGATGACAATGAAATCGTCTCCTTGTCCATGTCGGAACGTGACCCTGTAGGGGGCAGCACCCTTTTCCTTTGGACGATAGAGTCCGATTGGCCCACTTTTAAGGGGTGTGTCTGATGTCACGTCGTAGGCGGGGCCTTGGCCGGTGAATCTAGCAGGCTGAAACGAGTCTAAAAGATCGGTGAAAATAATACTGCTAATAACAGGTAGCACGTGGCTCATTCAATAATCCGGGCTGATGTTCGCAAAGATCGTAGCAAATATTAGCAAAAAAGCAAGATATAACTCGTTATAAGTCCGTAGAGTCAAGGGAATATCAAATTTATTGTATACTGCTCGCAATGATTATAATCGCTCACAATATAAGGAGCTTGCACAATGTAGGTGCAATTTTCCGAAATGCGGCAGCTTTTGGTGTTGAGAAACTTTATTTGACTGGAATTACCGCAACTCCTCCTCGTAAAGAGATAGCCAAGGTTGCCTTGGGTGCCCAGGATTTAGTTGATTGGGAGCAGGGTGAGATATCACAAGTAATAGAGTGGGTTCGCCGGCGTGATTATATTGTGTATGGCCTCGAGACTGGCGCTGACGCAATCGCAATAAAAGACGTAGATACAGAAAAACAAATAGCGCTCGTATTGGGGAGTGAGGTTGATGGAATTGATAAAGATACTCTCGAGTTGCTCGATGGAATTGTAGAGATTCCAATGGGGAAGAAGCGGTCGTTAAATGTGTCAGTTGCTTCAGGCGTTGCGATGTATGCGCTCACATAGTTTATCCATCGTTATCCCGGCATTAAATGAGGAGAAACTCCTTTCGGATTTATTAAGTTCCATCAAAAAGCAGACTGTAGACGCTGAGGTTATAGTAGCCGACGCCAAGTCGACTGATGACACAAAGAAGATAGCTGAGTCTTTCGGAGCACGTGTTGTTGACGGCGGACTTCCGTCATATGGTCGTAATGCAGGCGCTAAAGTTGCGACCGGAGATATCATTTTATTTTTAGATGCTGACGTTGTTTTGCCAGACGAAAATTTTCTATCACGTGCATTGAATGAGTTTGCAACGAGGCCGTTTGATGTTGCGACGGCAGATGTTATCCCAAAGAGTATACGACGGTATGACCGGTTTTCGTTTTGGGTGTATAATAGATACGTTCGTGCTTGGGGGTCGCGCCGCGCACATGCGCCAGGATTTTTCATTATAATCCGTCGAGCATTGCACGCAAAGATCGGTGGCTTTGATGAGCGAATTGTATTTTGTGAGGACCATGAATATGTCGGTCGCGCAGCAAAACAAGGACAATTTGGTTTTCTTAATTCGGTTAAGATTCCAACATCGGTTCGCAGGTTCGATAAAGACGGACGGTTCTCAATTGCATTGAAGTTTATAAAAGCAGAATTGCATCTGATTTTCAGAGGACCAATTTTAGACAATAGTTTTGACTACACATTTGATTATGGCTCTGATTCCACGGAAGAAAAATAGATTATTCGACGCTCAGCAAGTTGATCACAAGGATGTTATTGAAAAGTTGGTAGTTGAGAGCTCTCCACGGAAGACGTTTCTTGTTTTGATATTCATTTCAAGTGTTATCGCGGCGTTGGGACTTCTAAACGATAGTGCAGCGGTTGTGATCGGAGCTATGTTGGTAGCGCCTTTATTATGGCCTGTATTAGGACTGAGTATGGGAGTTTTACTGTTGGACGCTCGAATGCTTAGACTTTCTATATTTAGCATTGTGTCATCGATTATCATTGCTATTGGTACTGCCATGATCATTACTTTCTTCTATGTACCACTTGGGGCATCACACGAGATTCTTCAGCAGACGAACTTTGGATTCATGGTACCGATTGCTATTGCCGCAGGAGTAGCTGCTGCATTCGCTATTTGTTACGAAAACGTCAAAGAGGTTGTTACGGGTATTGCGATCTCTGTCGCCTTGTTGCCGCCGCTTGTTACTATCGGAATTGGAATTGGTGGAACGGACTGGGAGCTTATGGCTGACGCCGCATTGCTTTTTGCAGTAAACCTTGCAGGAGTCGTCGTGACTACATTTATTATTTTCATGCTGTTGGGATTTAGAAAATATCGAGGAGCTCTTGAATCAGCTGTAAAAAGGGAAGAGAAAGTTTTGAAAGACAAATAGATTATTCTATACAAGGGGGTATGGCACAGACAATAAAGGGTAAATCGTTTACTTGGCATCATATTTCATCTCTCGTTGAGAGCGATTTTGATTATCTACAAAAGAATTTCAAATTCCATCCTTTGGATTTTGACGACTTGAGAGACGATACGGCGCTTCCAAAATTAGATGTATACAAATATTATTTGTTTGCTGTTCTAGCTATTCCACAATATGGTGCGGAACATCACCTGGTAGATAAGCTAGATTTAGCAATTTTTATTGGACCAGATTACGTGGTTACGGTTGGACGTACTCCGATTGATATAGTGGACCGATTTTTTGCACGAGCCAGCAAGAGTACCGGACTAAGACGTGAAGCTCTTGGAAAATCAACAGGTTATTTCTTGTATAAACTTCTTGATTACGTTTTCCGAGATTCAAAGATCATACTAAGAGAGCTTACTCGTGAGACTCGTCAGATTGAAACTGGAGTGTACGGAAGTCAGTCCCGTGGCACAACGGAAAAACTTGGTCTAATGAAGCGAAACTTGTTGTATCTTCAGCATGTGATTGACCCGCAACGTTTAATCATCCATCAGTTTTTAAACTCGCGAAAGAAGTTCATTCCAAAAGATTTGGATGTTTATTTCGATGACGTTAAAGATACACTGGATAGTATTTGGGTGATAACGGAAAATCTTAAGAATATCATCGACAGTTTATTCGATGTGAATGAAGCAATTCTCTCGCATAGAACTAACCAGATTATTCGTTGGCTCACGGTTATTTCTGTGATTTTCATGCCTCCGACGTTGATAGCGAGCTATTATGGAATGAATGTAGATGGTTTGCCTTTTTCTGATTCTGTCGGAACGGTTACGGGTATTATCTCTATCTCAGTATTGGTTTTCGTAGCATTTGTTTTCTGGATCGATAAAAAGCGGTAGCTTACTTACATATGTCTCGCCCAATTCCAGTAGATATTATTCCGTCACATGTATACCTCAGCCAGGATGACCAGCTGGCATTGTTTGGTCATGGTTATGCAATGACCATAGAGGGTTCGCTTACACAAGGCGGACAGCATTTCTACGAGGAGAGTGTTGAAGTTTTTGGAAAGTTGAAGCGATCTATGAAACTTCGAGTGCTCGGTCCGTCGTGGGAGCACAGCTTTGTTGAAATAACATCTACCGAGTCTGCATTTTTAGGTATTAATGCGAAAGACGCATTGTCTGGCGATTTGTCTCAGGCTGCTTCTTGTAGGTTGGTTGGCCCGGCAGGGGAGGTTGAGTTAAAAAAAGGTGTGATTGTTATGCGTCCGCATTTGCGATGCTCTCCGTCAGATGCTAGATCTTTCCATATTAATAATGGTGACGAAGTATCGATTGAGATAATTGGGAATAGTCCACGACGCATTGATAACGTTGTGGTACGGGTTCATCCTACTTTTAAACTTCAGGTTGATTTACATGCCGATCACGCGAGAGAGTTGTGGATTACACGGCCAACGCATGCCAGGCTCGTATCATGATATAATTTTGCTATGAAACGATTACTTTTTATAAGTCTTGCAATACTCTTGTTCCCGATGGCCACGTTTGCCACGTCGGATCTTGAATTACGATCAACTCATACTCGCTTTTCGACAGAAACGTTTACAGTTGGCGATGAGGTGCGTGTATATGCAACAATCAGAAATTCGGGAGATGAAGATACGACTGGCTACGTAGCTTTTTATCACGCGGATGATTTACTCGGCAGAAGCCAGGTTGTAACGGTTGTGTCTGGTGGAAATGATGAAGAGGTCTGGGCTGACTTCACGGTGCCATCTGATTCTTTCAATATTTTCATTCAGATTGACAGCACGACTCCAGAAGACAGTGATACATCAAACAACTCATATCTTACGCCACTATATACTCCGATCTTTGATCAGGACGGCGATGGTGTGGATGACGATGACGACAATTGTCCAACTGTCTCAAACGCAAATCAGACTGATTCAGATGGTGACGGTGAGGGTGATGTCTGTGACGATGACGATGATAACGATGGTATTGATGATGATGTCGAGGATGAGCTGGGTACCGATCCACTTGATAAAGACTCAGATGGTGATGGAGTGCCTGACGCAAGTGACGCTTATCCAACGGATGCATCACGAAGCGAGTTAGAAGTAGCTGAAGAAGTTGAAGAAATAGCAGTCGAAGAAGCTGCTGAGGAGGTTGTGGTTGAAGTGGAGGAGGTTGAGGTGAGCGACGAATCTGTGGACGCTGTTGAAGAGTTGGAAGTAGTTGAAGAGACGACATCAGTTGATACGACTTTGTTAGAGCGGTCTTCGGGTGCGGTCTTGAATGTTTCTCCAGATTCTTCTTTCGTATATGTACGCCGTGATTGGAAGACGTATGAATTCGAAGCGCTTACACCTGAAGGATCATACGATTCGTTGAAATGGGATTTCGGTGACGGAACTTCTTCTGTTCAGAGAACCATCTCACACACGTTTTTAAATGCAGGGCGCTACACTGTGTCGCTTACCGTTTCGGATGCACAGGGAGTGACGACAGTTGATTCACAGGTGATTACAATATCGTTGTTCCATCTTGCAAACCCGATGATTCAGATGCTGATTGGAATTCTGTTGATCCTGCTCATTCTGTCGAGCGTAGCATTGCGTAAAGCTCATCGTGCCGCTGAGAGTGTGCAGACCAATGTAGTTAAACCAGCTGAGGTATCTGCTCCTAAAAAGCGAGTGGTAAAAAAACGAACTGTAAAGAAAAAAGTAGTTACGAAGAAAAAAACGCCGGTTAAAAAGCGAGTCACAAAGAAGACGCCGAAGAAGAAATAGGATGTTTTCATGGCTCTCAGGAAAATCTAATACGATTACAAGTGCAGCAGCAATTGTTGCACTGTTTTCGATTCTGTCTCGTCTTGTAGGATTCGTTCGCGATAGAATCTTGGCTGGACTGTTTGGAGCTTCTGATGTCTTAGATGTGTATTTTGCAGCATTTCGGATTCCTGATTTGATGTTTCAGATGATTGTCGTGGGAGCACTTTCTGCTAGTTTCATTCCGATTTTTACAAAGTACTATCACAAAAAACGAATAAAGAAGGCGTGGAAATTTACAAACACCATGCTTACACTGGTTGCTATCGGTTTTGGTGTAGTGACGCTTATAATGATGGTTGCGGCCGATCCATTAGCCGCCATGGTTGCCCCTGGATTCTCGCAGGCTAAGCTTGATATGGTCGCTGACATGTCCCGTGTGATGTTCTTAGCTCAGTTCCTTTTGTCCGTGTCTATGATCTACGGATCGGTGCTACAGGGTGCTAAGCGGTTCTTTATATACTCGCTGGCTCCAATTTTTTACAATGTAGGTATTATCGTTGGAGCTGTATGGATTGCAACGGAAGAGTGGCCGATAGGTCTGGCTTGGGGTGTTGTTATCGGAGCCGCATTGCATATGTTTACGCAATGGATGGGGGCGAGGGCGCTTGGTCATCGTTTTAAATTTAGTTTAGTTCTCAAAGACAAAGACGTTATCTATACGCTTAAGCATATGATGCCGAGAACCCTAGGTCTTGCGGTGGGGCAGGTGAATATCTTTTTGATGACTGCTATCGCTTCAACGTTAGCTGTAGGGTCAGTAACGGTTTTGCAATTCGCATATAATTTGAACTTTTTTGCAGTTGGGATCATTGGGGTGTCGTACGCTATAGCTGCGTATCCGACATTGTGCGAGTTGGCGAATGATAAAAAGAAGAAAGCGTTTGTACAAACGATCTCATCCACGGCAAGGCAGATGTTATTCTTTTTAGTTCCTGCAACAGTTCTATTCATCATGCTTCGTGCGCAGGTTGTCCGTTTAGTGGTGGGTGCTGGTCAATTCGACTGGGAGGCTACAATTCTTACCGCGAACACATTGGGGCTCTTTGCTATGACGCTGACTATCCAGGCGCTAATTTACTTATTGGTGCGAGTATACTTTTCACGTGGGCAGACAGTTGCTCCGTTTATAATAGGAACGTTCGCGGCTGTATTTCATGGATTTGCCGCGGTGTTATTAACCCAAGAATTTGGTGTAATCGGATTAGGCGCTGCATATTCGATTGCTGTTGTCATTCAGTTCGTCTTCCTATGGGGGTGGTTACGTGTGAAGATGGGGAGCTTGGGCGAGTTGCACATTGCAAAGTCTCTATTGGTCTTTGTGGCTGCTGCGGCATGCTGTGGGGTCGTTACTCAGATTGTTAAGGGTGTTGTAGTTGAGTGGATTACACTCGATACATTTGTTGGCGTTTTCGCTCAATTGTTGGTTGCAGGTGGCGCTGGACTTCTTGTTTATGTATCAATTGCTTATCTGTTCAAAAGCGAGGAGCTACTCAATATAGTTAGCGGACTTCGCCGAAAGATTATGCGTAAAAATCACCCCGAAGAGGCAATTTTGGAACAAAATTAGCTAAGATAAGCGATTTATTTGTTCGGTCGTACTTGACAAAAGTGCGATTTTATGCTATCCTTGTCTCAGAGGTAAAGAATTGTCAGACAATATATCTCTGAACCAGCGATCAGATTACTGGGATTACGACTTAATTGTTGTGGTTGCCAGTTTTTTTACATCCGAGTTATCTCGGGGGCCTAAATACGCATAAGCTAGGAAGTTCTTTTCTAGAGATGCGTTGCGAGCCGGTTCTACCACGGTTCAGAAGTAAAGAGATGCCCGATAGCACATCTAGTGACCTGATCAAGGTCATCATCACCGGAAAAGAATGGATCTTCGCACTGGACGGAAGGTGCTGCGGGGCCCCAAAAGGAACGGAGTACAGGTACGGAAAGGTGAAGGATCCTGACAATGTCCTCAATGACGTCGAGTACGGATTCTTTGCAGGAATTCTGGCTTACTTTGATGATGAGGAAGGTGACACTGTCTATTGGTTGGACGTGAGAGGTGGCTACCACGTCACACTCGCAGACGATCGAAGAGAGCTCCTGTTGCGGATTGCTGGACAGCAGGAGGCTGCTAGTATCTGTGAGGGGATTGTTTACCCGACTCAGCTCACATACGAAGAACTGTCAACTGAAAAGTACAAAAAAATGGTTGATCAGCGCTTCCTTCGACCGCCAGTAAAATAAGTTCATATCTAGCGGTTCTACGTACGAACACCGCATAAACAAAAGTTCGTGTCACTCGAGAGATTTTCTCTCGGTGGCTCAACTGCACAGCTCTGAAAATTCGTTTCAGGGATGCGCTGCGAGCCGGAAATAACCACGGTTCTGTAAAAAGACATGAGTAGCTCTATAGTCATAGTTCCAGTTCCTTATGGAACCTTCGAGCCTAATCCGAATTTCATTCCGAGAGACTTTCTTCACGAGTCTCATTATCGAGTGATGGTGTCTCGAAATAGTGACTGGTTCGCAGAGTTGGACGAAATCCTTAGAGATAGTCCACTTTGGTACCGTGCAGGAAGCCATTACAGTGAGGATGGTGCCATGAACATTTTGGTCTACACCTGTATTCAAGCTGCTAGACAGGTAACGCTGCGCTTCATCTTTGAACTAGGTGATACTATTAGGTGTATTTGTGTCATGGCAAGAATTGATCGGATCTAAAAAGGTCCAGACCTTCCCAAAGCGCGTGACGCTTTGGGGCTCTATCGCTCTTCTTTGATTGGTTTCAAAGAGGCGCTGCGAGCCGGACAAAACTACGGTTCAGAAGTAAAGAGGAATGAAATCTATCAAGGAAATGGTTCCCGTTCACACGGCAGTGAACGGACAGGGTGAGCTGGAAATCTGGTTCTCCAGTGGAAGAAGGCTTGTTGGAGAGCAGACGAGACTCACGAACTTTTTCGTGAAGTGGCCGTGGCTCTTGTCACTCCTTATGACTTGGTTCCTTCCTGGAACTCGTGAAGTCCGAGGGGTGAAGATATTCCGGCAGCACTTCAAGGGTCGCTACAGAGTGGCGTTTGAATGGGTTGATGACAAAGGAATAACACAAGTGCTTCGCGATATGGACAAGGTTAGGCAGGTTGAGAGAATGCTCGCTGAGCAGTCTGTAGCTTCTGATCAATCAGGAGTGATTCATTATCCGGTTTGCCTTTAGGTCCACAGATACTGCGTCTCCCGAGTGCGATCACTCGGGGGCTTAGATGCGTACACTCTGGGATCTCCCCAGGGATGCGCTGCGAGCCGGACAAAACTACGGTTCAGAAGAGACGATATGGCTGAAAATCAGCCGCTTTATCAGAGGGATGAGCTCGGAATGAGGACCTTTTGGTTCGCAGACGGTTCATCGGTCACAGTAATTCGTCCTACAGCCCTTCTGGGGCACGGCGCTCTTCCTACGAGTCGTAGGCAGACAGTCGTTTCGGCACATGCGCTGGGTTTTGGAGACATCACCTATCAGCAGGTTCTGGATCTGGGCGTTAAGATGGTTCGTCATCCAGGTGTGTTGAAGTACATGGAGAACGGTGATGGCGGTGTTACATGCCGTATGAGTTCAGGGGCACACGTGGACGCTAACGAAGTGCCCAGGGCAATGGAGCTTTGCCAGTTGATTCGTAGACAGGCAAGGGCTTCTCGTCAGACAAAAAGAGGTGTTCACATGCCTGAGTTCATCAGCGGCAATGACTTGAATAAGCTTTGGGCATAGTCTGAGTTTTAGGAGTCTTTCTAAAAAGCGTTATTAGCAGGCCCGCTTTCTAATATAGGTCTGTAAACCCACCGAGCGATCTCGGGGGTTTGAATGAGCTCGTCATGGACGATCTCTGAGAACTCAAAAATTAAGATAAATTGGCGGCCGATCATTAATTGTCGGCTGTATTTTTATTTGATCATACAGGGTAAATCGGCTACGATGGCTCTATTATGAAAGCAAATGAATTACGGCGAAAGTATTTAGACTTCTTCAAAGAGAAGGGGCATTCGGAGATTCCTTCCGCTTCTTTGGTTCCAGAGAATGATCCAACGACGCTCTTTACTGGGTCTGGTATGCAGCCCATGGTTCCATATTTACTAGGTGAAGAACATGCGTCAGGTAATCGAATTACGGATTCTCAGAAGTGTTTTCGGTCACAAGATATTGAAGAAGTGGGGGACAATCGTCACACAACGTTTTTTGAAATGTTGGGAAACTGGTCTTTGGGAGATTATTTTAAAGATGAACAGATTCCGTGGATGTTTGATTTTCTCATAAAGGAGGTTGGACTTGATGCATCGCGTTTATACGTTACGGTATTTAGTGGTAATAGTAAGATTGATCGAGACGAAGTTTCGGCAGGGCATTGGCAAAATAAATTTACTGAAGTTGGTGTTGATGCAAAGATTGTTGATGATGCGGAGAGTAACGGTATGCAGGGAGGTCGAATTTTTTACTATGATGAAAAAGAAAATTGGTGGTCTCGCACTGGTATGCCAGAAAATATGCCTAGTGGTGAGCCGGGTGGTCCAGATTCAGAGATGTTCTGGGACTTTGGTGAGCATCACGGTTTGCACGAGTCTTCGCAATGGAAGGGTGAGCACTGTCAGGTTACTTGTGAATGCGGCCGCTTCATTGAGATAGGGAACAATGTTTTCATGGAGTATCAGAAGACGGATGACGGTTTTGAATCCTTGCCAAACAAAAATGTAGATTTTGGAGGTGGATTAGAGCGTATTTTGGCAGCAAAGCTTGATGCGCCAGATGTGTTCATGACAGATCTATTCGATGGTGCAAAGAAAGTTATCGAGCAGGTGAGTGGTAGGGTCTATGGAGATGATATTAAGGATACTTATGCTTTTCGAGTAATTCTTGACCATGTCCGCGCTGCAACTTTTCTTATAGGAGATAATGTTTTCCCTGCTAATAAGGATCAGGGCTATTTTGTTCGACGATTGCTTAGGCGTTCGGTTCGGTTTGCTCGTCAGCTTGGGGTAAGAGATTCACTTCTAAGTGCCGTTGCAAAGACTTATATTGAAACATATAAGGAAGCATATCCAGAGTTATCCGAAAAAATCCTGGATGAAATAGAAAAAGAGGAAATAAAATTTGCTAAAACTCTTGAGAAAGGTCTCCGAGAGTTTAAGAAGGTTTGGGATAAGAGTGGAAGTATTTCTGGAAAAGATGCATTCGATTTGTACCAGACATACGGATTTCCGCTTGAGCTAACCGAAGAACTTGCGCAGGAAGAGGGGCAAGATGTAGATCGTGAAATGTTCAAGAAAGAGTTTCAGAAGCATAAGGACCTGTCACGTGCAGGTGCTCAACAGAAGTTTAAGGGTGGTTTAGCCGATGATTCTGCTGAATCTACTCGTTTGCATACAGCTACACATTTGCTGCATCAGGCTCTGCGTACTGTTTTAGGTGATCATGTTGCACAGCGTGGATCGAATATCACCAAAGAACGCCTTCGTTTTGATTTCTCACATGATGAGAAGATGACAGATGAGGAAAAGGTCGAGGTTGAAAGGCTTGTAAATGAGCAAATTAAGGCTGCTTATCCGGTCCATTTTGAGCTATTGGGTGTCGATGAAGCAAAAGAGCGTGGAGCTATTGGATTATTTGAGGATAAGTATGCACAGATGGAAGGGAAGGTTAAGGTGTATTTTGTGGGAGATTACTCAAAAGAGATCTGCGGAGGGCCTCATGTTGAAAATACTTCAGAACTTGGCCAATTTAAGATAAAAAAGGAGCAGGCTTCGTCAGCCGGAGTACGCCGAATAAAGGCTATTTTGGGTGATCCACAGTAGATTCTTGACTAAACTATCAACATGCAATACAATCGTGCCGCAACGTTCATTTGTACTTTTTGCCTAATTCTGATAGAATTCCGCTCGTAGTTATGGCAGAAAAACAATTCATCGAAATGCGAGGAACAATAGAGGAGGCTCTGCCTGGTCTTACGTTCCGCGTAAAACTCGAGAACGAACAAGAAGTTATCGCTAAATTGGCCGGCCGGCTACGGAAGTTCCGTATTCGCGTCATGCCAGGCGATGATGTCAAAGTCGAGATCAGTCCGTATGATCTCACAAAGGGAAGAATCACGTATCGTTTCTGATACGGTATCTCTTGCCTGACAATGTCATCCAAGTTTTAAGGATGACTTTGTGATAGAACTATTTTCAACACCCAATTATGAAAGTTCGAGCATCAGTAAAACCTATGTGTCGAGACTGTCGAGTGATCCGTCGAAAGGGTCGTGTTTGGGTAATCTGTAAAATTCCAAAGCATAAGCAACGTCAAGGATAATTATGGCACGAATTTCCGGAGTAAATATTCCATCTGATAAACGCGTCGTGATCTCATTGACGTATATTTATGGTATCGGTCTAACAGCTTCAAAGAAGATTTTGACAGCTGCGCAGGTTGACCACAGTATCAGAGTAAAGGATCTATCTGACGATCAGATTAACAAGATCCGAACTCTTATCGATGCTGAATATACAGTTGAAGGTGAGTTACGTCGTGAGGTTCTTCAAAACATCAAGCGATTGAAAGATATCGGTTGTTACCGTGGAGTTCGTCACACTCGCAATCTGCCTGTGCATGGTCAGAGAACTAAGACAAACTCACGAACAGTGAGAGGAAATAAGCGAAATACGGCCGGTTCTGGACGTCGAACGCTTACAAAGACTTAGACTATGAGTGAAGAAAAAAAACAATCTACTGCAGAATCAGAAGAGAAGAAGGGTGAGGCTGTAAAGGCTTCAGACGATTCTACTTCAAAAGAATCTGCAACGAAAAAGCAGTCGAAGTATTTTCGAACTGCAAAAGGTAAGCGTCGTGCCGTTAAGCAGGTACCAAAAGGTCTTGCTTATATTCAGTCATCTCTGAATAACACGATCGTTACTATCACCGACGTGAATGGAAACGTACTTTGTTGGTCTAGCTCTGGTAACTGCGGATTCCGTGGACCTAAGAAGGCTACACCGTATGCAGCTGGAAAAGTGGTTGAAAAGCTCGCTACTAAGGCTCAGCAGTATGGTGTCAAAGAGTTGAGCGTATTCACAAAGGGAATCGGAAATGGACGAGATGCGGCTGTCCGATCACTAAATGCACAAGGTTTCAATATTACATCAATGCGTGAGACGACTCCGGTTCCACATAATGGATGCCGAGCTCGTCGACCACGTCGTGTCTAGTTCATATGGGAAAGACATTAAAAAAATTAGGAAAGATGAGTCGCCGAGAGGGTGTTGCCCTCTCAACAGGTGGCAAAGTCATGAAGGTCATGCAACGACGTGCATATGGACCGGGTGTTCATAATTCCCCAAGCGGAACAGGTGGGGGACGACGACGACGTGCACGAGTTTCTGTATATGGAACGCAATTGCGTGAAAAGCAGAAGGCTAAGCGTCTTTACGGCGTTATGGAGAAGCAGTTCCGAAACTATTTCTCAAAGGCTACACGAATGCAGGGTAATACGTCTGAGAATCTGGCTCGATTGCTAGAAACTCGACTGGACAATGTTGTGTTCAGACTTGGTTTCGCTAAAACGCGACCACAGGCTCGACAGATGGTTAGCCACGCACTATTTTCTGTAAACGGACAGAAGGTAAACATCGCATCTTACAAAGTTCGTGTGGATGATGTAATCGCGATTCGTGATAATAAGCGTGAGAAAAAGGTTTTCGTTGATTTGGATGAACGCCTACAAAGTTACAATGTTCCAAGTTGGCTACATACTGATGGGCCAAACCGAAGCGGAAAGATTGTCAGTTTGCCTGAGGGGGAGGATCTCAAGGAGGTTTACGACCCGAAGCTGATCGTTGAATTTTACTCTCGATAATTTCAACTATTTTTAGCAATGTTTATGGAGAACATCCTCCTACCATCTAAAATGACGTTCCAGGACGGCGACATAGCTCATGAGCAGATCATGACTATCGAACCGCTCCACCATGGGTATGGAACAACTATCGGTAACGCTCTTCGCCGAGTGATGCTTTCTTCTTTGGAAGGGTCAGCGGTGACTGATGTAAAAATCAAGGGCGTTCAACATGAGTTTTCTCCTGTTACTGGCGTAAAGGAAGACGCTTTGGAGATTATAATGAACCTGAAGGCATTGCGCTTGAAGGTCCACTCAGACGAGTCTGTAAATCTTTCTCTTTCCATTACTGGAAAAGAAGGTGTGATAAAGGCTTCAGACATCGAGGCAAACGCTGACGTTGAGATGATTGATCCCGACGCAGTTATTTGTACAATGACAGATAAGAGCGTAACGCTTGATATGAATCTCGTTGTTGCACGTGGCCGTGGGTTTATGCCAACGGAAAAGCGTGATGATACCGGAGGAGAGATTGGTATGATGGCTATTGACGCAATCTTCAGCCCAGTGTTAAATGTCGGCCTAACAGTCGAGAATACACGTGTTGGAGAGATTACTAACTACGACAAGTTGATCATGCAGATCACTACTGACGGGTCTATTACCCCTCAAGAAGCTGTTGCACAGGCAACGAAGGTCATCATGAACCACTTCAACTGGGTAGAAAATCAGTTTGCTCACTCTTCTATCATGGAGGCAGCAATGCAGAATAATGAAGCTTCTAGTGAAGCTAAGGATGTAGAAACACCGGTTGAGACATCTGAAGAAACACCAGAAGACGACGAATAAAATATGCGCCACCGAAATACTACAAAAACGCTAGGAAGAACACCAACAGCTCGTAAAGCGCTGCTGCGTGATTTGGCTACAAGCGTTATTGTGTACGAAAAGGTAAAAACTACGCTTTCAAAAGCGAAAGCTGTTCGACCTGTTGTTGAGAAGCTCATCACTAAGTCTAAGAAGGGTGATCTAGCTGCTCGTCGCCAGTTGTTGGCATTTTTCCCAACTGAACAGCCGGTTCATAAGCTTATCGATGTTCTCGGACCTCGATACTTGAATCGACCAGGTGGATACACACGTATTACAAAAATTGGTCATCGTAGAGGGGACGGCGCACCAGTAGCGCAGATTGAACTTGTATAATATGGATCGAAAGCTCTACAAAATAGATGCAACTGACAAGGTTCTTGGCCGATTGGCTACGGATATTGCTTGGCACTTGATGGGAAAGCATCGCGCTGACTACCAGGCTCATATTGATTCTGGAGACGTTATTGAAGTATCTAACGTTTCAAAGATCAAGATCACTGGAAAGAAGTTGGACCAGAAAGAATATTATCACCACAGTCAATATCCTGGTGGTTTGAAGACTCGAAAGATGTCTGTACTTATGGAGACAAACCCAGCTGAAGTTTTGCGACTGGCTGTATCCCGAATGTTACCAAAGACAAAGCATCGAACAAATCGTTTGAAGCGTTTGAATATCTCATAATATGGCTGAAAAGTATTATCAAACTATTGGTCGTCGAAAGACTTCTGTCGCACAGGTTCGATTGATTCCTGGCGGAAAGGGGACTATCACGGTCAACGGAAAAGATTACAAAGAATATTTCCCAATTTCTACTTTGCAAGACGCAATTGAGCGTCCGTTGAGAGAAACTGGTAAGTTGGACAGTGTGGACGTTACAGTTCGTACTCTCGGAGGTGGTCAGTCAGGACAGTCTGATGCTGTAATGCTGGGAATCGCTCGAGCACTCGTAAAGTACGATGAAAGTTTGAGAACGGTAATGCGAACGCATGGTTTTCTTACCTGTGACGCTCGAAAGAAGGAACGAAAGAAGTTCGGATTACGTGGCGCTCGACGTGCTAAGCAATGGCGAAAACGTTAGTAGAACCATTTAAAAGAAGCCCCGAAGTGGGGCTTTTTTTGCATTTTAGACGCGTGGTATAATTGTTACATTATAAGTATATTGTCTATGAAATTTTCTTTCCTTCTCATTCTTTCGTTATTTACAGTGACCGGCTTTGCCCAAATTGCGTACGCTGAAGAGACCCGAGCGTATCTCGAGCCTGAAGACTGTTTCTACTTTGAATATTACGATTACGATGATTATTCATGTGTGATTGACTGTTCAACTGATGAAGAATGCGAGGAGTTAGAAGAACTTTTAGACGATTTACTCTATGGCGATGACGATACCTCAGAAGACATTGAAACTTCTGTTGACGGAGAGACTGCCATTGTTGCGTACGTAGCTTACGGATCATCTCTATCTTCTATGGAAGTGGGCACATCACTCACGTCGGTACAGACGGAATATGCAGAGGACACGGATCTGCATCAATCAATGTGGGACACTTTCGTTGGGATAGCTGGAGAAGATTTTGTAATAGATCATGTTTCTGGATTTAGCATTTTTACTGACTCTGGTGAAAGTGATACTTTAGCGTATGTTGTTCAGGATTCTTGGGATCTTACAAAATGGATAGTGAGTCTAGACATTGAGGATATGTTAGAAGATCCGGAGGAATTCAATGAGACATTGATTCATGAGTTTACCCATATTCTTACCCTGGAATCTGACCAGGTGCCGGTTTCGGATATTTTATATGAAGATGTTTCAGAGGAGGAATATGCAACACTATATGATGAGGCGGTAGCTGATTGTCCAACATATTTTACTGGTGAAGGTTGCTCGAATGATGATTCCTACATCTATCTCTTCGTTGAAGAGTTCTGGGCGGAGTGGATAGAGTCAGGTGGGCCAATTGATACGAACTTCGGAGAAATAGATTTTTATACTGATAACGAAGATAATTTCGTTACATGGTATGCGGCCACGAATCCAGGTGAAGATATAGCTGAGTCTTTCTCGTATTTTGTTGTAAAGGATAAGTCTACAGGAACTACGGTAGGTGATCAGAAATGGAATTTCTTTTACGAATTCGCAGAGCTGGTAGATCTTCGCGATACTATCCGTACTTTTCTGGGAATTGAAGTCGGAGATACCTCAGACGATGATAGTTTGATTGATGAGATAGCTGAGAGATACATATCAGATGATGATTCTGATCCTCAAGATATATTCGACGAGATTGCCGCTATCCAGGAGTATGTTGCCGAAACTGCTGAGACTTCGTTGTTGATCGACAGGCTCGCAGGACAGATCATGCTTCTCGTAGACCGTGATGGTGAAGCCTGGTATATCGATCCAGTAACACGGTTTCGATACTATCTGGCTGACGGACCAACTGCATATGAGTTCCTTCGAACATTTGGGCTAGGAATTACCAATGCTGATTTGGAACAAGTCCCAACCTCAGATGATGCTTATGGTGGCGGTACGATGGCCGAGGCACTTTCTGGTCGGATTTTATTGCAGGTTGAAGAGAATGGGGAAGCTTGGTATGTGAATCCAAGCGATTTGAAACGATACTATATGGCCGATGGGGCTGCTGCATATACTATTATGCGTGAGCTCTCTGAGGGTACTCTGGCAGAGTGGATAGAGATGATTTATCCGTGGACTTTCTAGAATACATGTACGTTCTGTGAGTAATTAGTTTTGAGCGTATTTGCTTGTTTTTTAGTGTAGAATCACTTAATATGTGTTCATTATGACGCAACGGTTGGCGAAGAATACGTTCTATTTAACACTTGCTTCAATCGGGCAAAAGGCCGTTGCTTTTTTGTATTTTGCGTTGATTGCGAGGTTGATGGGCGCAGAAGATACTGGCGCATATTTTATAGCTCTTGCAATCGTGACGGTGATCATGGTGTTAGACGACGTCGGTATTACGTCTGTATTGATACGTGAGACTGCAAAGAAGGGTGAGGACGCAAAAATGTGGTGTCGTACGGTAATGGGAATTAAAGTTATTACAATGCCACTTACGGTCGTGATAGCTTTTTTTGTTCCGGTATTCATGGGGTATAGCGATGATGTGGTGCATTTAGTTCGGCTGGCTACGATTATCATGTTGGCAGACACATTGTCACTTACATTTTATGGAATTTTACGTGGACTGCATCGATTAAAATTTGAATCAATAGGAATTTTTGTCGGTCAGATGACAACCGCGGCGTTCGGACTTTTCTTTTTGTTAACCGGATCTGGTACATTGCCAATTTTGATTACTGCTTTGATTATTGGATCTAGTTGGAACGCAATTTTTAGCGCCGTACAAGTAATTAGAAAGCTTGGATGGAGCGCACTTGTTCCAATGTATACCCTTGGTTGGAAGCCGCTTAAGATGGCTTTCGCATTTTTCCTTGCAGCGGTCTTTGTAAAGGTATATTCGTATACTGATAGTATTATTCTGGAGCGCGTGATGGGTGAGGAGGCTGTTGGATTCTATGCCGTTGCATATAAGCTTACTTATGCATTCCAATTCTTGCCGTTAGCATTTATTGCAGCCCTATATCCAACGATGAGTGCACAGGCGAAAGATCCTATATTGCTCAAGAAGACTCTTTTGAAGTCGTTTTGGTATTTGATGCTGTTGGGCGCACCGATTGTGTTTGGTGTCTGGTCTCTAGCACCTGAGATAGTGACCTTCTTTTATTCGGAGCAATACATATCGTCTATACTCCCTCTGCAGACGTTGATCTTTGTTCTTATATTCATATTCTTGGACTTTCCAATTGGCTCACTGCTTAATGCGACGGATCGTCAGTCAGTCAAGACATCTATAATGGGTGCGACGATGGTTGTAAATATTGTAGGTAATTTGATTCTGATTCCAGGGTATGAAATTGTCGGTGCAAGCATAGCTGCCATAATAAGTTTTGTGTTCATGTTTGCGGCAGGTTGGGTTGCTGTGAGACGTGTTGTAGATGTTAGTTTGATTGATCTATGGAGGAATATTTGGCATGTAATGCTTGCGGCGATATTGATGGCTGTGGTTGTTGTGATTGCCAAGGCGTTCATTCCGTTCTATTTCGCTATTGCTCTAGGAGCGATTGTTTATGTAATTTTCGGATTCCTTTTTGGTGGGATAACGCGAGATCATGTTGAGCAAGTTAAGTTTTTGCTGAAGCGAGGGGTATGAGTAAAATTTTACTTCCAACTCTCGACTATCCGCCACGTACCGGGGGTGTAGCAAGATATTTGTCGGCGATTAAGGATACACTCGGTGATGATATTGAGGTACTGTTTTTTGAAGACGTGCCAGGACGGTTTTCGATGCTACGTACTTTGTTGCAGCGTTCAGGTACGGTAGAGCAGGTTTGGACTAGCCATATTTTGCCAATCGGAACCATGCTTTGGCTAATTTCTTTAGTCCGCAAAATTAGATACAGCGTTATCCTTCACGGAATGGATTTTGATTTAGCTCGTCGTTCTGCGTGGAAGCGTTGGTTGTCAAAAAGGGTTTTTAAAAAAGCAGAACATGTATTTTCTAACACAAGTGCGCTAGCTGAAGAAATTGAAGAATTTTCTGGCCGAAAGCCAGTCGTTATATATCCTTGTATAGGTGATGCATTTGTTGAGGCGTCTAGTATTGTTCGGCGTGAGAATCATGACGGGATTAGACTCTTGACTGTCGCTCGTCTTGTGGAGCGAAAAGGCCATATGGACGTTTTACGTATAGTGAACTTGATGCCTGAGTTGCATTACACGATTGTAGGTGATGGGGTGATGCGAAAAGAGATGCAGGAGTATATTGATCAGAATGATCTTGCTGATCGAGTTGAGATACTCCGCAGTGTTCCAGATCGGAAGTTACCGTCTATATATTCCAAGAGTGACATATTTGTAATGCCCACTCATAAGTCTAATACAGATAGAGAAGGATTCGGAATCGTATATCTCGAAGCTCAACTTTTTGGTACTCCAGTGATTGCTGTGTCGCACCCGGGTGTTGATGAGGCGGTTATCGATGGCGTTGGTGGTATATTACTTGCTGATAAAGAAGGTCTCGAGTCAGCGATTAAAAAACTCGCATCAGACGATACTTTGAGAAGCGAAATGGGTGTACGAGCTCAAAAGTTCGTGAAAGAAAGATTTACTAGAGATAAACAATTCAGCATTTTCAAAGAATATGTCTGAGCTGATTACAGTTATCATTCCAACATACCAGCATGCAGATAGTCTTCCTGGCTGTTTGGATCGCATTCTTGGAGGTTCGTATAAGAACATCGAGGTTATTGTTGTAAACGATGGATCTACCGACAACACAAGAGATATACTAAGTCAGTATAGTCACGATGACCGTCTAATTACAGTTTGGCAGGATAATCAGGGTTCAAATGCTGCGCGAATGACGGGGTATGGACTTGCCAGTGGTGAGTATTTGTTGTTTTGTGATGCTGATGTCGTTATGCACGTGAACATGATTCAGGTGATGTATGACACTCTCCAAGATTTTCCCGAAGCTAGTTATACTTATGCAGGTTTTAAATTTGGCTGGAAAAGATTTCGTCCATTAGAATTTGATGCGGATCGTCTCCGTAAACATAATTACATACATACAACTAGCCTTATTCGACGAAAGGACTTCCCGGGATTTGATCTTGATGTAAAACGACTGCAAGACTGGGATGTTTGGCTTACGATGTTGGAGCAGGGGAATGAAGGAGTCATGATTCCCGCGGAACTTTTTGAGGTGCTTGTTGATGGAGACTCACGGATTGGTTCGGCATGGATGCCTTCATTTTTGTACAAGCTGCCATGGAATTGGATTGGCTGGCGGCCGGCACGACTACGAAAGTACGAAGAAGCACGAGAAGCTATGAAAAAGAAACACAATCTATGAGGGTAGATGTATCTATTATTGTTGTTACTTACAAAGAGCGTCTGGATGTTCTGAAGAATTGCTTTGATTCTGTAGCTGCCTCTCAGAGTGTGAGCTATGAGTTGATTGTTGTTGATAATGCTGCCAGTGATACAACTCGCGGTTTGCTTGAATCATACGACAATGTTACTTATCTTCGTAATGAGTCGAATCGTGGCTTTGCGGCTGCTGTTAATCGGGGGATGGCCGTGTCTCAAGGGAGATACGTGCTTCTACTTAACCCAGATGTCCGTTTTGAGCCGGATGCTCTAGCTTCAATGCTTACGCATTTAGATGAGAACGGTAAGGTTGGTATTGCGAGTTGTGTTATTCAGTATCCAAATGGTGATCTTCAAGAGAGTATTCGCCGATTCCCAACGGTAGCTGATCAATTAGCTATAATGCTCAAGCTGCCACATGTTTTTAAGCATTTAAAGTCTGTTGAGCGCTACATGATGCGCGATAAAGATCCGTATAAGACACAGGATGTTGATTCGATCATGGGTGCATTTATGTGGATTCGCCGTGAATTGATTGAGCAGATTGGTTTTTTGGACGAGCGGTACTTTATATGGTTCGAGGAAGTTGATTATTGCAAGATGGCCGTTGATCACAATTGGTTGGTTAGACATTATGCGGATGTTTCGATTGAGCATCATAAGGGTCATATGTTTGATCAGATTGGAACCGTAAAAAAGCAGAAGTGGGTGCGTGAAAGTTTACGGAAGTACATGGACAAACATCACGGAACAAAAGCTTCATTGATATTTTGGATACTGACACCAATATTTATTGCCGCAGGATATCTTTCTGCTTGGATAAAAGGAAAATAATATGTTTAAAAAGCAATTTCTTGGACCGCGGACCTGGAAAATAGTGGGTGCTATAGCGGCGTCACATATATTGGCGTTTTTTATTCGCGAAAGTCCGGTTGAAGGAGTTGTATTGTTATTAGCATTCGTTGGAGTTTTCATTTTGTCACAAAGGTCGTTGTTAACTGGGCTCGCGATCGCATTTATTGAGATCTTTGTAGGTGGCCATGGTCATTTGTTGGACGTAGATTTACTTGGATTCTCCGTTTCGCTGCGGATGGTTTTGTTCGGGGCTGTGATGTCTGCTTGGTTATGGAATTGGTGGCGTGGCGAGATTAAGCTTCACCGTGACGTATGGCGGGAGTTGCCGTTTGTAATTTTGTTGATTGCTTTGGTAGGGGGATTTATTCAGGGAGTATTCGCAAATGGTGCTGGAGCTGCGTTCGATGATGTAAACGCGTACATGACGTTAGCGTATTTGTTGCCGGTAATGAGCATAGAGTGGACGTCAAAGA
This sequence comes from Candidatus Uhrbacteria bacterium, assembly GCA_018664485.1. GTDB lineage: Bacteria > Patescibacteriota > Patescibacteriia > UBA9934 > UBA9934 > JABJOE01. The sequence goes on along the minus strand of JABJOE010000009.1, from coordinate 68,617 downwards.
GTAAGCGCGTTCTCTTACAGGCTTTTGCAGGATCAGCAATTTGGATTATCGGATTTTCCCTATTATTACTGTACGTTTTTACACATGTAGATGGTGACACATTAAATGTACTTTATACTTTCGTTCGAGACTCACGTCTGGCAGAGGTTACATTACAAGTTGATTACGATACTTTTTTCTATCGGGTTTTCATGCCAGCACAATCGACAGCAGTCATGGTTTTGCTCTTGAGTTGGGGGGCTATGTTATTTTCTTATCGAAGTGAGCGGTTGCCGGATTTGGTAGGGTGGGCTGCAATAGGATCGCTTGCCGTGTTGTTCATGAGTATGTCGCGTAGTTTTTTGTTGGGTGCATTCGCGGCGATGTGTGTAATGTGGGTTGTAGCGTTACTTCGCGAGCGAAGGCGGTGGGTGACATTGAAACGATCTATTTGGATGTCTGTATGTGCCGCTGTGGCGCTTGTTGCTGTTTATGCACTGGTAACCGTACCGATTCCAACACGGCCAGATTTAACAGATGCATCTTTTTACGAGACATCTTCACAGACAGGCCGTGGTGAGGCTGTAGTAAGTCGTTGGGCGCTTTTGGACCCTTTGATGCAGTCTATCTCGCAAAGTCCTCTGGTTGGGCAAGGGTTCGGGGCTACTATTACGTATGAATCTTCAGATCCACGTATTATTGATGAGACCGGTGGGGAATACACAACATACCGATTTGAATGGGGTTGGCATGATATTTGGTTAAAGATGGGACTCTTGGGAATTATTGCCTTTGCAGTATATTTTGCCATTTTAGTACTATCCGCTCGTTATCACGCTTCAAAACACAGTCAATCATGGCTTGTAATTGGACTCGCAAGTAGTGTATTTGCTTTGTTTGTAGCTCATACATTTTCTCCTTACTTGAACCATCCAATTGGAGTTATGTGGATGTTGTTCGTTTTGCCGTTTCTAGACACGCGGGGTTGGGGAAAGGTTATTGAAGGAAGACTGCGTGGAAGTCGAATACTTGACAGGCAAATTAAAGCTGTGGTAACTTCTGATCTCGCAAAATAATTGCGACCGAATTATTTCTATGATTATCATTAGGCAGGACAAAAAACCTAACTTCGGAGCGGTAAACGCCGTACCAGTTCTTTGTGTTGCCAATGTTTTTGACGGCGATGCACAGGCTAACCTTTTTTCGCATAAGCGTGAGATGAATAATTTTTAAATGCTAACAACATTTGACGGTTGAGACCTCCCGCTAATAAGCGGGAGGTCTCTTAATTCACCAGTTTTCAACTCTGCTGCTGTATTAGTGATCTGTGGGGTTCGCGATGAACCAACATCTCATCAAATACAGCTAACAGTTGTCAGAAAACTACTTCAACAAGAAAGGAGCAGATATGCCTATCTACGACCCGGAAGCAGATCGTAAGATCGCAAAAAACTGGCGTGAGTACTTCAGTACCATCGGTGAAAGCATCGGTGTGTACCGCTGGGTGTGGGATGAGCTCATCGATGCACCTGCCCGCAAGTGGGTGAAGCGCCTAGTGGTGGCACTCGTCATCATTATGACCTTCCAGTTCAGCATGGACTGGTTCATCAGGTATGTGTTTGACGGATTGGTGGGGCATGACTTGAGACTTATTGTCACGGGTATCGCAGCCTATGTCATGGCGGAGATTGCGAGACGCGGAGTTTCCGTACTTCGTGTAGTGTGCCGAGAGCGTGTTTTCGGATTCAATATGTCTCGTCGCCAACATCGTGTGACGGAGCTATTCTTCTCGAAATCACTTGGTCAACATGCCGAACATCATGATTTGCTCAGCTCATCGAACATGGAGAAAGGACTCGGAAAAGTATCTGAGTCTCAATCGATCCTCATGTACAACGGAGTCGAGGTTGTTCTGGGATTCGTTCTCAGCATGGTCTTCCTCTGGATTATCAGTCCCGTTGCCGGAGCGGTGATGACGGTGTCGGTGGTGATACACATGATTTGGTCATTGTATCTGAACCGGATAATCATTGAGGTCTGTACGCCTCTTGATGCCAAATTCCGTGCCTTCAATCGCTACATGCGTGAAAGGTGGAAACAGATTCGCCGAGTTAAGGCAAGCGCGAAAGAAGATGAAGAATTGGCAAAGATGTCACAGTGGTTCACGGATATTCTCGGTATCGACTTCCCATTCTGGGTTCGTTACGGGACTCATGGAGTCGCTCGTGGATTCATCACAACGATCTTTGTTGTGATAGTTCTAATATATGGTGCATGGATGGTCTACAACGGTCATTGGGAAATCGGTATTCTGTATCCGATCTTCACGTGGTCTGGACTTATTCGTGACTATCTATGGAGGCTTAGTGAGGTTGAACATCAACTGAACTGGAACTTTCCATCAATTGCATCTCTGCAAGCGGCACTGGAGATCGAGTCAGACATAAAGGACGTCGATAGTCCGGTAGTGCTTAGTGACGACGAACCGATTCATATTGATTTTGATTCGGTTTCGTATTCCTACGGAGACGTCGAAGTCCTTCGAGATGTCAGCTTCACTATTGAACCTGGTAGAAAGGTTGCATTGCTTGGAAAGTCAGGGTCTGGAAAGTCTACCCTTACTAAGCTGTTACTCCGTGAGATGGACCCAAGTAGTGGTGTGATTCGTGTGAACGGCCATGACCTTCGCGATATTCAGCTTTCTTCATGGCTTAACCGACTTGGCCATGTGCCGCAGGAGCCTGCAGTTTTTGACGGAACTCTACGCTACAACCTCACTTACGGATTGCCGGCAAAAGTAGCTGAGCAGACGGATGATGCGAGGATTCATGCCTTGATGGAGAATCTTCAGATTGACTTCGCACGTGATGGTCTGAAAACGGAAGTTGGGGAAGGGGGCATTAAGCTTTCTGGCGGTCAGCAACAACGTGTGATGATCGCTGCGGCTGTAATGAAGTCTCCAACAGTCTTCATTGCCGATGAGGCCACATGTCATCTCGATAGTCATACGGAAGAAGAATTGTACGTCGGCCTCGACAAGGAATTGACGACGTTGATGAGTGCGGTCTTTATCGCCCATGACTTCTCGACCGTTCGGAAACGCTGCGACAAATTCGTTGTACTTAGGCCTGTTAAGGGCCTGGGTGCAGGTGAATCGCAGGTTGAGGCTATTGCTGACAAGTTTGAGGATCTTTGGCCTATCTCTGCAACTTTCAGAAGTATTGCAGTTAAGCAGGGGATCGACTTGTCTAGCTAATCGTAAACGACCATCCATACTCTGGGTGGTCGTTGTGCTTGTAAATTTTTGGTACGATCGCCACAAATATTTTCAACTTCAAGAAGCGACATTTTGTCATAAGCATAAAATGATACGACCCCACCCGGTTAAGGTGAGGTCATAGACGGCGGCGCTTAGGTCCGCGGTAGCGAGGCGAGGAACTCGATGGTGACTCCCACGCCGTGGCTTCTGATGGTGCAGTGACTTGTGACTCTTGGGTCATGCACTTCGATGAATTTGTTTTCTCCTGTTGTAGGTTTGTAGGTGAGACGAATGAGAGCTAGGTCGTTACAGCGTTCGAAAGTGTATGTAACGAGTTTGCCCGCTAGTACGCCGTCGATTGCGATAGATCCACCAAGAATCATGGTGTCTCTCGCTATTCTCATTGATTCGTATTCATGCTTATCGAGCAAGTTCCTCCTTTATTTGTGAGTTGAAAGGTTTAGAGGACCCGATAATATAGGTCATTTTAACCTTATTGTCAAGCATAGCTGCGCCAATATAGTAATAAATAATATCTAGATGCAGCAAGACCCCGCCAGAGCAGGCGAGGTCCAAGCCGAGCAGGTTGACTTGTAGGCTGGTTTAGCGCGTCAAACCTATTTTCCTCGCAAAAAATCTTCTGTTTTCATCCGTTGTTTTCCTTCTGGTTGAATTTCTAAAATCTCTAAAGCTGTTGTTGAAGTACCAAAAAACAATCGATTTTCTTCAGTCAAGTGTCCACCGACCGGAAGTTTTTTATCAGAAATAGATGTGTTGTGAATTTTGAAAGTTTTTTCGTCCCATGTCATTGATACGCCTGGCCATGGTGTGTACGCGCGGCGCTTGGCATCAATCACTTCTGCAGAATCGTTCCAGTCAACCTTTCCGTCATCGCGACTCAATAATTTACAGATTGTCGCTGCATCATGATCTTGCTCTTTCGGGGTGATCGACCCTGAGGTATGCGCTTTAACTGTATCAACGAGTAACCCTGGTGCAAGGGCATGAACTTTATGCTGTAAATCAGGATATGTCTCAGTGCCATCGAGCTTGATCGTTTCTTGCGCTAGCAGTGGTCCATGATCCATCTTTGCATCCAGTAGCATAATACTTACCCCGGTTTCACGATCGAGGTTAGCAATTGCGGCCTGCATTGGTGATGGCCCTCGGTACTTTGGTAATAGAGATGGATGAACGTTAACAGTCCCGTGCTTTGGAATGTCTAGAATATTTTGTGGAATGATTTTTCCGTAAGCGACCACAATAAACAGATCGGCATCCAGTTCAATTGGATCTTTCTTCAAGCTTGCTGGCTGCAAAACTTTTATATTGTGTTCAAGCGCGTATTGTTTTGTAGCTGGAGCTGTAAGAACTTTCTTTCGTCCAACGGGTTTGTCTGGCTGGCAAATGACCGTAGATACAATAAGATCCTCGTCGTTATCGAGGGCCGTAAGAAATGGAACTGAAAATTCTGGAGTACCGAAAAATGCTATCTTCATACGAGTACGTCACCTTTTGCGTGAGAAATCTTTTTCGCTCGATCAATGAAAAGTATTCCGTCCAAGTGATCAATCTCGTGTTGGAAAACGACAGACATAAATCCGCCGAGGTCTGGAATTAGCACTTCGGCTCCGTTTCTGTCGAGCGCCTTTATGCTGACCACTTTGTGTCGCTGAACAATCCCGACAACTCCTGGAATCGAAAGGCAAGCTTCTTCACTTTTCATCTTACGTAAAGATCGCTGTGTGATTTCAGGATTGATATATGCCTCGGTACCTGTCTTTCGAGCCACAACAATTATTCGTAGATGCTCACCGATCTGTGGCGCTGCAAGTCCAACTCCACCCTCGACATCCATAGTTTCAGCCATATCATCAATCAGGGTCTGGATTTTTGCAGACGTCAATTCCTCACGCGTGATTTCGCGTGATTTTGTTCGCAGTGAATCTGCAGGGACTTGTACTAATGGAAGGCTGCTCATAATGTAATTTGAAGTATGCAATGGTCTGGCAGTTGTTGCAAGTAAGGTAGTAGTTTGCCGTATTTTTCCACCGATGTCAAGAGCTCGAGGCCACTGTTGATTTCATAAAGATCGATTTCTTCATCAGCTTCTGCGTATGTTCGAAGGGCTACTAATTCTTCCGGAATTTCCTTTTTGCAGGTTATTTTGATGTGTTTTTTGAAGGGGGGTAGGTTGTATGTCTGCCTTGTATCCCTTTCTTGTGTGTAGAAGCGCTGAAGGTTGACCATTGGCTTGATGAGTGTCGGAGTCCATGTTTGAACTATAGGATTTACTTTTTGCATTTTGGCGAACATGGAGAGCCGGTGAATTCGAGACGCCATTTGCAAGCCGGCATCTGCAGTATTGTCCATGTGAAGGTCGGAGCAAGCGTCTGCTACAACTCCAACATTATAACGCATAAAAGCACTGTGAATGGTCGAGAAGAAATATTCTGTAACAAGTAAGATATCAGCATTAAGAATTGCATGATCCTTTTTGTCGACCGTAGCAATTGTTTTGCCGGGGAATGCTTCTTGCCATTTTTCGCGAAGTCGATTGTTTCCGATTCCACGAGGTTTTAGATTCGCACCATTGCAAGACGGGCACTTCTCTGGAATCCACATTTCGGTGTGGCAAACGGGGCATGCAAGATCGTCTTTGCGCATTTTTGGAATCCCACCACAAGACCCACAAAATGGAACATGACCACAATCTTTACATCGGAGTCTGGCGGCGTAACCTTTGCGGTTATATAAAACGATAGCTTGCTTGTTGTCGTTGTGTGCGCCGTCTATTGCTTGCTTTAATGTCTCTGACAAAAAGGGAATACCTGTTTTTTCATCCTGTGCTGATAAATCGATTACTTTGATATCTGTCTTTGCGTATACCGCCGGTGTTGGTTCGATTTGTATCTGTGGTGTTGGCCCGCAGGAGATCTGTTCGGCTTTATGTTGCACGCAGAGAAGTGTCAGGGCTACTTTTGCATCAAAACGAGGGTTACGATCGTATGATACGTGGTCATGGTGTGTTGGGTTGTACAGAATTCCGACAGATAGATTATTGGCCGGCAAAAGTGTCGCTTGCTTTGTTCCAACTAGAATATCTATCTCTCCATTTCTCCATGAGCGAATAATTGAGGATCTTTGATTATGCGGGATCTTTCCGTGCAATGTTGCAACTCGTTTATTCTTTGGCAGAAGCGACGCTATAGAGTGAGCATCCTTTTCATGCGGAGCAACTATGATCATCTGCCCATCTAATTTGGATGCGTACTGATAAGCGAGGGCTATACATGTTTCAATTGAACCTTGTATAAAAGAAGCTTTCTCTTCTGTGAATGTTTTGATTTGTTCAACGATGTCTTTTGAGATAGATGCTTTCTGTGTTGTCGTTGGAGTAATGTACTTCGATGGTTCCTTACTTATACCCATTAGGGCCTGGAAAAACAGTGTTGACGGAGACTGAACTATGTCTGTGGCGATGGATTCTATTCGAGTGATATCGTCAGGTGTAAAAAACTTGTTCAGCATTACGCGTTCAATGGCCGACAGTCGTTTTGTGGTTCCAGCGGTTGATTTTACAACGCGCACGACTCCAAGTACACTACGTCCGCGGAGGGGTATCCAAACCAAATCACCAGCTTGAACGCTGGCGTCACAAGTATAATCAAAAACACCAAACCTACGTGGCATTCTTGTTACGGGATAAACCTCTGCAAACATTCGAAATTCTGGCCCCCTTTAAGTTAGTCTGAATTCTGCTGTTAAATATCCGACTCCGACTGGCGATTCGTAGCTTAGGATGTCCGGCGTGTATGAAATTCTATCGAGCATTCCCATCAATATCAGGAGTGGTCGGTATGAACGTTCGTGCGCTTTTGCGACGAGTTCGGGTGATAGGCTAATGAGCCCTGATGTATTTTTTTGAGAAAGTAGTTCCTGTACCGTTGCGTCAAATTGCTCACCTTCTTTTGTGAGCCCGGCAGGCGCATCTGACGAAAGTGCATGCGACATATCTCCAGCTGCGATCACAGCAATACGTTTTGAACTATTCATTATCGAGTCCTTGATTGCCTGACCAAATTGAAAGTGGTCTTTAGCTTCAAGTTCACTGAAACATATTGGAACCAGTTGAACGTTTGGAAGGTTCTTTGTAAGTCGCTGAAGTGGGACTGCAGCTGCGTAGTTGAGCGATTCGTCAGTAGTAAGTGTGAATGAGAAGTCGCTACCACGTAGAGATCTTTGCAGTCGATCGATCAATTCAATGTTTGGATGTAGCTTCATCTCAAAACCTAGGTTCCCAAATTCATTTAGATTAAATGTATAAGGGTCAGCAACGTTGATAGAAAAAGAGTTTTTGTAGATTGTTGGATGTTCGCTTATAAGAACGATAACCTCCGGATGCGTTGCATAGAGTTCATCTGCGAGAGTATCCAGTGCTTCACCGGTTTTTGCAGTGGTCGCTGAACCTTCCTTGCTGATTGATGGCAGCAGGAGAGGGGAATTTGGTACAAGGGCTGAGAAGACAAGCATAAGTAATGTCTGATCTATTCTGAGACTTCGATAGCATCACCAATTCGATGCTGTTTGAGTAATGATGCGTTTACAGTTTCGATATCATCCCATGACCAACCATAGGTAGTGAAAGCTGATTCAGAACCAATCGGAAGTCGTTCTGTTTCAGAAATCACGTATACAGTTGGATCCTCGATGGACTTTACAAGATGACCTTCAGGAATGATAACTGCGTCACCTTCAGTATATTGCTCAACTTCCATTGGTAATACTTCACGAACGCTTGTTCCTGAGAATCGCATATCAATCAACGCTTCATCAAGTAGGATATGTCTTTGTCCGTCTTGGATGAAAAACAGGGCACCGTTTGTTGAGAGCTGTAGGATTTCACCTTCAGGACTCTTTGAAGCTTCAGTAATCGTTTCACCAATCTCGAAATAAACAAGGTCGTCGTTATCAATATCAGTAAGTTCATCCTCAACGAATCCGAATGAGTGGAATGTGTCCAAGCTATCGACTGGCCGAAGAGTGTCGTCTACAAGAAGGTAGATTGTTCCGTCCTCATCTTGGAGAAGGGAATAGTTCGGGAAATCAATCGGGGCACCGTCTGGATAGTTTTCAAGGATGTTTGGGTTCACTGTGATGATAAGGTCTGCGTCGAATCGAGACTGCAAAGCGCTCCAGCTATGTATTGCTCGCTTGTAGCCAAACTCGATGTAGTACACGCCGCTTTCGCCATCACCTTGGAGGAGACTTCCACTTGGGTACTGTTGTGAGAACCAGCGGTCCCAGATTTTTACAAAGTTTTCGTTTCCGTGCAGGTGAGGGGTATATGCGTAGAGTGCTGCCGTTGCGGCATTCGATGGCGTGACTGTAGTTCCATCGATCTCTACTTCGATGTCTGGTCCGTATTTACCTTGGGTTGATCCTACGTTTTCAATGTCGGCAAGATATCCTTCGCGGAATTGTGCGGAGGCAGAGTTCACTTGTTTTCCAAATCCCTTCCATCTCTGGATTGCCGGGTCATCTTTACTGCAGCTGTCACACACGGCGTACCCTGTAGCCCAGTCTAGTTGGTTCTGAGTTGGGTCGTCGTCTTCAACCAGGCTCTGTTCCTTTTGAAGAAGTACGAGGATAAATTTTGGGTTCAACGAATAGGTTTGTGCTGCCGTCCATACGATGTCGGTAGCGTATGCGACGTCGCCTTCCCAGTCTGTAGTTTTGTAGTCCCCCAAATAACCTCGATTGAGGTAATGTTGGATTTGATTGAAGTCCAATGCGAAAGGATCTTCCAATTCCCAATCGGAAATAAGGTAATCTGGGTTGAAAGCCAGGGCGGGGACTGGCAAAAGGAATAATAAAGCTATAAGTAGAGGTTTCATAGTGGGAAGTATAACATATTTTCTATAGCTGAAATGAGGTTTTCCAGAGGTGTTTTTGGATGTTTTGTAAGATTAAAATGAACAAAATAAGTGGCTAAGATTGGCTAATAAACTACGGTTTGGGCTTGACAAGACGTCATTTTTGTGCTATTATGACTCGTGTAAGATACAAGTGAAGAGAGAGACGTAAGGAGATTCATTCACAGATTCAATCTACATAGATCTGAATGTGAGAAAGAAACTTCTGGACTAACGAAATGGTCCCAGGGCATGCCCTGTATATGTTCGATCTCTCTATACAGGATCGAATTTTCTGTATATCGCGAGGTTATGAGAGTGGAATGATTCTCATAGCGGCGTGAAAACGTACGCTTCTTCCCACACCCCCAGCATACGGATAGACCATGCTCAAGACCATTACAAATATCCTCGCACTTCTCGCCCTCATTATCGCAGGCGCAGGTGCATATATCTCCCAACTTCAACTCAAGAACGAGTCCGAATCCGCTTGCGGAGTCACGGAATACGGCATTGGTATCGCGTTTGAGCAAGAGAGAGGCTTCTATCTCGTGGTAGATTATGATACGTACGATCGGGACTATTCTGAGTACCGATACGACGCATACGATCGGGAATACTTCGACTATCGCGACGGCGCCTACATACAGATTCCTGACGGACATCATCCTAATGGACCGGTTGAGCCGATTTTCGTCCCTAGCACGGGCGGATATGATCAGCTCGAAGATGACGTCGACGACGTTATCGATCACTTGGTGGACGTGACTAGGTCAAGGTGTAAAGAGATCCGCAAGAAATACCACGGATACATCAAGACGTGCGACCTCGAGGACCGAGACTACTTTGCCATCTACGAAGGTATCGAGATGGACTAGTGGCCGTATAGGGCCCTAAGAATACTATTCACCGACCCTTGGCGCTTATAGCTTCGAGGGGATCCTGCAAGCGGATCATTGATGGTCCTCTTACCGGATTTACAACATCGCGAGGTTATGAGAGTGGAATGATTCTCATAGCGGCGTGATTGAAAGATCCGACGTGATTCAGCGCCGCTGAAACCTACCCCAAACTAAGTCCTCATTTGAGGCAAGGAGACCCCATGAACATTCAGAAGATCCTCATGTCCGGTGCCGCCATCGTCTCGTTCTTGTCCCTCAGCGGATGCGACTTGTCGGATGCGAGCTTCGGCGCCAAGGTCTGTCTCGGTGACTTCATCGAGATCGGCAACGGCGGCACGAACATCAACATCTGCGCTGAGATCGGCAACGGCAACATGGTCGGCGCTCCCATACAGGAGGATGGTCTCATGATCGAGATCATGAACGTCTACGCCGAGGAAGCGATGACGGATCCGAACTACGAGATCACACAGATGAACCTGAGCTGCCTCGTTGAGGACAGCGATGGCGACATCGTTCCCGCTGCTCCCTACATCTACACCGATGGCCTTTCGGCGATCGTCTACATTCCGAGCATTCCCAGTCATTTTGACGCAGAATGCACCGGAAGCATCACCATTGGTGGTGGACCGGCTTCCAGCCTGTTCGTGGATGACAACGCCGTGGCGGAAACCACCATGGTGATGTGGGAAGACGAGGTTATCGATGATGGTGACTGGAAGGAGCGGAATGGTGAGCTCCGGATCGACAACGACTGAGCTTCACCGCTACAACCTACAACAGCTTCTACGCGTCTGATCCTCTGGGTCGGACGCGTTTCGCTATCTAGCCACTTTTAGCTTTTCTGAAGTAAATAATAAATACGCAACCGGGTTGCATATTTCTCGTTCTGAATAAAAACAATACGCCCGCTGGGACGCATTGTTTCTTTTATATATTGATTACTTATCTTTCTCGGAGCTTTCGGGTTTCTTCGAGAGCTTTATGAGCACAGTAGTCATTCCAACTACTATAAGCGTAATTGCTATAGCATATATGAACTTTGCGAGTACCGAATCTTGCGCAAGAGGGTAGTAGACTTCGATAAAACCCTTTATAGCATCATTCCAAGCAAGCCCGGCTACAAGCCCAAACGCAGCAGTTAAGTAGCCTATGGTTCGCTCGCGTACGTCGTCTGCTACTTTAGATGAGCTACCTTTTAAATCGTCTATATCAACGTCTCCATCTCCATCTGTATCAAGTAATTTCTTCATCATACTATTTCACTGTCACGTTTACCTTGTCTTTCACGACATCGATTGTGACATTCGCTTCGTCTGGCACCTCATTCTTCACAATCTTCATCGCAAGAGGGTCGAGGATTTCAGACTGGATAATACGCTTTAGCGGACGTGCACCGTACTGCGGGTCAAACCCACGTTCAGCCAAGAATCGTCGCGTCTTAGCATTAACCTTTAATTGAATGTGGCGCTGCTCCTGCAATCGCTTTGCAACGATGTCGATCTGCAACTGAACAATCTCAGATATATTTTCCTTCGTAAGCGCGTGGAAGAAGATAATGTCATCAATACGGTTAAGGAACTCCGGTCGGAACTGCTCGCGCAATTGCCCCATCACCTTATTCTTAATACCGTCATGCTCTTTAATCTCTTCATCACCTCCAAATCCGATGTCACCATGTTTACCGGAGTTTAGAATCATGTCTGATCCAACGTTTGAAGTCATGATAATAATTGTGTTCTTGAAGTTTACCTTGCGTCCTTTCGCATCTGTGAGATGACCGTCGTCAAGAACCTGCAGTAACATATTGAACACATCAGGGTGACCCTTTTCAATCTCATCAAATAGAACAACAGAGTAGGGGCGGCGGCGGATTTTCTCTGTAAGCTGTCCTGATTCGTCATGACCAACATATCCTGGAGGAGATCCGATCATTTTGCTCACACTATGCTTCTCCATGTACTCAGACATGTCGACACGAACGAGAGCGTCTTCATCATCGAACAGGAATCCGGCAAGAGCCTTTGCAAGTTCAGTCTTTCCAACACCGGTTGGCCCTAGGAATATAAATGAACCGATCGGTCGTTTTTCCTCAGAGATACCGGCACGTGAACGCCGAAGGGCATTACTTACCGCCGTGATCGCTTCACCCTGGCCTATGACTTGAGTTTTCAAATTCTCTTCCATTTGTGCGAGCTTTTCCATTTCACTCTTCAGCATTTTGGATACCGGGATCTGTGTCCATCGTGCAACTGCGGCAGCTACTTCCTCCTCACCGATTTCTTCTGTAAGTAGACCACGATCTTCTTGGAATTCTCGAAGTTCAGTCTGGGCCTTAAGTAAATCATCACGTTTCTTTGGAATAACCGAATAACGAATCTCAGCAACCTTTTCAAGATCACCTTTACGTTCTTCAATTTCAGACTCGTTCGTAAGCTTATCTATTTCATCTTTTAGAACACGGATCTTTCCAATAAGACCTTTTTCGTTCTTCCATCGTAATTCAAGACCTACAGATTCTTCCTTAATATCAGCAATAGATTTTTCGATCTCTTTAAGACGAGTTTTAGACTTCTTATCTTTTTCCTTTAGCAGGGACTGACGCTCAACCTCCAAGCGAATCTCTTCGCGCTTCATGCGGTCGAGATCTTCTGGCATAGAATCAATCTGCATTCGAAGGGCAGCGGCTGATTCATCAATAAGATCAATCGCTTTGTCTGGCAAGTTACGCTCAGTGATATAGCGAGTTGATAAGTCAACGGATGCGATAATTGCGGCATCAGTAATACGAACACCATGGTGGATTTCGTACTTCTCCTTAATACCACGCAGAATCGCCACAGTGTCGTCTCGGGTTGGTTCCTGAACCATTACAGGCTGGAAGCGACGTTCCAGAGCTGCGTCTTTTTCAATATATTTTTGGTATTCCTTTAGAGTTGTCGCACCTACGACGCGGAGCTCTCCACGCGCAAGGGCAGGTTTGAGCATGTTAGACGCATCCATAGGGGACTCATCACCTTTTCCGGCTCCCACTAAAGTATGTAGCTCATCAATAAATAAAATCATCCGACCGTTAGCTCGTTCAATTTCTTTGATAACAGCCTTTAGCCGTTCTTCGAATTCACCACGGAATTTAGTACCGGCAACGAGCGCTCCGAGGTCGAGTGAAATGATCTCTGTATCTTTTAGCATCTCAGGCACGTCACCTGCGACGATTCGCTGTGCGAGGCCTTCAGCAATAGCAGTTTTTCCAACTCCAGCTTCTCCAACTAGTACTGGGTTGTTTTTGGTACGACGGACAAGGACTTGCATGATGCGGCGGATCTCTTCATCACGACCGATGATTGGATCCATCTTTCCTTCACGAGCAAAGTCTGTAAGGTTTATGGAATATTTTTCAAGCGCTTGGAATTTTGCTTCAGGGTCCGCTGAGTCTACTTTTTGGTTTCCACGAACTTCTTTTAGGGTTTCCAATGTTCGTTCTTCGTTTACATTGTTTGTTTCCAGGAACTTTTTGATTTGCCTGTTTGAAATTAGTCCAAGCAGGAGGTGTTCTGTTGAAATGTAATCGTCGCCAAAATCCTTTGCAGTGTTTGATGCCACTTGAAGGACCTTTGCAAGCATCGGACTTAGTAGAACCTGTCCCATACCAGACTGCCCAAAGCCAAAGTTTTTAGGAAGTGATTCGATTATATGGTTGATATTGGTACGCATCTCAGCAATTGGCGTACCCATCTTTTTAAAAATTGTAACAACGATTCCATCCTCTTGATGGGCGAGTGCTGCAAGAAGATGGATTGGTTCAACTGCTTGCTGACCATTTTCGTTGGCTAGCATTTGTGCAATTTGAATTGCTTCTTGGGACTTGGAAGTAAAGTTATTTGGCAACATAATATGCAGTTCGTTTGCTATTTGGCGATCTATCGTTTCAAACTTCTGTGCCTTATTCGCCGTACTTTTTAGTACGCCTCATTTCAGTACTCAGTTTTCAACGATATCTCATCCAAATTCCTACGCTCATTTTAGTGAGCTGTATGATTTTGTAAGGTAAATTGTTCTTCAGGACACCTATGCCGTAGATTCGCAAGACATCTCTGTCATGGATTCGTAGAATATCTTAGCTTCAGAGTTGAGATGCGCCACTTAGCAGTCTCCATTGTAGAGTGCTAATTAGTGGTTTGTCAAGAAACTTGTCCAGATGCAGTCAACCCTCCAGCTCGACGAGGCGAGGTGGAGGGCGAGGTGTGTCTGGACGTCTGTTTGGCGAATCGGCCCATCTTTATCGCAAGGCTTCAACAATGAAGAAGATGCCTGGGAACGTAGTGAGGCCAAGTATGATCAAATTGAATAGGCAGATGAAGCCAGGTACACGCACGCGATGTAGAGAGATTCTTACAACGAGCAGCCAGTTCATGTGGCTCTCGATTGAGCTTTTGTTGACAGCCAGAATCTTGAGTGGATAAAGCGGTTGAGCCATCGTCTTATGGGCAAGGAAGTCTCTCCGACCATTAAGGTGCTTGAAGAGGCCTCCAAAACTCTCGCTGAACCCGTTGAGCGTCATCCACTCACGTACTGCATCGAGGCTTTCAATGGCAAAGCGGATGTCACTCGCATCAGCCGCTTCCTGGATCGGCTTAAGGACCTCTCTGTCAATAAGCTTGAGTTCGGGATCAAGATACAAGATGTGCAAAATGATGCAGATCAAGAATGCGATTACTCCAATGAGGCTGAGGATGGTTCCGGTAAGCAAAAGAAGTTCTGCGTCGTGGGTGATGATATCTCCTGGGGTGCGCATCTTTTTAGCACTCATTAGCTGAATTGTCAAGCAATGGATGCGTTAAATAATCGATTAAAATATGATGCAGTCAACCCTCCAGCTCGACGAGGCGAGAGGAGGGCGAGGAGCAGATACATTGTGCTCAGAGGGTCAGGTCACGATCAGAACGAAAAGACCAAGCGCGGACACGATAAGCGATGACCAGAAAACGATACTGTGTAGGATGTCCGCGTACTTCACGCGATGGGTGTACATCTTCTGCGGCACCACCCAGTTGCAGTTGTTTTCAAGCTCTCGCTGGTTGTGCATCAGGTGGACCTTCTGCTTGATGGGTACGTCCTTGATACGCGGAGAGAGGTAGTCGTGACACTTCTTCAGATGTCTGTAGTAGCCGGGGAACGCCTCATCGAAGTCATTGTCAGACATCCAACCAAGAGCTGCTTGCAGTCTTGATATAGCGTAGCTCATGTCGCTTGCTTTCGACGATTCGATTACTTGTCGGCGCACTCTGCTGAGGATCTTATTCCGCTCAGGTACCAGAAAGATCCCGTCAATCAGGATGGTGGCGATGATGCCGAAACATCCCATCAGCAAAAGGGCGAATCCAATCCCGGTGAACACTTGTGGTAAGGTCGGGGTCATTTTGTCTCCTGGGGTGCGCATCTTTTTATCATAAATTAGCGCAATTGTCAAGTATTGGAGAGTAAACAAGGATTGTAAGTGCTGGTATTTTGACGTAGACTTGAGCCATATGACAATGAAAAAAGCCTGGTTAATTATAGGAATTGTTCTGCTAGCTCATGCTGTTGGTCTGTTTTTTGGACTATACGATCTGATTAGTTGGTATGACATTCCGATGCATGTAGGTGGGGGGTTTGCTATGGGTGCCTTGGCACTCGCTATATGGCATGAGGGGATAGAAGACGTTACTTTCAAAGGTGCCCTTGAGCGACATTTGAAGTGGTGGCTAGTTCCCGCGATGGTGCTCGGGTTCGTTTCATTAATTGGAATCGTTTGGGAACTTCATGAATGGTTGCTTGATCTCGTTTTGCCATCAGACGCCCTTCGACAGCCAGATCTTCCAGACACTATGATGGATTTTGTAAACGATCTTGTAGGTGCTGCTGCTGCAATATTTATTTGGCGTAAAAAGTAGATGCAAAGTCACTCAATTCTAAATGTTCGTATTGATGATCTTGCCACCACAGAATTGGTGGAAACATTTTCAGATTGGCTTGAGACAGGAAAGAGTAAAATTGTTGTCACTCCAAATCCGGAGATGCTTCTATTGTCGATGAACGATTCGGTTTTTCGAGGAAGAATAAACGGAGCGGATCTTTCATTGCCTGATGGAGTTGGATTACGTTATGCAACGGCGGCTTTAACGGATGGACATCTTGCACATCGCCACACGGGTGTTGATAGCGTTGAGTTGCTTGCGAGACTGTGTAAAGAGAATGGTAAACGACTTCTTCTACTCGGTGGAGATCCAGGGTCAGCAGATGTCGCCGCTAAAAAGTTGGCCGGCAAGTATGAGGGTTTGGACGTTCACGGAATCGATCCAGGTAAGGTTGAGTTTGAAAATGGACGTGTAACAATCGAAAGGGCAATCGAAACTGTGATTGAACGCCTTGAACCAGACGTTATCGCTGTAGCTTTTGGTCAGCGAAAACAGGATGCATTTATAGAGCGGTACCTGTCACAATTTTCAACTGTAAAGATTGCAATAGGTGTTGGAGGTGCATTTGAAATGATCTCCGGTAAGAAGATACGTGGCCCTAAGTGGATGCGTAAAGTGGGGTTAGAGTTCATTTGGCGCATGTTGATTGAACCACGCAGAGCTGGTAGGATCATCCGTGCAAGCATTATCTTTCCGGTGGTTGTAGCGGTCACGGCGTATCGGGGAAAGAGACTCAAAAAAGCAATAAAAAATGTTTTTCCAGAAGTAATTCGTCAGTTGATCAATAAATAGAATATGACTACACCTGCCCGAACACGCATCGCACCAAGCCCAACTGGTTACATGCACATTGGAACACTTCGTACATCTTTGTTCGATTATTTTTTGTCCAAGCAGACTGGTGGGAAGTTCATTATTCGAATCGAAGACACAGATCAGGAGCGATTGGTTGAAGGTGCAACAGAGAGCCTTCTTGCAACATTTTCAAAACTCGGAATTCTCCACGATGAAGGACCGTTTTTGCAGGATGATGGTTCGCTTACGCAAAAGGGTGATGTCGGGCCTTATATTCAGTCGGAGCGTTTAGATATTTATCGACCTTATGTAGAGACTCTTTTAGGTCAGGGTGATGCGTATCCGTGTTTTTGTAGTCGGGAACGGTTGACTGAGATGCGTGAAGAGCAGCGAGCAACGAAACAAACACCGAAGTACGATCGTGCTTGCTTGGCGCTTGGGCAGGATGAGGTTACGAAGCGTTTGGCTGACGGTGAGGCTCATGTGATCCGAATGAAGGTTCCGGAAGGGCAGACAGTATTTGAGGATGTTGTCCGTGGAACTGTGAGTGTGAATAATAGTGATCTTGATGATCAGGTTTTGATGAAGTCTGACGGATTTCCTACTTATCACATGGCTGTAGTGGTTGATGATAATTTGATGGCAATCTCGCATGTGCTTCGCGGTGAGGAGTGGATTCCGTCTACGCCGAAACATGTGATTTTGATGAATATGCTTGGATTTGATGTGCCAACCTTTGCACACGTTCCTTTGCTCTTGAATGCTGACAAAACAAAACTTTCAAAACGTCAGGGTGATGTTGCTGTTGAGGATTATCTAGAAAAAGGTTATCTGCCGGCTGCACTAATTAACTTTGTTGGAACTCTCGGGTTTAATCCGACTGGCGACAGGGAAGTGTACACATTGCAAGAACTCATCGATATGTTTGATCTGTCAAAGGTTAAAAAGAGTGGGGCTGTGATGAATATTGAAAAGTTGGATTGGATGAATCAGCAGTATTTGAAGGAGCTTGGATTGGACGAGGTCGCTGAGGCTGCGCGACCATTCGTAGAGGTTGATGTTGACGATCCTATGATCATGCGGGCTTTGTTTGTTGAGCGTGAACGTATTCACCGACTAACTGAGTTTGCAGAGGCCATCGTTCCGTACACCGGTTATGACGCTCCGGACGCTGAGACAATTACATGGAAGAAGTCCGACGCCGCTGATGCCAAGGTGCAGCTTGAGGGTGTGCGCGCGGAGATCGCTGGCGCTCCGGATGATATTTATGAAAATCTATCTTACGTTGAAGATCGAATTAAGGCGTATATTGAGAAGAATGAACTTTCAAACGGTAATGTTTTGTGGCCGTTGCGCATTGCACTTTCTGGTTTGCAAAAGTCGGCGAGTCCATTTGAGTTTTTATGGGTACTCGGTCGTGAAGAGTCTTTAAAGAGAATAGATCAGGCGATAGCGGTTTTATAAAAATCAACACCGCCAGGGCCGCGGTGGCGCTGACGGTACATGGTTGTACGCTTGTAGGTTGTTTTACCGGAGGGCACTATTCTGGATTACCGCCGCTAGTTCGGTTGCGAGCCAAATAGTGACAAGTAGAAGTAGTGGGTCTGGGATCATCATCCTCAAGGGGTGGAGAGAGAGCTCATCAGGAGCAAGCAGATGAAGAACAGGGTTGCGCCGGTACCAATTACCAGCAACAGCGGTAGGAATGTGCCGGGCGCTCGCTTGACCGCAGGCTTTTCCTTTTTTCGCTCTTCCATCCATCTGTCATAGTACTCGAAAGGTATGTCTGCCACACCGGTCACAAGAGCGATGGCGAGAAGTACGGCGAGCCCGATACAAACTTTCACAATCAGTACGGTCATCGTTACTCGGGGTTGGTGGGCGAGCGGTTTCGCTCGTTGAATCCTCTGACAATGTCAGGCCATAGTGCACCAAAGGCTGTGAGCCCGAGGATAAAGAAGGCCGCAAGCACTATCAGCGTCCAGAATTGGACATGTGAATCAGTGTACGTGATGAGTTCCAAGATGTCTCCGTAGTTGGAATTCGCAGAGTTTTTATCATATAAAAAGGCTAATTGCAATAGTCCTGACGTCTAACTTTAAGTTTGGTATACTGATTGAGTGAAGAGGGGATTTTACTTAACGCTAATTGCATTTGTGGGAATATTTACATTCTCAGGTTTTGTAATTGCAGAAGATGCTGCATTAAGCGATGTAAATGAGTTGCAGGGTGAGATCGATGCACGTGAAGCTCAGGTGGATGCAATAAATAGTAAGATTGATGAAATTCGGGATAAGATTAATTACTATTCCAATCAGTCTGCATCATTGTCTGCCGACATTGCACTAATCGAGAACGAAACAGCTCTTCTTGATTTAGACATTCAGTCAACGGAAGCTCAGGCAGAAACAAAGCAATTAGAAATAGCGATTTTAGAAGAAGCTATACGGGAACAGGAGGCGAATGTTGCGTACCAGCGCGAGATTTTAGAGGAGATGATCTTTGAGCTAAACAAAAACGACGGAATCGGTTTCATCGAAGTCTTGTTCGGCTCTGAGGATTTCAACGAGTTGTTTTCCGTTGTAGAACGTTTGGAGAGTGTTAACGCCGAGATGAACACAACGCTCGGTGAAACCCACGCTACTAAGCAACGACTTTCCGACAATAAGCTTGATCAAGAAGAAAACCTAGATGAGCTGCTTGTACTACAAGATGAAATGGAAATGCAGTTGATTCAACTTGAACATAGCGCTGAGGCTAAAGAGGTGCTAATTGCGAGTACTGAGGCTTCTGAGTCACAGTATCGGGTGCTAATGAGCGAACTTCGTCAGGAGCAGGCTTATATCAGTTCTCAGTTAGCTCAGTTGCATACTGACTTGGAAGGGAAGATCTCAAGCTTGGATGAGCTTGGAGACGCTACTATTTTCACCTGGCCAGTGAATGGAATTATCACTGCAATCTTCCACGACCCATCGTATCCATTCCGTCACCTGTTTGAACACGGCGGTTTGGACATTGCAGTTCCTTCAGGTACTCCGATTGAGTCAGCTGCACCTGGTTATGTTGCCTGGGCGCGTACCGGACGGTCTTATGGTAACTATGTGATGGTGATCCATGCTGACGGTTACGCAACGCTGTACGCCCATCTCTCAAGCATTAACGTTACAACCGACCAGTTTGTCTCACGTGGACAGATAATAGGGTATTCGGGTAATACGGGGTTATCAACGGGTCCACATCTTCATATGGAGCTCCGTAAGAACGGTATTCCTGTTGATCCGCTTCTATATCTTCAGTAAAAGTAATTAAGAGATCTGATCGCTAGAAGGTGGGTTGGATCTTTTTCGTTTTACGACACATGTGTGAGAGGGGGTGTGAAAGAGAAGGGGCGGAGATCTGCGTGGTTGCAGAGAGATATAGATGGATAGGCGCAGGCTCATATATAGGTACAGATACAGCTAGGCTCATGACAACTTTTAAAAACTATTATAAGGAGTTAGCAGATCCTATAAGGGTCTTTTTTTGACTAACTTTAGCCAAGTATTCGACTGTTTAAAGGTTGTAGATGACCTACCCCTCATGGTGAAATATACTGTGGTGTCGTATAAGATATATTGTACGACACTTAGATATTCAAATAATAACTATATATACCTACCTATTCTATTTAACAAAAACACGGTTCCCAAAGCGCAGATCGATGTACTCAATTCCCTCTAGGTTGCTTTTATATTCGTCCAAGATGACCTCCAGGTTATGTAGCTGATCATTACCGTCACCATTTAAGTCTACGTAAATATCTGGACCACCACGTGTGTTAAGCGCTACCCAGTCGGTCAAAGCTGTATCGATACTGATACTTTCAATTGTAATTAAATAGTTACCAATGTCTTGATTCACCACAGAAAGTACTTCAACAGCGTTCTCTGTGAGTACTTGTTGGTTTTGCGACACTACTTCCCCACCCTGCTCAAAGACCACGAAGATTTCATCCGTCTGAATGATGTTTATCCGCTCACCTTCGCCATAAAGCAGTGCTCGTACATCGTTAATTTCTTCTTCGTTAAGCGCACGGACTATAAACCCACTTTGATCAACGAAATAGAGTTCTTCCCCATGTGCCCAAATAAGAGAAGTAATACGCTCGTTTACCACAATGCTTAAGGACCGGCCGTCACGCGTGACTGTAGCGTCATCTAATGCAAATTGGCTAAGTATATCGTTGCGAAGTGCGTCTTCGTTGAGAAGCCAGATATGATGTTGTGGCACAACGTCCCATCTCTTTTCGTTGAGATGATCCCACGCAAACGATTCAATTTGATTTGGCTGCAATGTTATAGACCCTTCAACTGCTACGGAGTCAATATAGAACCATGGCAATATCACGGTAAGCCAAGGAATTCCGATTATAACGGCGAGCACGACAAGTAAACGAAGTACGCGTTTTGTCCACGGAACTATTTTTTTACCTGAAAAATATGGATTGCGAAAACGGTCCGATGTGTATCGGCGTGCATGGTGCTTTTTGAGGAAATTACGTCGTTTCATGCGGTATTAGTTCACGACTATACGTGGTAGATGTGATTTTATGGTGGTTACTGATTCGTAATTGATTGTTGAAGTAAAGGTGGCTAGGTCATCTAAGGTTATCTGATTAAGTCCATCTCGACCAACTAATGTAGCTATGTCGTCACGTTTAACGTCAGCGACTGCAGACACATCAATCATACACATATTCATGCAGATGTTTCCAATAACATTGCACTTTTGACCTTTGACGAGCATGTAGGCTTTATTTTTTAAGGATCGCGGGTAGCCGTCGTAGTAACCAACTGGGATCACTGCAATACGAAGCGGACGGTCACTGACGAATGACTGGCCATACCCGACAGGAGTTCCGGATTTTATGTCTTTCACCTGTGCTATACGTGCTTTCCATGACAGGACCGGCGTAAGCTCGGTGCTTGATAAAAGCTCACGACGAAGCTCCACAGACGGCCAGAGACCGTACTGAGCGATCCCAATGCGCACCAGGTTGTGGTGTGCGCTTGGATACAAGAGTGTGGATGCGGAGCAAGATATGTGTTTGTATTTTGGTGTGAAGCCGAAACGTTGAATTTCTTCTAGCGCTTTGCTGAAAATGGCATTTTGATCTTCAACTACTTGTTCCTTTGATAGATCTTCCGAACTTGAGAAGTGAGATGAGACGCTAACCAGATTAACTGCAGAGGTTTGTCTTTCAATTTCTGCGAGTAGTGATTTTAGATTCCTGTCCCCCACTCCTTGTCGTTGAGTTCCAGTTTCAATTTTAATATTCAGTTGTGCTGTTGACTGTTGTGCCAGCGCTGCATCTGCGAGATTCTTTACAGTTTGCTCATCGTAAATTGTTTGGATGAGATTATGTGTGATGATATCTGGCATCCGCTCTGCGACCGTGTAGCCAAGAACGAATATTGTTGCATCGGGCGCGGTATTACGCACTATTATTGCCTCGTCAATTGAGTCAACTCCGAAGTGATCTACCCCGCTAGCTTTCGCGAGCCGAACCATTGTTGCGATATCGTGTCCATAAGCGTTAGCTTTTACGATAGCGCAAAGAGTCACACCTGGCTTCAGGCGTGACTCAATGGTGCGCAGATTTTGCGCGTATGCACGTGCATCAATTTGTATCCACGATTTCGCGGGATGCATATTAGGCGGTAATTACATCTTTACCAACCCATGGTCGAAGAACCTCAGGAACGGCAACAGATCCGTCTTCTTGCTGATAGTTTTCAATAATTGCAACCATGGTTCGGCCAATAGCAAATGCTGTTCCGTTTACAGTGTGAACGAATTGCATTGAACCTTCACCATCTTTGAATCGGGTGTTCAAACGTCTAGCCTGGAAGTCTGTACATGTACTTGTTGAGTGGGTTTCTCGGAATGTGTCTTGTGATGGAATCCAGGTTTCTATATCGTATTTCTTTGCAGCCGGCAGTCCTAGATCTCCCGTAACCATTTGGATTACCTGATAATGAAGTCCGAGCCCTTGCATGAGCTCTTCTTCGATAGTCAGAATCAACTCATGTTCTGCTTGAGAGGTCTCCGGAGTGCTGAAACTAAACATTTCAACTTTATCGAACTGGTGAACGCGTATTAATCCTTTTGTATCTTTTCCGTAAGATCCAGCTTCACGTCGGTAGCATGTTGAGATACCGGCATAGCGCAGTGGTAGCTCTTCATTTTTTAGCACTTCATCCATGTGCATAGCACCGATTGACTGCTCAGATGTACCCGTAAGGTATTGGTTGTCCTTTGCCAGGTAGTAGATTTCGTCATGTCCACCATGCTCCAAATACCCCATTGCACGCATTGCGCGGGCTCCAACTAAGGTCGGCGGCACTACAGGTATGAATCCATGCTTGCTGAGTGTTTGTAGTGCATACTGGATTAGCGCGAAGTGAAGTAGAGCCGCGTCCCCTTTTAGATACGCAAATCTAGCACCTGACGCCTTTGCAGCACGTTCCATGTCAATGATTCCGAGCGCTTCACCAAGTTCTACGTGATCTTTTACTTGGAAATCAAATTCTGGTTTTTCTCCGACGGTTTTAATGACTTCATTGTCATCTTCAGTTGGTGAGATTTTTACGCCTTCAAGCGCTGGGTTCGGAATTTTGTGAAGTAACTCATCTAATTCTTCTGCCTGTGGTGTCAATTCAGTTTTAAGGTCATCAGCTTTTCTATCGATGCGACGCATGTCTTCAATTAATTCCTTGCGTTCATCTTCGCTTGCTTGAGGAATCTTTTTTGAAGCATCGTTTTTCTGTGCTGCGATCTGTTCGAATGATTGTTTTAGGGCTCGAACTGTTTGATCAAGCTCTAAAATGCGATCAATGTTAATTTCTACGTTTTTGTTTTTTGCAGATTCCAAGAAATGTTTTGGATTTTCTCGGAGTTGTTTGATGTCAATCATATATTTTCTCTGAGTTTGCTGGTTTTATATGTTTCAGGGTGAAAAGATTCTGTGTGTATAATTGGAATTTCAATACGAAACTTTTTCATCCATCGCTTGAGATCTTTCTCGAGTTCTCCCTGATCGTATCCGAGAACGATGGCATCTGGCTGCGAAATTGAAATGCCTCGATAATTACCAAGTACATGGTCCCCTTTTTGAACTTCATCAACGTCTGTAAGCGCCTCAAGTGCTGCCTTACGCACTTTGAACTCTTGGACTGGTTCGCGGCCCTTAAGCTCGACAATTATCTCATCAAGCGCAAGGTAGACGGTTAATTTATCTCCGAGCGCCGCTGCCTGATTAAGAAAGGCTTTGTGACCAGGGTGTAGAATGTCAAATGCTCCAAATACAGCTACTGATTTCATACCCTGAAGTAGATGTTCGATCTATCTTTCAGACAGATATTTTTGTAAATGGATTTCATATTCATAGAAGTATTTTTTGGCCTGAGGAAATGAGTTTTAGAAAATTTCTATCAAACATTCACTTCAGGGCATATGCTTGGTGTTAGCCCATCTTAAGAATAATATACCTATTCCCCAGATGGGCTCTCAGATTCCGACTCTCCACCGGCATCGTTGCTACGTGGTTTTAGAGTTGGGAACAAAATAACTTCTTTAATATTTGTAGATTGTGTCAAAAGCGCTGCCAACCGATCGATTCCAATTCCGTATCCGGCAGTTGGTGGCATTCCGTGTTTAAGAGCAGTAACGTAGTCGTCATCAATACGCATTCCGTCTTCACTTCCCCGCTCTCGCAAACCTTCTTGCTCACGGAAACGATCTTCCTGTTCGATTGGATCGTTTAACTCATTAAACGAGTTGAACATTTCCATCCCAAGAATAACCATCTGAGCGGAGGCGCTGTAGTGAGGATTGTTGTCGCGACGTTTCGCAAGCGGTTTCATTGCAGCTGGATAGTCGGTAACAAAAACTGGACCAATGATTTTCGGTCGGGCTCCGTGTTTATATAGATAGTCAACCAGTTCCCCGTATCCGACTACTCCTTTAGTTTGAATACCTTTGTCGTCCATTATTTTTCGTAAATCGTCCTCTTCTGTAACTTCATCCAAATCGATTCCACTGTGTTCTAGAATAATACTTTGGAATGTTTGTCGTGGAATATCTACGAAGGAAAGTGTGTGTCCTTCAAGTTCTACAGATTCTTTTCCACCAGTTACTGCTTTGCAGGCTGCGCGCAGCAGTCGCTCAAGGTGATCCATGAGCATCTCAATTGTTGCGTAAGCCCAATAAGCTTCGATCTGTGTGAATTCTGGGTTGTGCTGCGGGCTGATTCCTTCGTTACGGAAACATCGTGCGAACTCGTATACTTTTTCAAATCCACCAACGACCAAACGCTTAAGGTAAAGCTCGGGTGCGATACGAAGGTAGAAATCTGCGTGTAGAGCTTCGTGGTGTGTAATGAAAGGTTTTGCATTAGCTCCACCTGGGATTGGTTGTAAAATTGGAGTTTCAACTTCAAGGAAAGATTCTTGTTCTAGAAGTCCACGCATTGCCGCAACCATTTTTGCGCGAGATTTTGCAGATGCAATTACCTCTGGATTTGCAAGAAGGTCGAGATAACGTTGTCTGTATCGAGTTTCAATGTCGTTGAGACCGTGGAATTTTTCAGGAAGTGGAAGTAGCGCCTTTGTGAGAATACGAGTTGTTTTAGCACTGAGTGACTGCTGACCTTTCTTTGTGACCATTACAGGGCCGCTGAACTCATAAAAGTCACCTAGGTCTGCCTGTGTGTGAAAAGTATTGTAGGCATCCTCACCCATCGTGTCTTTGTGTAGAACGACCTGAATTTCAGAAGATGCATCTTGAAGAACAACAAAAGCAATTCCTCCATGCTTTCGAAGAGCACGAATACGTCCAGCAAGTGTAACCTCATTTTGGGATGCTTCAAGGTCCTCAAACGTTGACAGCACCTCTTCTGCGAGATGAGTGCGGTGAGATTGGGCTGGGTATGGATTTACTTTGGTGTCGCGGATTGCTTGCAGGCGATCGCGACGAACTCGTTCTTCATCAATCATAGTTGGTTTTATTGTACTTTTCCTAGGTGGATTCTGGTCGGATTTTGCCAGACTTACTCAAAATATATAAAAGGTGTCAGGTACTAGGGGTTAGGTATTGGCGCTAAAACCTAGTACTTAAAACCTGCAACCTTGTAAGGTTGATAGACAAAGTCTACACCAGTTTTGCTTGACAATCAAGGTTTTTTTGGGTAAATTCAGATCCATTCTCAAAACCTGGAGGTCTAGAATGGCTTGTAAGAAAGGCGGGTGCCTGAAGGTTTCTTTTCACCTCATTGTTTGTGCGGAGGGCCCTGGTGGTGAAAATGGCGCCCTTAGGGCGAGCTGCATGTTCAGCGATAAGATTCTTCCTCTGATAAGGAGGCCTGGAGATGCATGGGATGGACGTCTCCATGTGAACGTTGACAGTTCACCTGTCGCTGCTGCGGATAGTATTGCGGCAGTTGTTGACGGAGATCGTGATCAGTTCTGTGAGCAGGTCTCCACTGGAGCGATCGGATTTTACCACCCCACAATTTGGGATGGTAATGCTGGCCCTGACTACATTGGGCTTGTCAGAGAATTCATGGTAACGCCACAGTCCTTTATGGCATGGCATCAGTCGTGGATGGCTGCCAGTTTCTACCGACATCGTGTCTTGACCTGGATGCATTCCGTGATGGTTGGTATGCGGTTCGCTGATCGTACAAGAAATCATCATGTGATTGGTCTTGGCCACTCCCCTATGATTGGCATGCCGTATGGCAGCCCTTCTGATGTGCCCGCCATTGTTGAGCCTGGATCTATGTTCAGCTACTTCTTCCATGTACCAAAAGAAGGTCCGCCAAAACTGGTTAGCTGCACATTCACGCCCTACGTGCCCAGTGAGAGCTGAGGCCTGCAAACGTCAAACACCCCCGCCTGGAACGCCAGGTCGGGGGTGATGTGCGTTAAAGTGATTTGACGATAGAAGCGTGTATTAGGTAAGTTTAGATTCCCCATAGCAAGGCCGGGAGGTCTAAATGATTGATCCGAATGAGAGGCGCCTGGAAGTCAACTTTCATCTGATTTGCTGCGGCATGGATAACGACGCTGGCTTGAGCGCAAGCGCGGTGCGCGATGCGTCTCTAAATGAAGTACTTCCTCTGATCAAAGTGAGTGGAGACCCATGGGACGGTCGGCTCTTCGTGACTCATGATGAGTCTGCTCTCAATGCTACTGGTCTACTTGCAGAGCTGGCGAATGATGAGCTTGGCGTGAGGGTTGTTCCACGCGAAGTTGCAGCACTTGGATACCACCATGAGTCGTGGTGGCCGAGCGGGCGCAAGAGTTTCGATGAGGCAATGAAGGCTGTTGCATCTATGCAGGATCCGGGAATGCAGGTTTGGGGGAAGGTGTGGCGAAATTCTACATTCTACCAACTCCAACTACTTGTCTGGATGCATGATGTACTCCTTGGTCCTGTAGGAAAATACAAATTCAAAGTTCTGTCTAGAGATTTTCCCACGGGCGACCGCCACGTAATTGGAGTCGGTATGGCACCGTTCATTGGTTTTCCATTCAAGGGCGCAGCGCCCGCGATCTGCAAACCTGGTGATGTATTTAGATATACGTTCAGCGTGCCATCGGGAGTAGCACCTGCTATTACCGGCGAATCGTTCATCCCTTACAAGCCCAGTGAGAGCTGAGGACTACAAACGTCAACACCCCCGCCTGGAAAACGCCAGGTCGGGGGTGATGTGCTTTTAAAATGTAGAAAACTTAGTCAATTGCTTTTACCTCGTAGGTCATAACTCCACCGGGAGTTTCCATTTCTACCTTGTCTCCAATACATGATCCAAGGAATTTGTTTCCAAGTGGTGATTCATTACTGATCTTTCCACTTAGTGGATCAGCTTCGGACGCACCAACAATTTCAAATGTTTTTTCGGCGTCACCAATTGAAACTGTAAAACCTGTTCCGATAGCAACGCACGTTGCACCAGTTTTCTTTTCAACAACGACAACGTTGCGTAAAAGATTTTCAATAACAATAATGCGTGATTCGTTATCAGCCTGCAATTGCTTTGCGTCGTGATATTCAAAATTCTCTGAAAGATCACCAAGCTCTTTTGCCTGACCAATCTTATCAGCGATTTCTCGTCGAGTTTTTGTCTTTCTCTCTTGAACTTCTACTTTTAAGTCGGCGAGTCCTTGTGGAGAGATATACTGAAGGTCGTTCATAGTAAGTCGTAAATTTTGGCTATTTCAGCCAATAAAGCTTAAATTTTTGCAGAAAAAATTATTCCCGCTTTTCTGCGACAATAGAAGTAGCATACTGCAGTATTTGCATTATGTCAACGTTATGGTCAACAGTATTCTATTGATCTGTAGTATCTGGGAAACGGTCTGCGAAGTACCAGTTTAAAATATCGTACGTAATTGGAACTGCTAAATAGTCGTCTCCTCCTTCCTCAATAAGCACAGTGATCGCAAGTTCCGGTTCATCAAAAGGTGCAAAGCCGGTGAACCAAGAATGTGGCGGGTTAATGGAAGACCATTGAGCCGTACCAGTTTTTCCGGCGACAGTTACCGGGGCTGATCCAAGCATTTGCGCCGATCCCTCTGTTACGGTTTGCCGCATTGCATTTTGAATGATTATAGCTATATCGAGCCCGACAGCACGTTCTTTTTCTATTTCACGATCTTCCCATAGTCGCGGGCGCACTAATTCCCCACCGTTTGCAAACATTGCTGTCGCTCCGTTTACCTGTAGTGGCGTTGCTAAAAAGTCACCCTGCCCGATTGCTACGTGGTATGTGTCACCGATATACCACTGCTCACCCTTCGCTTCCCATTTCCATTCACGTGACGGCAAGAATCCGTCTGCCTCTGTTGGAAGGTCGATTCCTGTTTTGGAGCCGAATCCCATCCTCGCATCGTACTCCATCATTTTATCGATCCCTAACCCTTTGAATGTTTCATCACCTCCACCGATCATGTAGAAGAATGTATTAACAGAATCTGCAATGGCATGGTAGATATTTGTAACTCCGTGACCGCCAGCTCGCCAGTCTGGAAAGAACCATATGCCAATACTAATTCCACCGGTCGATATAAATGATGTTGAGTCGTTTATAACTCCCTCCATGAGTGCGGCAGCTGCATGTGCCATTTTTATAGTTGATCCAGATGGATAATCTCCAGCTGTTGCACGCGAAAACAGCGGTCGATCTTCATCGGTTATATATGACTCATAAGTTTCCTCATTAATTCCGTCTGTAAATTCATTTGAGTCGAATGCTGGCCACGATACAAGAGACAAAATGTCACCGTTGTTTGGATCCATTACAACGACTGATGCTCGTGACGCTACTGTACCGTCGAGCCTTGCTTTGAGAACTTGCTCAATCTGGGCCTGAAGTGCTGCGTCAATCGTAAGGTGAAGCGCTTCCCCATCAACTGGATCCTCTTTTGAAATAATGCGCTCGATTCCACCGAAGGCATCAACTTCTAGATAAGACTCACCATATGTTCCGCGTAACATCGTTTCATATTCAGATTCAAGGCCAAGCTTACCTATATGGTCGAATTGTCGGTATTCATCGTGCGAGATTACGTCGTACTCGTCTTCGTTGATGATTCCTGTGTATCCAATAATATGTGACAGAGATGGAATACCGTCTGTGATGTATTCACGTTTGGATCCGATTTCAAGCTGCATCCATGGAAAGTTCTCTTTATGTGTTGCAAGATACATTGCCATTTCGTACCCGACGTCTTTTGCAAGGAGAATTGGTTCATCTTCATCGGTGATACTGTCGAGAGCTACCATCCATTCACGTTGATCTTCCTCGATCAGCGTTGCAAGCGCTCCTAAGGCCTGCTGACGTTCATATGCATCTGCAGGAAGTGCTGAGAGTGCTGTGATAATTTGGAAAGTTGGAATATTTTCAGCAAGAATGACACCATTTCGATCATATATAACACCACGCTTTGTAGGGAGAACTTGCCGGTAGATTCGATTTTCTTCAGCTAGAGTACGGTATTCTTCCCCGTGCACTATTTGCATCATCCCGGTTTTACCAAGGAACATAAAGGCTAGAGCGATGAGTATTCCCATCGCTATTTTAAATCGTTTTGCATCAATTACAGAGCCTACGAATGACCGAGCTGACTGTGTTGATGCTTCTGGGTATTCTGCCATTACTTCTTCAAAGAAAATATCATCACGTCTATCAACCGCAAAAGGAGTCTCGCTTCCGTCGAGCTCCGGGAATGGGTTGTTAGACTTCAGAACCATATTATTCTTTCGTAATTTCTGGCGTTATTTGGTCTGCAAACGATATTAGTGCTTGCGGCGAACTAGAATGAAACGTTTGCTGAAGCGTTGCACGTAGCGTTCCAAATATGCGATAAATATCAAGGAAATGGTTAACATTATAAATCCGATCCAGGTCATGGTTACGGGCTCGGCGAATGTCGAGTAGCTCGCTATCATGAATATTAAATAGAGTGACCAGCTGAGGCCCATCAATGCAAGTAGCGATCGTTTAGCAAAGATTCGTTTAACTAGTATCGGACCTGTTATTGCAATTAAAATGTATGCCCACCAGGCTCCTGGAATGTGTCCAACCCATATAGCGATAATGGGAGTGATTGCAATCCATGCACTTCCAAGCTCTATCCGACCACGGTGAAGTAGTAAAAACCCGATTGCGAGATGAATCGGTGTTGCCCCAAGCGGGATGTCAAAAGCCTGAACTATTGTAGTTTGGAAAAACAAACTTACTAAAAACAACAGAGCTACAATTACAGTTGAGACTACGTTCATAGCGGTATCTGCATGACTGTCACGTATGAGAAGTCGTTTTCTTGGATAATCTGCTCAATACGAGCCTCCTGGAATGCCGCGGCGTCGTTTGTGATTAATTCGCTTACAACCCCGATTACAAGTCCACTTGGAATAAGCTCATCAAGACCTGACGTTACTGCTACATCGTGTACGTCGATTCGCTCATCTTGAGGTATGAACTGCATTGAAAGAAGATACCCTTCCCGCCCCTCGATTAGTCCAATAGTCTTGTCGGATCCGAGTATGGCTGCGGCGATTGAGCTATCTTTGTCTTGAAGAAGTCTGACAGTTGCAGTGCGATCGTTGAGATCGATGATTTCTCCAACTAGATGCCCGTCACCTACGACAACCGCTTGACCAACAATGATTCCGTCCAAAATTCCCTTGTCGATAAGCAGCTCTCTTTCCTTATTTATGGAGCGGGACAGGACGCGAGCGATAGTTGTTGTGTATCCAATTGTCTCTTCGTACTTGAGTGCCGCTTCTAATTGGGCCACACTTTGCTCCAGCTCGTTTATGTATGCCTCCTCATGTGTGTGAAGCGATGCTAGGTCTTGATAATATTTGTGTTCACCTCGAAGAGTCTCTCGGTCAAAAAATGTATCCGCAGTCCAGCTCGATATTGTTTGGCTGAACGAATAGAATCCTGACTGTACTTTCTGAGTTCCTTCAACCGCTGGTGTAAAAAAAATGATCAGCAAGATGCCGATGGTGATCAGGAGAAATAGGCCAATCGCTTGGAGGGCGGCTTGGGAATTTTTAGAAAGATTTTTGAGTGAGAGTGCCATGGTTTTTGTGTTTAGTTTTGTGCCCTATGAGTAGCCTTCATCAGACGTAGATGGTAGGGTAATTTCCTTTAGTAACTCAGGATCTTCTAGAAGCACACCGGTTCCACGCACTACAGTTGTAAGCGGATCCTCTGCAAGTCTAACGGGAACACCGGTCTGCTTTTCGATCAAGCGAGCGATACCCTTTAGGAGAGATCCTCCGCCGCATAGAACGATTCCACGTTCGTAGATATCTGCCACAAGTTCCGGTGGCGTAACCTCGAGTGTCAGCTTGATGTTTTCTGTAATATTGCGGATAGATTTTAGTAGAGCTTCACGAACCTGACCGTCGTTTATAAGGACCTGTTTTGGAAGTCCTGTGAGAAGATCTCGTCCACGCATTTGGAAATCCATTACCTCATCCATCTCAATTGCACTACCAATACGGCACTTTACTGCCTCTGCAACCTTTTCTCCAATCAGAAGATTGAAAACGTCTCGAGTATATTGGATGATGTTTTTGGTCATTTCTTCACCGGCAACTGTAAGTGACTTCCATGTAACAACACCGTTGAGTGAGATGACGGCAATTTCCGTTGTTCCACCTCCGATGTCTACGACCATTGATCCTACAGATTCAGAAATTGGAAGGCGCGCACCGATTGCTGCGGCCATTGGTTCCTCGATAAGAAAAACTTCTCTCGCACCCGAACTGATTGCGGCATCCTCGACAGCTTTTCGTTCTACTTCCGTGACATCGAGCGGTACACCGATCACAACTCGTGGACGGGGCACCACCGTGAATGCATCTTCGTGAATTTTGTCGAAGAAGAATTTAAGCATCTTTTCTGTCACCTCAAAGTCAGAGATGACACCTTTTGTGAGAGGCTTTGTTGTAATGATGTGAGGAGGTGTTTTTCCAAGCATGTCCTTCGCGCTATGTCCTACAGCTACGATCTGATTTGACCGTGTGTTGATAGCTACGATCGAAGGTTCATTCACGACCACACCTTTTCCTTTAACAAAAAGCAATGTATTGGCCGTACCTAGATCAATACCGATATCTTCTGAGAACCGACCAAAAAATTTGTTCAACATAATCTGCCGTAAACTTTCATGTATTCACTGTCTAAATATCTCAAACTCTAATGCCTCGCACCACTTTATCTGAATGCCCACAAAATATAAGGGCCTTCGGTTACTTTATATCCCGGAGACCTTATCTTAGTTTATGTTGATCGTAGTATCAAGCCGGTTTGTGCGATAAACTTAGGAAAATCGACTCAAGTAAGCCAATAAGTAAAATGATAAGTATCGCTGACCACCAAGTAAGCCAGCTATTGTGCATTAAAAGTAGTGTAAGTTCGAGCAAAATGGCAATAAAGAGCCCTTGTCGTAGGGAGATTTTTACGAGATCTTCAAGTTTGTATTGAGTTTTTCGACGTACACGCACCATTGTACTTACCGAGCTCACAGTTCCGGTGATTGCCGTAAATAGTGTGAGGTGAAAAGCGGCCTGCCCTATCGTACTCGCTGTTGCCGGATCGATGCTGAAAAGCGTAATCAACCAAGCGCACCAAGAGATAGCTGTTCCGTAAAGAAGAAATAGGATGTAATGTCGTACGCTCATAGTGATATTGTATCACGAGAAATGGATTTGAATCTTGTAAGTGCAGGTTTCTGTTTATGAAATTTCACTTTTGCTGTCGAGCATGTGTGGGTCTACCTTGCAGAAGATTCTATTGATTGTAATTGATGGAAAATGAACTGTCATCTCCTCGCTAATTTGCACCCTTACGCTGTCGATTACGTGGCGTGCTGGTGCGTGACGGCAGGCAACGTGAAGTTCGGTGCGCTGAAACGATATTACGCGAACATCGGATCGAAATCGTTCTTCGATAATTCTGTCTAAGACCTCGTTTGCACGCTTTACAATCATCGCAGCTTGAACCTGAGGCCCTATTCCATGCCGCTTCAAAGCTCCACCAACCAAAAAGTTGATGCTATCCGGTCGTTTTTTAAACGGTCGATTAGCTTTTTTTGGGCGTTTCCACTTTTGCCATTTGTTTTTGCCGAAATCATTCATGTTAACCAGCTCTAAATTCACAAATATCTCGGAAGTCACAGAATTTACAATTCCATCCCGGCGTTGCCTTAAAATCAGACTCTTTCATGCGAGCAACCGTACCTAATACTTCCTGTTGAAGCTTTTCAATATCTTTTTGTTTTGGTTCGAATGTCACGAGTGAGTTGTCCTCGAGATAATGGTACGTAAGTTTTGTGATTTTTAGTGGCGGATCGAAACATCGCTCTGCAGCTAGTGCATAGAGAACCAGCTGACGTTTTTCTTGCCAACCAATCTTCTCCAAAGCCTTTGGTGACCCAGTTTTATAGTCAACGATTTCAAAGCCATCTTCAATTTCGTCGATACGGTCTATACGTCCTTTTACTGTCACTTCTCCAATTTTCAATGTAAAGCCTTTTTCAATCATTGAGACCTTGGGTTTGCGAGCGTTGAGATCTGTGTGAAATGCTGTAAGCGAATCAAGTCCATTCTGTCGGTACTCTTCGCGAATATCGTCATCTGGGTACCATTCGTCAATCCAGTTGGCTTCGTATATCTCTTTTAGAATGTTGAGGCTTGGAAATTCGATTGGTGTTTCTGTGTCTGCACCTGAAGTCTCCTCTGATTTCTGCTGGGCTGCAACTACGCGCTCCATGAAATGCTGTAGTGAGTTGTGCATCGTTTTTCCAAAACTCATCTGGTAACGACCAAATACTGGAAC
Source organism: Candidatus Uhrbacteria bacterium (assembly GCA_018664485.1). GTDB lineage: Bacteria > Patescibacteriota > Patescibacteriia > UBA9934 > UBA9934 > JABJOE01. The sequence continues at coordinate 34,409 of JABJOE010000009.1, read as the reverse complement.
GTGAAGGATATGAGCAAATTTGTACTGCAGTGGACAGCTTGAAAATGCCGCTAGTTGAGTGAACGACATCGTCCCTGGTTTGAATGATGGAATATTGTTTCCAGCTTTCACCTCTACATCCATCTCCTCACCAAGCCTTTGCACATTTCCTGTTCGTCTTTGTGGTTCTAGATTAGCGTCCTGAATGAATCGTGATGGTTTTCGCTTACGTACACCTCCGTAATCTTCTGCACTGAACATGAAAAGACCTTCTTTCGCACGGGTCATGGCAACGTAGAAAAGTCGTCGCTCTTCTTCAATGTGTGGATTCCCTTCTTCATTTTGAATTTCTTTTACAAGTTCTTCAGGGATTTTGATTGGGTCAGCGCGTCGTTGTGACGGGAATCGTTGCTCTACCAGGTTTACGAGGAAAACAAAGCGGAACTCTAATCCCTTTGAAGCATGAACGGTCATGATGTTTACAACGTCAGGGCCGGCTTCAATATCAGTTGATAATTTTCCAGCTTCCCCCGCCTGAGATTCATGGTCGAAAATTTCCAAGAAATGGTGTACATGAGGGTCTGTTGCAGTCTTTTCAAATGCTTTAATTCGAGCGAAGAACTGCTGTAGGAACTCAAACTGCTCGACCTGTGCAGGCTCTGGCAGTTCACGAATTCCTGCAAGGAGGCCAGTTTGCTTCATCACACTTACGAATAGTTCGCTTGCGGGTCGTCGGCGTGCCTCTGTCTCCAGGCTTCCAAGTGATTCTAGTAATTCATCAATTCGTTTCTTTCCTTCATCTGAAATGTCTGGAGTGGAAACCAAAGCCTGAAACAACGAAATTCCCTTTTTGCGAGCGTGCATTGTGATATTTGCAAGGTCGTTCTCCCCAACACCAAGAGTTGGGTGGCTCAAAATCCTAAACATGGATGGTCCATCGTGGTGCTGGTCGATAATACGCAGGAATGCAAGACCGTCGATGATAATTGGCTTTGTGTAGAGCCCTGACATTGCCATGAAACGGTATGGAATGCCGGCGTGTTCAAGGGACGTTAAAAACGGTGTTGCGTTGTCATTGGCACGAACTAAGATAACAAAGTCGGACCATCGCGTGTCGTCGTCTTTTTTGAGTGAAACGATTTTTTCCATGACGCCCTGTACTTCGTCGTGATGAGTATCACAATGAATGTGTTCAACGTACCCTTCGTGTTCCTGATGCGCTGTAAGCTCCTTGTTTAGCCCTTCGCGATCCTCAAGCCGGTTTGGATTGTTTTGCTGAATCATCTTGTACGCAGCATCGAGAATATTCTTTCCACTACGATAGTTTTTTGTAAGCACTACGCGCTTTGAATCCGGAAAGTCAGCGCGGAACTGCATGATATTTGAAAGTGACGCCCCTCGGAATTTATAGATTGATTGATCATCGTCTCCAACCACTGTGATGTTGTCAGGTGATGAAATGAGTAGCTTTACGAGCGCGTATTGCGCCATGTTTGTATCTTGAAACTCATCAACCAGAATATATTTGAACTGTTCCTGATATTGCTTGAGAATATCTGGTCGTTTTCGGAAAAGCTCGATTGTGTATGAAATAAGGTCAGAAAAGTCCAAAGCATTCTGCTCAAGGAGAATGTCTTGGTATACGCGGTATGCATTTGCAAGTTCACCGAGCTTTGCAATCTCGGCTAACTGCTCTTCGTTTTCTTTGTCGGTAGCATCTTTGTCCGGTTTTTTATTTGCGAGCTTTTCTGCTGCGAGTGCGGCGTAATCGTCTGGAGTAATGAGCTCGTCCTTTAGGCGAGAGATGTGCTTAAGCATTGAGCGAAGGAATCGTGTTGGGTTTCCGCGTGGTTGATAGTAGTCGAGTTCGAACCGTTCAAGTTCACGACGAATCATCAGATACGCACTAATCTCATCGAGAAGAAGGAATTGATCTGGTAGTCCGATCTCAAGTGCATGTTGTCGAAGGACCCGTTCGCAAAAAGCATGGAATGTTGAAATCCAAAGATCTACATATCCAATTGGCAGTAGCTGATCAACACGCTCTTCCATTTCGGTTGCCGCCTTCTCTGTAAAGGTTAGTGCCAATACTTCGTCTGGCTTCGCTCTTCCCTGTTCAATAAGCCAAGAGATTCTCTGAGTGATTACGGTTGTTTTTCCGGTACCGGCACCTGCGATAATCATCAACGGCCCACCGTCGTATGTGACGGCTTCGAGTTGCTCTTCGTTTAATCCAAATAGAAGTTTGTCTGGCATAGTTACGCTATTTTAGCACAAATAGAAAAACGGACATTTGCCCGCTTTTCTAACTTTTTACTTTAAGCCACTTCTTTGATTTCTATTGATCCGTCGTCGTTAATATCAGCTATTGTTTTTTTTATTGTGACGTCTGGATATGTTGCCTTTAGTATAGCCGCTGCTCCGTTTAGAGCGTCTACATGGTTCTGCCATTCGGCTTCTCGACTTTCAAATGCTGATCGTCCACCGTAGCCTCCGCAGTCTGTGTGGTTCATTAGAACTATGGTGTTGATGTCGTGCAATTTCTTTGAAAGTGCGAGCTGACCTGCGACTGCTCCACCCATGCTCTGATCGTTTACATCTTTTGCAGCACCGGCAATTGATATGACGTCTGTGTCGTTTGTGAGTTTGTTATTTGCCATGTATTCCTCAATGGCAGACTCGAGTCGGAAATCCATGCAACGAACAAGCGCTGCGGAGCAGGTATGTGACATAGGTGTTAGGTTATAGAAATTAGCTGGTAGGGATTAGGTACTAGGTTGTAGCTTGTAGTAAATAGCTGGTAGGTCTTAGGTGTTAGGTACTAGGTTGTAGAAAATAGCTTGTAGCTAGTAGGTTGTAGATATTGAGTATTTATAAAGATTCTAGAGAAAATATCATTTTTTGTACAGATGCAAAACGACCGCTACCCAAGACTTGGGGCGGCGGTCGTCGGAGTTGTGCTCAGTGCCGCTACTTGGCAGCTTCTGCGCGGCTTTGCTCGGTCTTGGGACGTTGCGCTGTTGCGTGGCGACTGTGTACTCTGTCCATCAACGCTGCGACCTGTACGAAAGTGTATACACGACTTTCTTCAAGTACGATCTTTCCTTCGTCAACGTGCAGCATCATCAGCGCGAGGTTGTGTTCTGGAAGCGCTCGGCGGAGTGTTTGCAGGCTGCCCCAGGCATGTGCAATGTGGGTGTCCATATCCTGTCCGTGTTCACCCTCACGTCCGCAGTCCCAGTGGGTAGCGAGTACTATTGTCTCTTGGCCGTGAAGCTCGACGTAGGCCTTGATCTGCCACAAGGACGTCAGCTTTTCGATCCACCGCCCATCGCCGACGCTGTGGAGTCCCAGCATCTGTGCATGTAGCCATAGCTGTGCACGCAGGTAGCGTCGAATGCCAAAGCGAGTTGCAAGGACATGCGCTGGACCAGGGATGACCTGTAGGTCATGTTTGATTCTTCCAGCAGTATGTGACCTTCCAGTCTGATTGACCGTAAATGCATCAACTGCATTTTTGAGCAGTTCGTTTATAGCGAACGCACTATGCGGTCCATTCGTGCGATAGTCTCCGCACCGAACAAGAACTACTCCTGCGGCCTTTGGAGCATGACGGCCATGGCCAGGTCCCTCCTCTTGGTCTGGTGTACACATTTCCGTATTCCTCGTCACTACTTACCGGCATGGTGTTCGTAACGACAAAATGCTAATCAAAAACAGCCCATCTGTCAACCAAGCCTCATGAGGGGTTTGGGAGAGAAACGGACTGTTTTTTTGTCTTATTTTATTGGTGAAGGTCCTCCGACATCCCGGTACTTTCCTTTGCGCGCCACCTTGTGACGTGCCAACTCGCGTTCCATGTTAGCTACTGCGTCAGCGTAGGCGACGTCACCCTTGTCTCGAGCCTCTTCGAGTCGTTTCTGTGCAAGTTCTTTTGCTTTTTCAATCTCCTCGATAGCCAACTCGTCAGAACGCTCTGCAGTGTCTGCAAGGATGATGACGGTGTTATCGGGCCGAACTTCGATCAAACCGGTTGAGACTGCAAGGAGAGAGCTTGTAGAGCCATCTTTGAGCCTCATCTCCCCTGCTTTTAGCAGTGCCACTAGAGGAATATGATTTTTAAGGATTGTAATCTCACCCTTTTCTGTCATTGCAGAAATCGAATCAACCGAATCTTCGAAAACGATTCGTTCTGGTGTGACAATTTTTAGTGAGATTTTTGACATAAATGTAATAGGTTGAGAAATGGTTGTAGTTGCCAGGCGGAGCCTGGTCCGGCTTCGCCGGAAGCACCGCAGTCGGGAGGCCGCAGATGCTGCGACTCTGTTTATTCGGCAGTAACGTCGTCAATACTTCCTTTCATGTAGAACGCCTGTTCCGGCTTATCATCATGCTTCCCTTCTAGAATTTCCTTGAAGCCACGAACGGTGTCGGCAATAGGTACGTATACACCTGGCGAACCGGTGAACTGTTCTGCGACGTTAAATGGTTGCGATAGGAACTTCTGGATCTTACGTGCTCGAGACACGGTCATTTTATCTTCGTCAGACAGCTCGTCCATTCCAAGAATTGCAATGATGTCCTGCAAGTCTTTATACCGCTGCAAAACGCGCTGAACCTCACGTGCTACGTCGTAGTGTTCCTGACCAACGACATTTGGATCTAAAATTGTTGAACTTGAGTCCAATGGGTCGACAGCTGGATAAATCGCAAGCTCGGCGAGCGAACGAGAAAGCACAACTGTGGAGTCCAAGTGGGCGAAAGTTGTTGCAGGAGCCGGGTCGGTAAGGTCATCGGCTGGTACGTACACTGCCTGTACTGATGTAATGGATCCTTTTGTTGTTGAAGTAATTCGCTCCTGAAGCGCTCCCATTTCGGTTGCAAGGTTTGGCTGATAACCAACTGCTGACGGAATGCGTCCCAAAAGTGATGATACCTCAGAACCCGCTTGTGTGAATCGGAAAATGTTATCAACGAACATGAGAACGTCTCGTCCCTCTTCGTCTCGGAAGTACTCAGCCATTGTAAGACCCGAAAGCGCAACACGTGCACGTGCTCCAGGTGGCTCGTTCATCTGTCCGAATGTCAAAACGGTCTTATCGAGAACTCCTGATTCACGCATTTCATGAAATAGGTCGTTTCCTTCACGAGTTCGCTCTCCAACTCCGGCAAACACTGAATAACCACCATGCTCTTTTGCGAGGTTGTGGATCAACTCCTGAATCAAAACAGTTTTTCCAACTCCAGCTCCACCGAATAGCCCGGTCTTACCACCTTTCAAAATTGGGCAAATAAGATCTAGCACCTTCACACCAGTTTCAAACACCTCAACTTCTGTTGACTGATCAACGAATTCTGGTGCATCACGATGGATTGGTTGCAAGTTTTTGTTTTTGAGATCAGGCTTTCCGTCGATCACGTCACCTGTAACGTTAAACATTCGTCCAAGTGTTTCAGGGCCAACTGGAACTTTGATAGGCGCACCTGTATTTACAACATCAAGTCCACGTTGCAATCCGTCAGTAGAGCTCATCGCAATTGCGCGAACCACCCCTCCGCCAAGCTGCTGCGCTACTTCTAGAACCAATGTTGAATCTCCGTGCTTGATTTGAAGCGCGGTTTTTACGTCCGGAACGTCTTGTTCAAATCGAACGTCGACTACGGCACCAATGATCTGTGAGATTTTTCCGTTTTTCATATATATAGTACTAACGTATTTGGATCATTTCGTTGTTGCGTGGGCCCTGTATCTCGTCAACGTACAGGTAAGTACGCTTCCTCACTACTTTCCCCGCGCCTAGAACTGACCTCAAATATGTCAGTCCTGTTCTTCTGTAAATTATTCTAGTGCGGCCTTACCGCTTGAAATTTCAGCAATTTCCTGTGTAATACTGGCCTGTCGCAGTCGGTTGTAGGCAAACTTGAGCTCGCCTAGCATGTCCTTCGCAGAATCCGTTGCATTTCGCATTGCCATCATTCGCGCTGAGTGCTCAGATGCTGTTGACTCCAGTAACGCTTGGTATAGCATTGTCTCGACAAGTCTTCCGAGTATTCTGTTGAGTACTTCTTGCGGATTAGGCTCAAACTTATATTCACTTGCCTCTTTAACCTCAATTGCTTCATCCTTTCCGCGGCTAACGTCTCCGAGAGCGTCGTCTGGTTGTCCAAGTGGCAGAAGTTCAAAGGTGCGAGGCTTTTGAGTGAGGCCGGAGATGAAGTCTGTGTATCCGACTACAACTCTTTTGTAGTCACCTCGGATGAATGCTTCGATGACCATGTTTCCGATTGGAAGTATGTCTTCAAAGACCGGTTTTTTGGAAAGATCTTCGAATGTTGCGATGACGGGAACTTCGTTTCTGGCGAGTGCCGCTGTTCCACGTTTACCAACTGAGATCGCTTCTACTTCTGAGTCATCGATCGCTTTTACTGCTTTTATCGCAGTTTTGATCATGTTGACGTTATACCCTCCGGCTAAACCGCGGTCTGCTGTAAAGAGGATTAGAAGTGTTTTTGTGGCATCAGGTTTCTCTTCAAGTAATGGGTGTGTTGTTTCGCCTGTAGCGCGAGATATAGCGTTGACCGTTTGCCATGCAAGTTGCGCATATGGGCGCGTTCCTAGAACGGATTGTATCGCGCGTCGCATTTTTGACGCAGCAACAAGCTCCATCGCCTTTGTGATTTTCATCGTATTGGCGATAGATTTGATCCTTCGCTTAACAACTTTAGCATTAGCAGCCATAAGCTATAACAGTCTCATTTGGATTATTTCGGTGTTGCAGGGCCCCTATGATTCGTCACCGTACATATTGGTACGGCTTCTCAACATCTTCCCTGCGCCTAGAACTATTCTCAAATGAGACCGTTCTAGACAAACTTATTAAAACGTCTTTTTGAACTCAGCGATAAAGTTCTTAAGTTCTTCTTCAGTCGCTTCTTCTACTTTCTTTGATTCCTGAATTGCTTTAAGTACAGACGCCCCGCTTGATTGCATGAAGTATAGGAACTTTTCTTCGAATTCAAGGATACGATCAACGTCGACATCATCCAATAGCCCTGAGTTGAGCGCGTATATGATAACTGACTGCTGATCAAATGAAATAGGTGCGTACTGCTTTTGCTTCATGAGTTGCATCGCTCGCGCTCCGCGATCTAGCTGTTTCTTTGTAGATTCATCAAGGTCGGTTGCGAACTGTGCGAATGCCTCGAGCTCTCGGAACTGAGCCAGGTCAACTTTCAAAGTTTTTGAGACAGACTTCATTGCTTTTGTCTGGGCAGCTGATCCAACACGTGACACAGATAGTCCAACATTAAGAGCTGGTCGCTGTCCTTTATAGAAGAGGTCACTCTCCAAGTAGATCTGACCGTCAGTAATTGAAATAACGTTTGTTGGGATGTAGGCCGATACGTCCCCACCTTGAGTTTCAATAATCGGTAGAGCCGTGATTGATCCTCCACCGTTATCGTCGTTCAAACGTGCAGCGCGCTCAAGTAGACGTGAGTGAAGGTAGAAAACGTCACCTGGGTACGCCTCTCGTCCCGGTGGTCGCCGAAGTAGTAGTGAGATTTCTCGATACGCCCATGCGTGCTTCGAAAGGTCATCATAGATAACTAACGCATCCTCTCCTTTGTCCATGAAGTACTCAGCGATTGCACATCCGGTGTACGGAGCGATATATGAAAGTGATGCTGGATCAGACGCACCAGCCAACACGATAGTTGTGTATTCCATTGCACCAGCTTCTTCCAGTTTCGCCTTGATGGTTGCAATTTTTGACTCTTTCTGACCGACAGCAACATAAATACATTTAACACCCTCACCTTTCTGGTTGATGATAGTATCAATTGCGATAGCTGTTTTACCGGTCTGCCGATCTCCAATGATCAACTCACGCTGACCACGTCCAACTGGGATCAAGGAATCGATTGCTTTGATTCCGGTATGAAGTGGAACGGACACGGGCTCACGTGTGATAACACCAGGTGCTACTTTCTCGATTGGTTGATACTGGTCAGCTGACAGAGCTCCCTTTCCATCAATCGCAACTCCAAGTGGATCCACAACACGACCGATAATTCCCTCACTCACAGGAACTGAAAGGATTCGTTCGGTTGACTTAACTGTATCTCCTTCCCGAATCTTGTCTGATGATCCAAGAATGATAGCTCCGATGGATTCTTCTTCGATATTTAGCGCAACACCTAGAACTCCTCCAGGGAATTCCAAAAGCTCCATTGATTTTGCATCAGCAAGACCGCTCATTCGCACAACACCGTCTGCAACTGACAGAACAGTTCCAACAGATTCGACGTTTGCTTGTGTTTTGAAATCCTCAACTTGCTTTCGCAGCTCGGATATAATGTCTGTTTTGTTAGCCATATAGTTTTTTCATTTTCAGTTTAAGCGCTCTTAGACGGATGCCAGTAGAGACTTTCGTAGTGCGCGCAACTGACCGGTTATTGATCCGTCGATGCGCTTGTCGTCAATGCGGATGATAGCTCCACCAATTAGTCTTTCGTCAACGGCGGTTGATAGCTCAGCGCCCGGCGCTATCTCTCCGATTATTTTGCGGGCCTCTTGAGTCAATGGATGTGCACTTAGTACTTTAATTGATGAGGCACCGAACTCCTCTTTCCATACCTTGCCAATTGCCAGTTCAATCTCGCGCCATTTATCGAGCATGTCATTTTCGGCGAGGAATGCAACAAATGCTTTCACATCATCACGTACTTCCACTTGATGTGCCGTTGCTTTCACGAGTATACGCGCAAGTTGTATTGCTTCAATCTTCATAGTTAACTCATCTTTCGAACAACTTCTTCCGCTAACGACTTTGAACGCTTTTCATCTACTTGATCATCCAAAACACGCGCGACTGCTTTTACAGCGATATCTACAACGTCCTTGCGAAGTTCGCGAAGCATTGAGGCCTTTTCTGTTGCGAGCTGATCTTTACCTTTTGAAATAACACGCTCAACTTCACGCTTAGCACTCGCGACCATCTCGTCACGCCGTCCATTTGAATCCTCGTGAGCTTTTTCGGCTATAGCTTGAGCTTCCTTTCGAGCTTCATTTAAAATTTCTTCACGCTCAATTGAGAGTTTTGTCATGCGCTCTTCAATTTCCTCAGCAGTCTTTACGCTTTTTTCGATCTTCTCTTGTCGTTCATCGAGAAGTTTTACGACAGGCTTGTAAACGAAGCGCCATAAAATTACCAGCACGATCAAGAAGTTGATCAGCTGTGCTGCAAAAGTTTGAACATTCAAACCGAACTGTCCCACTACAGCGGCAATCGGGTTATCTCCGTCAACAGCAATCTCCTCGTGAGTCTCTGATGCGTCAGAGTCCTCAGCTGTTTCGTCATGTTCGATAATGTCTTCAATTGGTTCGCTCATATCTAATATATTGAGTCCTGAAGACCGTTGGTCGGAACTATCTCCAAAGTATGTTTGGAAACAGAGCCGAGTGATCTTCAGAGTCATTATACTAGCGGTCGCCTTGGTAAGATGTGAATTGTGTTAGATGATATATCGGTACACAAGTAACAGGCCTGTAATCCGGCAGCTGCCAATACAGAAGTGACTAGAGTGTGAAAGCGATGATCAATGCGTAAATCGCAATAGCCTCAGCAAAAGCCATTCCAAGAAGCATTGGAACGAAAAGCTTTCCAGCCGCCTCAGGGTTGCGTCCGATAGCATCCATAGCTTTCATACCGATGAATCCGATTGAAAACGCTGGTGCAATACTTCCAACACCGATGGCAAGAGCCTTGGCAAGAAGTGTCATTGTTTCTGCATCCATACGAGATAGTTAGCAGTTTATTAATCAATAGTTGGTAGCTGCGCGCTTGCCATGGTGACAAACAGACAGCTCTGAACCATCGACGTTTAAGCGTGTTCTGGTTCTAATTTTTTGTCTTTTGCGTGATCTTCCTCGTGGTCATCGCCGTGATCATGGCTCATTGTGGCAACAACAAGGAATGCAAGGGTTAACATTGCAAATACGGTCGCCTGAATTATTCCAACAAGGAGTTCCATGAAAATGAATGGTACTGGGAGTACGTATGCGAGCAAGCTCAACATCACATGTAGAAGGATTTCACCAGCAAATACGTTTCCGAAAAGTCGTAGTGAAAGCGAAAGTGTCTTTGCAAATTCTCCGATGATCTCGATTAGCCCGATGAAGAACTCAACCAAGGCGATAACTACAGCCATTGGTCCTTTTTTGAAAGCTAGAACGATTCCTCTGATATTTACGAACTGACTGAAGTGCATAAATCCACCTTTGTATGCGACTCCCGCGATATGCGTTGTGATAATTGCAGTGACCGCTATAGCGAGCGTTAGGTTCAAATCACTTGTTGCAGGGCGTAGAAGTGGTACGAGTTCTAGTTGTCCGTGAACCATTTCCCAAATACCGATCGATCCAGTCCCCGGGATGAGCCCGAGCCAGTTTGAAAATAAAACAAAGAAGAAGATGGTTGCAACGAGCGGCAAGAATACGCGCGTTTTCTTTTTATCTTCTGTTACCTTCTGGATCTCTGACATTGCAAACTCTACAAGCGCTTCAATAACATTGTGAATACCTTTTGGAACTATCCCTTTACGTCTGCTCGACACCAGTGCCACCAAAACAAAAAACGCAACAGCTATGTATGCGTTAATCATTGCGTTGGTGATTGTCAGTCCAGCGATCTCAAATAACGGCTCTGCAGCGAGAGGAATTCCAGAAAAGGCTAGGCCAATTCGTTCAGTTATTGAGTTCGTTGTATTCTTTTGCATAAGTTTCTGCCTTTCGGACTATGATCACGGCTGTTAAAGCCATCGCTAGTATTAGCAATATGATCATTGCTATAGGTTGGGTCCCTAGTCTCTCATCTAATTTTTGGCCAAGATAAGCCGCGATTAGAGCTGGGACTGCAATACTTACACCAAAATCACCAGCAATTCGGATGGCTAGCCCATATTGAGCTCGGTCATTCTTTTTTTCTGTTTGATTTTGATTGTTCATAGGTAGAATAACCCTTGAAAATGCGAAAAAATCATATGTTGAATATGCATAAAAGTCAATGGGCGTAGATTTTATACGAAATTGTAAAGGTGGCTGAGGTTGTACAAGATTTTATAGAAAAGTGTACACCGCCGCCCCAAGAAGGAGCGACGGTGAAGCTGAGACAGATGGGAGTTACCCGGCATATGAGCTGCATTCGAGATCCCTGACCTCAATCGCGGCTCGCACCCTGTGACAAGACTGGGTGCCTGCATATCCTTCGAGTAGTGCTTCTAATGACACTAGACGTCATTATGTGACACTATCAAAAATCTGCTCCGACAAAAAGATAGCAATGCTTCCGGAAGAAGTCAAGGGTATACGCCCTAAAGGTAAACACCGCCGATCCCGAGAGGAACGACGGCGGAGGTCTACAGGTTGGGCCGGAAGCCCGACACATTGCTTTAGCGAGAAACCCTCCAGGATCAAGCTAAAGTCGAGCAAAACCGTAACGACTACGGCGCACTCAACACAATGCCCTCTAACGAGTAACCTTCGGCTGTTCAGGCCGAAGAGCACCGCCAGAAACCTGCATGGCGGAAAAATATCAAGATTGGTAGGAAAAGTCAAGGGTTATACCCCTTTCTGTTTTATATAGAAAAAAGAGTTTTTGTTGTGTTTGTTGTGAGGTCTGCAACCTCGTCAAAAGAGACATGGTGAAGTTCTGCAATAAGCTTTGCGATAAACTTAACATACGCCGGTTCATTTCTTTTACCCCGGTAAGGTGGAGGTGTGAGATATGGTGCGTCGGTCTCAACGACAATTTGCTCAAGCGGAATATCTTTTACAACAGCCTGAAGTTCTTTTGAAAAGGTTAAAATACCGTTTAGTCCCAAAATAAAGCCAAGCTCTTCGTACCGGCGAGCATCCTCAACTGACCCGGTGAACGAATGTATCACCCCTCTTTTTGTGAGTCCCCCCTTTTCTATCTCAGCCTTTAGTAGTTCGTACTGCGCCTCGTGTGCATCACGGCAATGTATGACGACTGGTTTATCAAACTCACTAGCAAAAGAGAGCTGCTGTGCGCAACTTGCCTCTTGGTCTGCAATAACTTGATCGCGATCAAGATGATCGGGTACCCGATAATAATCCAGTCCAAATTCACCGATTGCAACAACCTTAGGGTGGTCAATGAGCGTTCTGTAATACTCCGGGTCAAAAGCCTCTGCTCGTGTTTTAATTTTTCCTGTTGCTTTCTCTTCCGGCGGAAGTTCGTCTTCATCAAAAAATTCCTGCTTATGTAGGTGGTTTGGGTGTAGTCCAATAGTAGCCCAGACATTCTCGTATTTCTCAGCAAGTTCAATAGCTGTCTTACTAGTAGATGACTGTGTACCTACCGTAATCATCCCAACGCCGGCGTCTAAACTGCGCTTAACGACCTCATCCATGTCGTCTTTGTAAGCCTGAAAATGAACGTGACAGTGTGAGTCAATTAACTTCATAGAAAGATCCCAACAACCCATGTGATAGTAGAGATTGCAATTGAGAGCCAGTCGATTACTTGTGACCCTAGGATCGCTTCTTGAACTCCGCCTTCTGAAAGATATGTAGTAGCAGCGTATCCGATGGCTGCGATAACGGCTACAGCTTCAATGAATCCCAGGATACCTCCGGCCAGTTTGTTGATACCTGCAACGAATGGGATGATGGACATTATTTTCCATACCCTGTCCGCTAACACAAAAACCCAAGCTATTAGCTGGGAGCAGATACCCATGATTATTATAAAAATAACTATCGTCCAACCGGAGTGATTTGCGAGGTTGATTATTCCGGACAACCAGTCGATTGCAAGTGACGCTATTACGACTCCACCGACAAGTCCTACGAGTGAGCCTGCAGTCTTTATGAATCCCTGGTACAAGCCAGACAAAATAAAGAATGCTGCGACAGCCAGTAGAAATAAATCAGCTATAGTGAATGTCATACATCTCGTCGAGGGAATAGCGGATCTCCAACTAGAATACCATCATTTGAATATCGACGAAGAATCTCTGCTGCAGAATCCGGCATTATCGGCAAAAGAGCTGTTCCAACCCATCTGATGATCTCGCATGCGTCAGCTAGTGTCTTCTTTGCGGCTTCTGGGTCTGTTTTAACGGTTTTGAAAGGTTGTTCTTTTTCAATAAGTTCATTTGCCCGAGCAACAGCTTCAAAGGTGTAATCCAAATATGCCTTGAAGTTGAAGTGGCTCATGAAGTCTTCCAGATCAGCATCCTGCTTTAGCCAATCTACTTTTGGCAACTCGATCTTTCCATCAAAATACTTATTAGTCATGGCAGCTACACGGCTCACCAGGTTTCCGAGTTGGTTTGCAAGTTCTGCGTAACGGATTTCTAGACGGTCTTTTGATATATCACCATCGTCTGCATAAGGCATTTCGCGAAGCAAGAAGTATCGCACGGCATCAACTCCGAAATCCTCAACCAATTCTTTTGGCTGAATTACGTTTCCGATCGACTTGGACATTTTCTCACCTTCAATGGTGAAGAATCCGTGAACGAATAATTCAGTAGGTAGTGGAACTCCAGCGGACATCAACATTGCAGGCCAGTAAACTGCGTGAAAACGAATAATGTCTTTTCCGATAACATGCACACGTCGTTGGTTCTCTGCCCAGAAATCAGTATATCCCTGCTCATCGTCTGCAAAGCCTAGGGCATTTATATAACTGCTTAAGGCATCAAACCATACGTACATAACCTGACTGTCGTCTCCGGGAACATTGACTCCCCAGTGCTTCGCACGTTCTTGTGAGCGAGAGATAGAAAAATCTTCCAAACCAGATTTTACGAAAGAAACTATTTCATTCTTTCTATTTTCTGGAAAAATACGGAGCTTATCTGACTCTATCAATTCGAGTAGTTGATCCTGATAATTTGATAGTTTGAAAAAGTAATTCTCTTCTTCAATAGTTTCCAACTCTTTTTTGTGAACTGGACAAGTATTATCTTCAACGTCTTTTTCTAAATAGAATGCTTCACAGCCGACGCAATAGAGCCCCGTGTAGGGCTTTTTGTAGATATCTTCTGGCCGGCACATAGACCAAAGTTTCTGGGCGCCGCGAATATGTCGGTCCTCGCGCGTTCGAATGAAGCCGTCGTACTTTGCGTTTAGCGTCTTTTCTAGTTTTACGAATTCGTCCGCATGTCGCTCTACAAAAGATCCAACTTCTTCCCCGGCATCTTCTGCAGCCCGAACATTCTTCAAACTATTTTCGTCTGAGCCAGTTTGAGTCCGAACGTTATCGTTACCGTACTTATCGCGCCAGTAACGACCTGCAGCATCAACCTGTACATACTCAAGACCAAATCCAATGTGTGGATCTGCATTTACGTAAGGAATAGAAGTTGTGATGTAAATCCGGTTCATATTATTTCAACAGTTTAAAGTTGTCTGGTGCAAGAACGATAACAAATTCTCCCTTCAGTTTTTCGGCGATTTGTTCTTTCAACTCAGCGATTGTGCCACGGTAAATGGTCTCGTGCATTTTTGTGAGCTCACGGCCGATCATTGCAGTACGATCTTGTGGTAGTGCATCTAACGTCTTTAGAATTCTATGTTTTGACTCGTACAAGACGACTGCGTGGCTTAACTCATTTATTTCGGTGAAGAATTTAGCTCTTCCCTTCTTTGCGGGTGGAAATCCAACGAAAGTGTATCTATTTGAAGGGAATCCAGATGCGCTCAACGCAGCTATAACTGCACTCGCACCTGGTATCGGAATTATCTCTATTCCAGCATTGATAGCCATGGAAATAAAATGTTGCCCTGGGTCGGAAATTCCCGGGGTCCCTGCATCACTCACAACGGCAATAGACTTGCCGGCTACCAGGTCTTTCACAAGTGTCCGTTCCTTTGCGTTTGAAGTGTGTTGATGGAGGGATGTTGTAGGTGTTTCAATTGAAAACGCAGTTAGAAGTTTGCGGGTGACGCGAGTGTCCTCTGCAGCTATTAAATCTACTTCAGCTAGAGTCGTTAACGCGCGCTTCGAAACATCCGATAAGTTTCCGATCGGTGTAGCTACTACGTATAGAACGCCTGAACTATTCTCCTGATCCTTCCTCATCTTCTGGTGTTTCTGTTGTTTTATCTTGAAGATCGATCAAAGCAATAGCGGAGTTGCTGTGGTTTGCAAACCAGCACATAGCGAATGATCGTTGGGCGCTTACTTGGCTCATTTGAACGCCCGATGCCGCAAGTCCTTCAGCTGACCAGGAAGTTCCATCTTGATCTATAAATACGTCTAAATCTGGGTCGTAGTCGAAGATATAGTCCCCAGCTTCAAAGATGCGAGTGATTTCTTCTTCCACGTCATAGAATGCAACTAGAGCAACCTCGTCTATTTCGAAGTTCAGTATCCACGTTCCTTTCATGATATCTTGCGCGAATGCAACCTCTGAATCGTTGAACGTAAGTCCGTCAACAACCCACTTGGCACTCATCTGTTCTTCAATTTGGTTCAATGGGAAGTAGACAATTTCTGCAATGTCGTAGCTTTCAAATGGATGACGTCCGTAGTCTCTGTCATACCCCGTTTCATTTGATAGTACTGATCCGCGAGGGTAAAGGTCTTTCCAGTCTCCCCATGTCATTATTGTGTAGTCGACCTTTTCAAGGGTTTCACCGGCTCGTTCACCAACGATTGCCATTCCCGTCATCTGGTTCCAGTAAGAATCGGTTGAGGAATCGGCGAGGAGCTCGTTGTTGTTATAAATTTTTCCAGCATGAGCGAAAGTATCTTCTGACTGGAAAACGCTTGATACTCCACACAAAGTACAGTGTGTAACTGCGATCACTGAGTCACCTACCGTTTCGTTGACTACCTCATGCCAATTTAAAATTTGGTAGGAGTAAAAGTGGCGTTGTCCTTCAATTTCCAAATCGATTCCGTACACCTCATCTGAAAGGTAGCTATCTGCGTCTGTTACGTTTGTATAGTTTGGATCAGTCAAGGCTGGTAGATCCGCGCCTGAATCAAATACGTAATTAGAAGGTACAAGGTAAGTCGTCCCTCCGACTGTTTCTGGTTCCTCCAATAATCCGTTAACAAGCTCATTGTCTAGTCCGCTTACTATGTTATCCATCTTCCATTGCCGAACAAATACTAGTCCTCCAATGATTATGATAACTGCAACTACTGCCCAAAGTGTTTTGTTTTTATTCATATTGCTTACTGTTTACTGCAAAAAAGTTGTTTGCACAAGTGTTGAGTTGTATCGATATAATTAAGTGAAATCCTGCATTTTACAGAAGATTCCTGTTTGCAAGTGTATATCTAAACTCTACGAATTTATTTTTAGATAGCTATAGTATACAATAGCATCTCACTAACCACTACTATATATGATTACAATCGGAAAAGAAGCACCAGATTTCAGCGACATCGTCGCATACCAGAGTGGAGACTTCACTAAGGTTAGCTTATCTGACTATAAGTCTAAATGGACAGTATTATTTTTCTATCCACGCGACTTTACTTTTATTTGTCCTACTGAGCTTCGCGAATTTGCAAAGCATCAGGAAGACTTCGCAAAACTTGGATGTGAAATCGTTGCCGCATCTACGGATTCAGAGTGGTCTCACAAGGCTTGGTTTGAAAAGGACCTTCCAGAAGTTAAGTACCCGGTTCTAGCTGACACGACTCATCAGTTAGCAAAGGAGTATCAGGTATATAACGAAGAAGAAGGACTCGCAGAACGTGGACTGTTCGTTATCGATGATGAAGGTGTCGTTCGTTACGCACTTGTATCTGCCGGATCAGTTGGGCGATCAGTAAAAGAGACATTGAGAGTGATAACAGCACTTCAGTCTGGGGAGCTTTGTCCTGTTGAATGGGCTCCAGGGTCAGACACACTTGGAAAGGCGTAGTAACTTCAATTGAACATAATAAAAACACCGCTGAGAAAATCCGCGGTGTTTTTATGTCTATTTTGCTTTATCAAGTAGCTCCTCTATTTTCTTTTTGTCGAAACCTATAACTAATTCCCCATCTATCTCTGTAACCGGCACACCCATCTGACTTGATTTCTCAATCATCTCTTGAGCTTTTGCCTGATCCGCTGATACATCGATATCGGTATAAGACACGTTGCGTGAATCAAGAAATGCCTTCACTTGTTTGCAGAACGGACATGTTGGTGTGGAGTAGACAGTAATTTTCATATGACTGCATTATAACGTTGCGAGCCATGCGGTCAATGTTCGAACTCCATAACCCGTACCTCCCTTACCAAGGAACGAACCAATCGGACGCTCTGCAAAGGCTGGTCCTGCGATGTCCATGTGCGCCCACACCATCCCATCTTCAACGAATTCATTTAGGAATAGTGCTGCTGTCATAGACCCTCCGTAACGAGAGGTTGATATGTTACGAACGTCTGCAATGTCTGACTCAAGTAGCTTTCTATACGGTGCGTATAGGGGCATTTGCCACATCTCCTCACCGGCTGTGGATGAAGCTGCTAGAAGGCTCTGTGCAAACTCGTCGTCATTTGCGGTAAGTGATGAAATTTCTTCCCCCAGAGCCACCACACAAGCTCCTGTGAGCGTTGCAAGGTCAATCGTGTAGTCTGGGTCCAACTTTGCCGCGTAACCAAGTGCATCGGCCAAAATGAGACGACCTTCTGCATCCGTGTTTAAAATTTCAATTGTTTTTCCATTCATCGCACGAACAACATCTCCTGGACGAATCGCTTTACCGTTGATCATGTTTTCTGTTGCAGGAATGATCCCGTGAACTTCGACTCGCGGAGTTGTGCGCGCTAGTGTTGCGAATACTCCGAGTACCGCTGCGGCCCCTGCCATGTCGCACTTCATTGTTTCCATTGATTTTCCAGGCTTGAGGGATAGTCCTCCTGAATCGAATGTAACCCCCTTTCCAACCAAGGCAACTTTCCCTTTTGGTTTACCTGTCGGTTTGTAAATAAGGTGGATGAATTTTGGATCAGTGTCGGCACCTTGAGCTACAGCTAAGAAAGAACCCATCTTTTTCTTAGCACACCATTCACGGTCGTATACACGGGTCTTCACTCGACCATTTGAAAGCTTTGCAATTTGCTCAGCGCTTTCTGCGAGTCGCTCGGGGTTCATGTCTTGTGCTGGAGTATTCACTAAATCACGTGCAACAGTAACTCCATCGATGACAGTTACAGCCTCTTCGACACCTCGCTCAGCTTTTCGTGCATCACGACCATCTTCTGCAACGATAGTGACAGCATTAACCTGGATTGTTTTTTTCGTTTCTTTGTAAGCGTTGAATTCGTAGCGTGCTAGTAGAAGTGCCTCTGCAATTGCTCTACCGTTTATCTTTGCATCTACCTCATCATTATCTTCTCCCAGAAGTTCAAGTGCTACTGTTTTTACACGGAGCCTTGATGCTGTTGAAAATACAGACCCGGTAATCTGTCTAATAGAAGATGCGTTTAGCTCGTTCTGTGCTCCAAGACCAACTACGAGCACGTAATCTGATGACGTTTCAGGTCCAGCAGCGAAAAAGAGAGACTCTCCCAATTTTCCGTTAAAATCTGTTGCTTGAGCTTTTTTCTTCAGTTTTCCACCTACACATTCATTCAATGACAGAACAAAGTCATTTTCCCAGTTCTCCTCCATATATAGGCCGACTACAATAAGCTCGGCTGAAGTATTGAGTATATCCCCTTTAACTACGGCAATTTCCATAAAACGGTGCTATTAAGCTTATTTTCGAATATCTAATTAAGATTACCTTAAAACGAGGCGCCGAACTTGTCCAGGATTGACAATGTAAACAATTTTAGGTATATTTTTCGCACTATGCCACATCGAACAAAGAAAAAGCGCAAGAAATCGCGCGCAATTGCAGCGGCAAAGGAAGTTATTGCAAAACGAAAACGTCGTAGAGCAAAGGCTATCCGATTGTCAAAGCAAGAAAAACTAGCGGAAAAGGCTGCCTAAATGGCGGCTTTTTTCATCTGGTTTAAGTAGCTATACTGTTTGTAGTTCCAATAATTATTTCCCATCAACACATGTTAACAAAAGCTCAGGAGAAACTAATTCGATCATTACATCGCAAAAAGGGTCGTCGCGAAAGTGGACTGTGTTTGATTGAGGGTAAAAATCTTATCGATGCAGCTGACGATCGTGTTCAGTTTATTTTTACGCGTACTGATACAAACGATTTTGATAAGTTGGTCACCACGCAGTCTCCTCAGGGAATTGCCGGAGTTGCCCTATCTCCATCGTTTACTCTTGAACAAATTCGAGAAAAGAAAACCATTGTCATTTTAGATGGTGTGCAGGATCCTGGAAACGTCGGAACTATAATGCGGGCATGTCTTGGATTTGGAGCATCGTTGATTTTGATTGAAAGTGCTGACCCGACCAATGCAAAAGTCATACGGTCAAGTGTTGGTACAATTTTTACAGTTCCTTGGATTGAGATGAAGCGCGCTGCAGCTGCCGCTTTCCTTTCAAAGGCAGACCGCGAAATTTTCCGTGTAGAAAACCGAGAAGGTGCAATTCTCCACACAGAACAAACAACAAAACCGGCAATTCTCATTGTCGGCTCTGAAGGTAGCGGAATCCAGCTTACAACTGAAGCTCCATCACTTAAAGTGGATCATGATGCGGAGCTGGAGTCCTTAAATGTTGCGCAGGCAGTTACGGTTGTGTTGGCATCTCGTCGCTCTATTTAATGGTCAAAAACTCGTAATCAATTGTTTTTAGAACCATTACATACCCGCCATCACTTAGCTCGAATATACTCGGATCACACATCAGTCCTTCGTACTCTAGTCCATCTACAATTCCGGCAAGATTGAATTTGTTACCGTTATCAGTTGATACGTGTTTAGTTATTCCGCCATCACATCCGTAGAGAACTAGTTCCTCATCAATTTCTATCATTGTTGGAATTCCGAGCTCATGTGTGTCAGTTATAACTTGAAAGGACCATGGATCGTCACTTGTGGCGATTTTCATGCTTTGTGATTCTTGATCCGCATACGACAAGTACCACTTGTCATTATAAAAGATAACATCAGGGTCAGTTGCAACAGTTCCTGAATAGAATACTTCTTCTTCAATTTCGAATGTAAGTCCATCGTTTGATATTGCGCTGTAGAATATGTGAGCTTCTGCAGGTTGATGACCAGATTTCGTCACTCCGAAGTTATAAAAGTACAATCGTAACCGACCATCTTCAAGTTCAACTAAAGACGGATCTGCGATAACGCCCCCTTCAAGTTCAAATGAAACCTCAGCAGAAATCCTCGTCCATGTAGATCCACTGTCAGACGAATACGAGAGACCTAGTTGCGTATCTTTCAACTGATCTTCACCTATCTGCCCATCAACGTAATATGCAAGTAGTGTGCCTGATTGAAAGTCCCCGATATCTTCCTTAAGTTCGATGATGTCAGGAACGGATGCGTGTGGTGCAATTGGATCATCACTCAACTCCCAATCAAAACCATCTTCGCTAAACGCAATATATGTGTCGTGAGTGTAGAGAGGATTTTGATTTATGTCGTCTTGAGTTATCGCCTCCTCTTTAACATCTTCAATCACCTCTATAACTTCTTCGGGTTTTTCTGAAATTTCAACTGAATCTGGCTGCAAGAGAAACCAAGTTATACCTGCAATATTTATTGCAAAAAATACTGTGAGAAAAAATAGAAATGGTGCTAAATATCTCTTCATATTAAATCCATCGAATTAGGAAACCAATTATAATCAAAATTACACCCATCATCCCAATAAACTGTTCACTTTTCATGCTTAGGATGACTTTTTTATCAATATGCTTCTCTGTCATAACACCATGGTGTACGCGTAGAACCGTATACGCAAGAGCTAGCTCACCAATTGTTTGTAATAGTTCTCCCAAGAAAAGATTGTCCATATGTCTGCAATTAAGTGAGCTCGTGCATGAATTTATTTATGAGGTATTGGTTTGCTTCAAGTAAGTCGTAGGTGGCCGCTTCTTTAGGTGTTACCCAGTGCGTTTGGTAGGCGCTATGCTGTTCATGTTCAACATCCCCATCTTTCATATCACATTTAAATATATGTAGATCAACGCGCATGATTTTTTCTGACAGTACCCAGTCGTGAACATGGTTACCTAGGAATACTTGTTCTTTTACCTCCAATCCAGTTTCTTCGCGCAATTCGCGAATCATGGCGGCCTCTTTACTCTCACCTTCCTCTATCTTCCCTCCTGGAAATTCCCATTTTTTGTCCCAAATTCCTTCTGTGTCTTTTCGCTGTATGAGTAGAATTTTGCCATCTCGTTTTGCAAACGCTACAGCAACGTCGACTTCTATAATTGGAAGCTCTTTTGTCATAGCTTTATTTTTCGCTGGATGTTTTCTGTGTAACTTTTTTTCGCTGTATGAGAGTTAGTCCAAACGTAAGGATAGCACCCGTCACAAACGAGCTAAGAAATAGAATTGTTGCTTGAAAGTGTGGGGCGAAGAGCTCTCTCATCTCAGAAACAGTTGAGGAAATCTGCTCAGCACTTTGACCTTTTAGCTCTAGGGTTGATTGTAGATATGTAAGGTAACTTTCAATTGGCTGTGGAATATACAAAATGTAAAAGTATGTAACGATAGCACCGACGACAGCGAATGCTAGGGTCATTACCGCACAAGATCGAATTGCCGTTTGCCACTGAAGGGCTTTATCGCGTTTACGCAAGTACGTTAGCAGCATCCAGTACGCCGTGACGGGAATGATGATGGAAAATGAACCGGTAATCTCTCCCCATTCTGGGTGGTTGAATACGGATACCATAATGTTCTCGCCGACCATCCAAAGTAATGTAGCTCCAACCATTATCAATCCGTAGCGAAGTTCAGTGTTCCAGGTCTTGAAAAGTCCTTTTATCATATACATCTATTTTATCAGATCTTTCACTTCAGTATAAATTTCAGAAACCTCCCTGTCGTTTGTATCAATTAGATTTGCTTTATCTCTCAGCTCTTTTAGACCTTCTAGCCTATCCCAAATGTAGCCAACTTTTTCACGTGATAAAAGTCCACCATGCCAACCTCTTTTTTCAGCACGACCAATAACGATGTCTCGAGGTGCGGTTAGTAGAATTTCATGAACTTCCGCGCCATGCCTTTTTGCAATTTCGTAGAAGAAGTCCAGAACCTCTGATGAGTAGACCATCATGTCTACAACCACGTCGCGCCCAAGTCCAAGCATTGAGTCAATGAGAGAGTTTGCAATAGCTACAGTCATCTCCCACCGTTCTTCGCCAAAATTTTGATAGTTACTAATGCATCGAATCTGCGCATAACTATCCATCAGGAAAGACAGCGGAATATCGGCATGAATTTGTTCAGCCAAAGTACTTTTTCCAACTCCACAAGGGCCGTTGATGATAATAAGTTTCATGACGTGATCGTACAGAGAATATTGTTGAAAGTCTAATTGGTTGTTGTCGGGTTTTTAAGGCAGTCAAGCGCCACTACTTCGTCCGATGCTTGACTGAGCCATACTGCACCTGAATACTTGTCGACTGTGAACTCTGAATTAATGTAGCTTAGGTAATAACAGGCTTTGTTTCCAGACCCCCATTCTTCAGACCTCACGTCTTCCAGGTCATATTTTTTGAAGCTGATACTTATGAAATATTCATCTTCGAATACATTTTCCGTTAGTACTTCTCGGTTGTCTCCATCTGCAGCTACAAAATAAGCTTGTATCATTTCGGTGAGGACCCTTACATTTTGAACCGTAATATCATCATGAAGGGTACCGATCATGACGTTATCTACTTCACGGGAATAATTTAGATATGTATCAACCGATCTACCTTGCCCAATATCCGCAAAAGAACATTTTATAAAAGATCTACGCACCAGGCTCTCTTCATGATATGCAGAATCAGTCCGAATGAAATCAGCTTTATAAAAAATTTGATCCTCGTTTAATGTTTTGAAGCTGGATGCAAACCAAGATGATACACCTATGAAATTATTTTCATTTATCTGTGCTGTTTCAATTGCATCGTCAGCACTTAGTACACAATCGGAATCCAAATGTACGATTGCACCAATATCATCGTACGTAATCTCATAGAAGTCGTCAGGTAAATCGGAGGCCATGACCTCGAAGGTGCTATTTTCCACTATGTCATCGTTTGCTACGTCTAAATATGTTTCGTGCGGAATATTACATCCGGCGCTTCCAATAAGGATCACGATTGCTAAATATTTCATATGAACAATAAATGGTCTTCTTTTACAGAAAATCTAAAACTACACCAATCACTAACGCTACAATAGATAGTACGAATATGATCTCGTAATTGAGTTGAGCCTTGGTCGTTCGCAAAGTTTCGATTATATGTGACAGGGCCTGCTTTTGGTCTGTTGTTATGTTCCCCGCCTTTTTTACCGCACTGACCAACTTTTGTTCGTGTATAAGTTTTGAAAACTGTTTTACTACGCGATACCGACTCCAGAAGTAAAAAATGAACCCAATTGTACCAACGTACCAGGCAACCTTCACCCAAATTGGCTCAAAAAAGTTGAGCACAATAATCGCCCGATATGCAACGGCTGCAAGTATTCCAATCCAGAAATAAAGTAACCTAACTGGTTTAGTAGATGTTTGTATATTTAACATACATACATTTTACTTCTTTCTTTTAAAACAAAAAAGTAACCATACATAAATTAATCCTAAACGCACTTTATATTCCGAAATCAATTAAAAGTACCGATGTTGTGGTGGCTTCAGTATCTATACGAATATGGGTAATTATTGCAAAAAGACCTGCAGGATTGATATTTATTGCCCAAAAATGATCTCTATTTACTAATAATAATTGACAAAAAGAATAATTTAAGCTATCCTTGCCCCTTCATGTCTAGAGACGAACTTGAAAAGAAGAGTTTCGAGGGACTTGGTATCTCACCAGGACTGCTCAAGCGCATCGCTGCGCTTGGTTTTAAGCACCCTACTCCGATCCAACATCAAGCTATTCCAATTGCAACTTCCGGAGAGGACGTTGTAGGTGTGGCGCAGACCGGATCAGGAAAAACTCTAGCCTTTTCTATCCCAATGCTTCAGATTGTATCTACGCAAAAGAAGATGGGATTGGTTTTACTGCCTACTCGTGAGCTCGCTGTTCAGGTTGAAGAGACTCTTCGAAAGGTTGGTGGATCGGTTGGTCTTCGTACGGCACTCGTTATCGGTGGAACAAACCCACGACCACAGATTCGAAAGCTAAAAGCACGACCACATGTAATCGTTGCAACTCCTGGACGACTTATTGACCACGTTGAATCAAAGGTTATTTCTTTGAGAAACGTTGGTATTCTTGTGTTGGATGAGGCTGACCGCATGCTCGACATGGGATTTGCTCCTCAGCTGCGTACTATTTTGGAATTCGTTCCTGACGATCGTCAGACAATGCTTTTCTCGGCAACGATGCCTAAGGAAATTACTGAGATCGCTCGTCAGTATATGAAAAAGCCTCTTCGTGTTGAGGTTGCTCGCCCTGGTACAACTGTTGATACTATTGAGCAGGAGATGATTATCGTTCCTCGTTCAGGAAAGCTTGACCTACTTGAGCGAATTTTGAAGGAGAACAAGGGGTCTGTACTAGTATTCAGTCGAACTAAACATGGTGCTAAGAAGATCGCTGAGAGAGTTCGTAAGATGGGTTATACCGCTGACGAACTTCACTCTAACCGCTCGCAGGGACAGCGACAGAAGGCTTTGAAGGGATTTGCTACACGCAAGTTCCGAGTAATGGTTGCAACTGACATCGCAGCGCGTGGGATTGATATTGACGACTTGCCACTGGTTATCAACTTTGATCTTCCAGAACAGGCTGATGATTACGTTCACCGTATCGGTAGAACTGGTCGTGCAGGAAAGCATGGTAAAGCAATTTCGTTTGCAACATCTGATCAGAAAGGTGATATCGCAACTATCCAACGGCTTATTGACATGATTCTTCCAATCAAGTCACACACAGGTGAAGATCTTGATTCAATCTCAAAAACACTTCCTTCAGGCCGGTCAAAGAGTAGATACGGTCGAGGACGACGAAGTGGACGAGGTGGAGGTGGTCGTAGAAGCGGGGGTGGCGGACGAAGTGGAAGACAGTTCTCACCACGACAGAAGAAGAAATAAAACTCTGCGGCAGTCGCAGGGTTTTTTGATTTCAAGGATATAAAAGAACTCGCAAAATACGAGTTCTTTTAGTCACCAAATTATCTTATTTGACCGCCTCGTGTAATCCACGTTGTAGAGTCGAAAAGCTCAGACTCATCACCATCCACCATCCTATACTGTACCTCTGCCAAACCCTCGTCATTAAACTCTGCATAACTGTTATGAAGTCCTTCCATAGAGATAGCTCCTCTCGATCTAGCTTTCAGCTCGCCAATTGTGGCAGGTTGATTCTCCGATACTTTTACTGATCCAATACCAATTTTTTTCTCTGTAGAACCCTTTGTTTTGTGAGGATATGTTACCCATACCCGGTAGTCACCCTGTGGAGCTTGGGTGCTGTCACTTTTTTCTCTTTCTTTGAACGCCGCAAATGCTTTATCCAATTCTTCGCGCAAATTCTTTGCAAGAGTCCAATATTCCCCGCCAAGTTCCTGTATACGTTCACTTAGCCTGTCATGATCTTCATCTGTTTTATCAGTCTCATCATACTCTTCATAAGCAAGGTCCTTTGCCGCGTTTTGACCAACTGTACATATGGACAACTGCTCAATGATGCTGCGAATGTGATCCGCATCAATTACCTCGACCTCTTCTACCTCTGCCCCCATTTCAACGTTAGGTTTTTCACCTCTTTTAATCATGTATCAGTTTAACTGTATAATCATCAACATTATACCAGTATACTAGCTTTATTTGTATGATCATGGTATAAACTTGCCTTATGTCACAATCAAATGTAGTTCTCAGGTTCGAAGACGTTGTTTTCGGATATACCCAGGAAAATCGCATCATGGATGAGGCGAATTTTTCTGTTCGTCAGGATGCCAAGTTTACCCTCATGGGGCAGAATGGTGCTGGTAAAAGTACCCTTTTTAAATTGATCACAGGAGAACTTGAGCCTGACCGCGGAAACATCCACTTCGCAAAGGGCGCAACAATCGCTACTTCAAAGCAGGTAATGGCCCGTGAGCATCTCACACAGACCGTACGTGAGTACTTTGAGCATGCTTTCGAGGAAGTACCGCGAAACATAGACAAACTCATTGCAGACGCTCTGGAGGTCGTAAACTTCAAAGTTGATTACGATAAAATCGTTGGAGAACTATCCGGTGGTCAGCAAGCTCGGCTTCTTCTTGCATATGCTGTAATCCAGCAGCCAGACATTCTTTTACTTGATGAGCCAACTAATAACTTGGATCGTGAAGGGATTGATCATCTAACTGTGTTCCTAATCATGTATCCAAAGACTGTTTTGGTGATTTCGCATGATGCAGATTTCTTAAATAGCTTTACGGAAGGTGTTTTGCACCTGGACGTATTTACTGGAAAGATCGAGAAATATAAAGGAAACTATACTGACGTTGTAGAGGAGATCGCTGCAAAGGTTGAGCGTGACCGTGCGAAAAATGCACAGCTCCTAAAAACCATTCAAGATCGTAAAGACAAAGTAAACTTCTTCGCCCACAAGGGTGGAAAGATGCGTAAGCTTGCGAGTAAGCTGAAGGATGAAATTGCTGAAGCTGAAAAGAATATGGTTGGTGTTCGTCGTGATGACAAGACTATTGCACCGTTTACAATCGATGCCCCACCATTTAAAGAGGTTGTAGTGAGCCTGACTAAGGTTAAGGTAATAAAGGACAATGAGGCTCATGAAGTTGACGTTGAACACCTACTTCGCCGAAAGCATCACTTACTTGTTACTGGACCAAACGGTATCGGTAAAAGTACTTTACTACGTAATTTAGCAAATAATGAAGATCCAGGTGCCGCAATTTCAAAAGGTGTGACAGTTGGATATTACAAACAGGATTTCTCGGGACTAGACTTTTCAGAAACTACATACAAGTCACTTGGTTCTGTCATGTATGAAGCTGATGACCAGGCAATCCGACACGCTGCCGGCCGTTTCCTTCTAAGTGGAGACGCATTACAGACTCCGGTTGGAGCATTGTCAGAAGGTCAGAAAGGATTGCTGAGCTTTGCTAGATTCGTTCTTCAAAAGCCAGACCTGCTCATTTGTGATGAGCCTACAAACCATATTAACTTCCGCCACCTTCCTATCATTGCAAAAGCGCTGAATGATTACGAAGGATGTCTCATTATGGTGAGTCACTCGGAAGAGTTCGTCGAACAGATCAGATTTGATAGTCGGCTCAACCTAGGAACATTGCTGAAATAAAAAAGAAGCGCCCAATCGGGTGCCTCTTTTTTTACTTTAGTTGTCGAAGCTAAAATCGTCTGATGATTTTGCCGGTCGTGATGGTCTTGAAGTTCTTGAAGGTGTAGAGTGTCTTGATGGTGCAGAAGGCTTTTCACCAAGTAGCTCCATGATCCGGTCTAGCTTTCTGTTGATCGAACTAATATCAGACTTTAAAGTTGAGCTAGATGATCGCTTATCGTGAGACCCTCCAAATGATCGTTTATTATCAAATCCTCCACGCTTTTCGCGACCTCTATTTCCTCCGAAACAGCTACCACACAATACAGGTTTTCGTCCTGTTGGCTTGAATGGAACGGTACATCCGTTTCCACATCCGCTACATTTTGATCGGTAACTAGTCTTTTTACCAGCACCGAAACGTCCAGCTTTACCATTGGAGTAGTCGCTGAAAGATGTTTTTGGTCGGCTCTTTGTTTTTCTTGGATCTCTGTCAAATTTGCTCATATTTTTCATTCACTGTAATAGAGCGGAATACTACAGTGAAAAAGCATTTATGTCAAGGTTTCTCCTTCGGATTGGCACCTTAGAACCTCAATTTCTTCCTGCGCAGTTAGCCATGTTTTCTCATGATCCTCCATTAATGTGTTCAGTTCAATGAGTCTTCTGGACTTTACAGGAGAATAATCAGTAGGATTTTCAAAGAAATAGGCATGAATCTCACTTTTCTCTTTATCTATCAATTTTATAGCTTTATCAGCTCTTTCTTGGGGTCTTTGATGTTCTTTGATCCGTCGGTGAATTTCTGCCTTTTGTTGTGACGATGGTCCTTTTTTACTGTTGTCAGCATCATCAGGCTCATCCATAGTCGATTCTTCCATCAATGACGCCAAATCATCCACATATTCCTCGTAAGGCCCCATATAGCGCCTGAGGGACCCGCCTCGGATTTCGAATACCTTATCAACCAAACTATTGATAAATGTTCGGGCGTGAGAGATAACAATTACCGTTCCACTGTACTCTTTTAGCGCGAGCGCGAGCGCTTCAGTTGTCTCAACATCAAGGTGGTTGGTGGGTTCGTCCAAGAGGAGTACGTTATGTTCATGTAATAAAACACCGGCCAGACAAAGTCTTGCACGTTCTCCTCCACTTAATACACTCGTCTTTTTGTCTAAATCATCATCTCTGAACAGAAAATTTCCAGCCATCATCAACAGGCGCTCACTCGATGCGTTTGCTGGCGCCATTCGAGTAAGGTATTCCAAAACTGATTCAGATCTTTTCAGAGTTGCCGCTGTGTGTTGGTCGTAATATCCAATGTCAGCCTTATGCCACCATTTAAGCTTTCCCGATAACGGTTCAATGTGACCAGCTAGTGTTTTTAGTAGTGTTGATTTGCCTCGTCCATTTTCACCGGCAATAACCACCTTCTCACCTCTGATAATTTCAAGACCTATACCATCAGCAACTACATGATCGCCATAACCAATTGACAGTTCTTCAACCTGGATCGCAATACCAGCGACGAATTGAGGAGACGGGATAGTGATTTTTGTTGTTGCAAGGGATGAGTCGATATGTGAGATCTTGGATCGAAGCTTGCTGATGTGTTTGATTTTATTTTGTGCACGTGAAGCGAGACTGGCCTTGTAACGGAAGCGATCTACGAACTTCTGCTGATGCGCAATCTCGCGTGAAAGTCGCTTGTTATTACGCAGCTCAAATTGCAGCTGTTCGGCTTTAAAAGCGAGATAGTCCTGTACTGTACCCTTGTAGCTTGTAAGTTTACCGCGCTCGATCTCGAAAGTATGAGTACATGTATTCTGCAAAAAAGTTCTGTCATGTGCCGCCAGAACAAAAGAACCGCTATATTTCTGTAGGAACTTTTCAAGCAGGATCAACGTTTGTAGGTCTAGATAGTTTACCGGCTCATCGAGTAGTAAGAGATTCGGTTCAAGTAGCAACATCGACACAAGCTTTACGCGCATCTGATATCCGCCCGAAAGAAGATTCGGAGCCAGATCAAGATGATCTTTTTGAAGCCCAAACTGAGACGCTTGCTTTCTGATTTTCCATTCAGGCTTTTGGCTACTTGTTTCAAGGTATTCAAGCGTAGATATATCGTCTGGCAGTACTTCATGCTGTTTCACTACCCCTACTCTTGCCTGGGAATAAAACTTAACGTCTCCAAAATCAGACTCTTCCTGATCCATCAATATTTTTAAAAGTGTTGACTTCCCCGCTCCGTTTCGACCTATCAAAGCTATTTTCTGTTTCTCCGTAATTAAAAAAGAAAGGTCATCTAGCACAACCTGAAGACCGTAAGCCTTCTTAATCTTGTGTCCCTCAACTAATGGATGCGGCATATCGATGACACTCTATCACATAAAAACCAAAAACCATCCGTTTTACGGGATGGCCTTTGAAAATAGGTTTAGGCACGTTGCACATTTGTAGCACGTGGACCCTTGTCAGAATCCTCAGTCTCAAATGTAACTTCGTCACCTTCCTGAAGTTCGTCAAATGTAACATCGATTAGTGATGATGAGTGGAAGAACAAGTCCTTCTCTTCACCTTCGATAGCGATGAAACCGAACCCCTTGTCTGTCAATCGTTTAATTGAACCAGTCATAGGTAGTTGATTTGTGAATTAGCCGCAAATTTCGCCTGACGTAGGAAAATCCGCGGATCTCCACTTCGACTACGTTTGCACAGCACTATACTACACCAAAACGCAAGATTTGTCAATAGCTATGTCGAGTACCTGTAGACAACTTATGTATTAGTATTTATATTAGAATTGGCTCAAAATAGCCAAGAAACCACATATATATACCTATTCTTAACTTAAGATTAGCCCATCGAGCATGCTATAGTTTTGGTATGAAATCCTGGTATGTCTATATCGTTAAGTGTGCTGACGAAACTCTCTACACAGGAGTCGCAGTTGATCTTGCTAAACGTATAAAAACTCATAACGAAGGTAAGGGTGCTAAGTACACTCGTGCAAGATTGCCGGTGAAGCTGCAATGGTCTGAGAAACTAGAAAATGAAAGCCTCGCTAAGAAACGTGAAGCTGAAATTAAAAAATGGAGCAGAAAAGCCAAGCTAAACTTTTTAAAAACAGAAAGCAAATAACCGCCGAAGCGGTTATTTTAAACTCTACTTCTCTCCTTTTTTCTTTTTGCTCTTCTTTGGTTTCTTCGTCTCTTTTCGCATCCCTGTTCCTTTAGCCATATGTATATTTTAATAGTTTGTTTTTATAACTAATCTTACTGTCTTATATATCTTCAGTTAAATTCACCTTAACTTAAGTACAGTATACCAAATTATGGGCAAAGACGAACCTACTTCATCTCGTCTATACGAATAACGTTCACCGGGCAATTATCACATGCATTCTTGTTTTCCTCGTAGTCCATTTCATCAATCTCCAATGTCGTGTATCGCTCGTCACTTTTACCTCCAATTAATGTAGACAGTCCATCTTCTTCATCTAGCTTCCAAAACTTCGGAGCTTCATATTCGCAAGAACCACAACCGATACAGCTAGGCCGATCATGCGTGATTTTATAAAACTTCATACTACTTGAAATCCTCTCGAGGAATCAACTTATAAACCCTGTCGTTTATACGAACTTTTTCTGATACTGGAATTGAAACAGTCTCACCACGTTTTGCAGAAGATACCTCTTCCTTTTTGTCATCTCGGATCTCTTTAACATCATCACGAACAAGTCCGGTCGTTTTTCCTGTGATGATTATATTTTGGCCAACTTCAATGTCGTTGGCTTCTAGTTTTAATTCCGCAATTCCAATCTTTGGGAAATAGTGTGTAACCTTTCCAAGGAATATCCGCTCTTCTTTTGCTTGGCTGTGCCCAGTTTTAGTCCAGAATCCGCCCTTACGTCCAAGATAATACCCGTTGCTGAATTTTCGATTGTAAACCTTCTCAAGGCGCCCTACCCATTCTGCAAACTTGTCTTCACCGTAAGTACCGTCCTCAATAGCATGCAATGCTTCTTTATAAGTTGAGATAACTGTGTCGACGTATTCCGGTGGACGACCACGACCTTCGAATTTCAAAACGGTAACTCCAGCATCAACGAGCTGATCTAGGATATCGATTGTACACATGTCAGACGGAGACATAACGAAATTGTTTCGCAATGTCATTTCCTGACCGGTTTCTTTGTCGATTATTTGGTATTCACGTCGGCATTCCTGTCGGCAAGCTCCACGGCATGCTGATGCATTGTGATTATTGAGCGACATGAAGCACTGGCCACTCACGGCGATACATAGAGCGCCATGTGCGAAAACTTCGAGTTTAACCAACTCCCCACTTGGGCCACGAAGATCATCTTCAACGATCTGCTCGTGAATTCGTTTCATCATCGGGATAGTGACCTCTCGCGCCAGTACAACAACGTCTGCAAACTGTGAGAAGTATTTAACTGCTTCATAGTTTGAAATCGATTGCATCGTAGAGATGTGTACCGCTTGCTCGATTGACTGAGCATAAGTAATCGCTGCGATGTCTGATGCGATAATTGCGTCCACTCCGTTCGCTTTCGCCGCATCGATAATTTTTTTAACCAATGTAATGTCGTGCTCATACAAAATGGTGTTTACCGCCAAATGAGCTTGAACATTATTGTCATGGCAAATCTTTGTAATCTCAGCCAAATCTTCAATATCAAAGTTTGATGCTGCGATAGCACGCATGTTGAGCTGTGTTACACCGAAATATACGGCATGACAACCGGCTGCTATAGCTGCACGCAATGACTCGTAACTACCCGCTGGAGCTAGGATTTTGATGTGATCTGTTTTCATAGGCATATGTAATATTGCCGATTATGTTCTTTTCTGAGCGATTAGGCAAGCTACTATTGACAAAGGAGCTAATTTCGGGTACCTTTGCCCATCCTTCACTTGCTACGGGTTGATTTTACCGCTAGTTATAGATGATTATTACAGTCATCTTGATACTGTCGGCAAACGCCGTAGTCTCTTCAAACCTTATCCGCTTTGCGAGCCACGTCGGTTTCGTAGAGGAAATGGATATTTTGAAGTGTGATTGAGGATATGAGAATGCGAACGAAGAATTTCTTCGGGGCCTTAGGCCTCCTTCTTCTCATGTGGGTCGGATTGTCCGGCACACCGTCCGTGGATCGATCCGCGGGCGCATACAAAGGCGGGGAGGAGTGCACGGTTGCGAGTGCAGTCGTGCACGGGATCACAAATGCGGGGGCGACGATGCACCCCTTTGTGAGCCCGCCTGCGTACGCCCAAGGATATGGAGCTGTTCTCGGGGTGCAACTTGCAACAGCAACAACCGCACTTGGTGTCGCCACTACCCAGGCCGGCGTTCACAGTGCGTCACTGGCTCGCGCTCAGGTCTCGCTCATCGAAGCGCATGCCACTGGAGATGCGACGAGGATCGCTGCACTCGAAGCCCAAATGGAACTCGACGCGCAGATGCTTGCACAAGCGGAAGCACGTGCTGCAGAAGCCTCTCGTGCGATTCAGAACTACAAGACAGGGTTGGCGGCAGGTGCAAACACGCTCATCAGTGTGATGCTCAGCATCGGCAACTGGGACATGTGGCAATCTGCCATGCACCCGGAGTACGGCTTCGACACCATGGGTCCCCAGGGAGCTTCCAACGGCTACGGAGATTCTACTGGCGGAGGTGGTCAGTCTGCCTTCTGGGACTGGATTGACAGCCTTGGTGGTGGTGGCTGGGGTAAGGGTAAAACTGACCCCTGCGACGACGGTACCTGGAAGCCCTCTGACCCCGCATGGGACAATGAGGACTTCTGTGCGACTGGTATCACCGCCGAGAGCGAAAGCCGTTACAGCTTGACCCACCGTGCCATGGCGGAGATGGCGCGCTACATGGGTCAGCCGGTCTACCTCAACGGCTATGGCTACATGTACCTCGGCGGAGATGACTACGGCATCATCGACCGTTTCGGCAATTGGGCCATGATCACCATGCTCCCGACTCCCGAGTACGAAGGTGTCGTCAACTACTTCACCGACGTCGACGGAATCCCGGTACTGGACATCAGTGTGGTGCCCATGACCCCCTTCTTCGAGGTCATGGAGCACGGCAACTTCTAGTCTCAGTCACCCATCTCGCCTTGCGAGTGAAGTGAATGAAGGCTAATTGACTGCAATCTGGTGGTCACAAAACCTGAGGTACTCCTCAGGCCGCTCAGGCGCTCGGCTCAAAACCGAGCGCCTTTTGCTATTTACATGGTATTAAAACTTTCAGAAGACTATGAATAGATAAATGCCCAATCACTATTGACAAAATCGTGATTTTCGAGTAACTTTGCCCATCTATCAACCACACACCTTGAGAACTTTTCGACAGCAGTTAGACGGCTTTTTAAGCCCTTTATCTACTGTCGGCAAGACGCTTGCAGTAATCGAAACTTTGACATAATCATACGGCGCGGTTTGTGTCTTGAGATTCTGTGAAACGTTCGGTAGTAAGGAGATCGAGATGAGGAATTTGAAGGTCTTTAGCCTTTTCCTGCTGATGCTTTTCGGCTTGTCCGGTAAACCGAATACGGCTCACGCGCAGATGGCAGGTGCAGCGGTTGGTTTCGATCTGGTCACCACAGCCGGAGTGCTCGCTGATGCTAGCGCAAGCATGACGTTGCAAGAGTCGGCGATCGCGAGCGCGAACATCGAGATGAATGCCGCAAATGCGGCTGGTGAGTGGTTGAAGGTAGCTGCTCGCTCGAAGGAGATCCAGATTCGGGAGGAGTTCCTGCGTCAGGCTGAGCAGCGCTACGCCGAGGCTTACACGCGAATGCAGCAGTACTTCAAGACCGTCGGCGGCGCAGGTAACACGATGATCAGTGTCCTGTTCTCAATTGGGACACCTGACCAGTGGAACATGGCAATGCACCCGGAGTACGGCTTCGACACCATGGGTCCCCAGGGAGCTTCCAACGGCTACGGAGATTCTACTGGCGGAGGTGGTCAGTCTGCCTTCTGGGACTGGATTGACAGCCTTGGTGG
>JABJOE010000004.1 GCA_018664485.1 Candidatus Uhrbacteria bacterium | reverse complement strand
CACAGGTCAGATCGATGTCTGCGTCGTCGTCGTCGCAGTCCTCGTCGTCGCCGTCGAAGTCGCCGTCGCCGTCGATGTCACAGTCGGTCTCGGAAACGGAGGTCGAAGCCTCGTCTCCGGAACAAACCGTCTCGAACTCGGTGCTGCAGTAGCCGTCGCCGTCGCTGTCGGTGTAGAACACCTCGGCATCGGTGGCGTCTTCGCCGTCGACAGTGCCATCGCAGTCATTGTCGACACCGTCGCAGACCTCTTCTGCATCCGGGTTGATGGTCGCGTCGTCGTCGTCGCAGTCCTCGTCGGAGTCGAAGCCGTCGCTGTCGTCGTCGGTGGGCTCCTCCGGCTCGTCCTCACCGGTGCACTCGTCGGCGTTATCGCCGTACCAGCCTCCGTCGTCGATCTCGCCGACCACGTAGACGTAGTTGCACTCAGTGTCGGTGTGATAGACGATGCAAGCGGACTCGCCGGACTCCACTCCGGCCATGTCCAGGAGAACCTGCTGATCGGCGGTGAAGCTGTCATACTCCTTGCAGATCTTCTGCTCGACGTCGTCGAAGCAGCCAGTGTTGAGAGTGACGACCGCAAGGGCCAGAAGGGTGGTCAGGGTCGGGAAGCG
The DNA here is from genome assembly GCA_018664485.1 of Candidatus Uhrbacteria bacterium. GTDB lineage: Bacteria > Patescibacteriota > Patescibacteriia > UBA9934 > UBA9934 > JABJOE01. The sequence goes on along the minus strand of JABJOE010000004.1, from coordinate 42,034 downwards.
CGTCATGGGGTCTCCAGGGTTGCGCAGTGAATGGGCAGAATGCCCGTTGATCCAGCAAGCTGAATCATGGGCAAAGTGCCCGCTCTTAGGGAGTGTTATTAATGATTTCGTCTATTATGTGAGTTGCCTCACTTTTAAACGAACACCGAATAATAGCAGAAAAAGAGGCTTTTGTCAAGGGTGCTACGGGTTTTATAAAGTAAATTGCGCCTGCGGTATCTAGGGACAAATCCGTCATCATAGCCTGCAAAACCGGGCATCCGTTGTATCTTTTTTGGTAACAACGGAGGCGATTTTGCGATCAGGCTATTCTTGCCGGATCTAGCCCTAAACGTCCTCGGAAGCAATTTATTTGCTAAAACCCTCTGTTAGATAGGAAATGAGGCAGTTTTGTTACTCATTATTTCTACCAAATAACCTTTAACAAGCCTCTGAAGCTTTTTTATTAAATAACCCTACGTTAGATAGAAAAGACAAAAAACGCCATAAAAGCGCATTGAATAAAGAAGCTAATATAATCTAGATGCAAATGTAGGGACCCAGTCGAGCAGCCAGAAGGCATACTCTGTCGGGCCCCTATCACGGGAGAAGGCTCAGGCTAGAAGGCCAGAACCAACGGGATGACTTCGGTCTCGCAGCCGTCGACGGTGCCGCTGTCCTTGCTGTTGACGCTGATGGTCTGGACCATGGGCGTTCCGCAGTCGACGGTCACACTCCAGGTACCCTGGTTGATGTCGCCGGACTCGGACCCCGAAGTGCTCTCGCAGCCGTAGCGGACGCGGTAGCTCTCGGTCTCGAGCTGAGACGTGGCGTTCATCCGCAACATGCAGACTTGGCCCTCGCTCATCTCACGGCTGAAGCTGCCTGCAATCGAGCTGCTGGAGGTGGCCGCGACGGTCGCATCCCAGTCCTCGTAGCTGCTATCGCAGTCCAGCTCGTAGCTGAGCGAGAGAAGGTCCTTGGCGCCACCTTCGGGCTCCCACTCCATGTCGATGGTGCAGGTGTCCGTACTGGTGCAGTCGTCGTATGCACTGGCGTCGGTGTCGTCGCAGTCGTCGCCGTTGCCGACGAAACCGCTCGGGACATCGCAGGCGCTGGTCGAGATGGACGGATCACCGTACCCATCGCCATCACTATCGCGGTACCAGGTCGAGTCGTTGATGGCATCTTCGTCGACCACGTCATCGCAGTCGTTGTCGAGGCCGTCACAGAGCTCGGGGGCGCCGGGGTAGGTGCTAGCATCGCTGTCGTCGCAGTCTTCGTCGGCGGTGAAGCCGTCGCCGTCCGCATCGACCTCGGGCTCGTCGGTGTCGTCGGTGTCGCCACCGTCGTCGCCATCGTCGCCCTCGCCGGCGCTCGACAGCTCACCATCATCGTCGGAGGTGCCGGTGTCGAGGGTGTCGTCATTGTCGCCGTGGGGGCTACAGGCCACCAGGCTCAGGCCGATCAGGCTCAGGCCGATCAGGGTCTTCAGGGTTGCGTTCATGTCGTCTCCGGTAGCCCTAGGGGCTGGTTGTGCCCGTGGGCGGATCGTTTAGGATGCTAAATTGCCATCCCGTATTTTGGCCGGCAAATGCCTGCCGGGGGTTTTGGGGAAGGAACTAAATCCTACCCAGGTTTTAAACTGTTGCTCGTTGGCACTTTTTCAGCCACATTCGAACATCGCAGAATAGCAGAAAATCACTCTTTTGTCAAGGGGACTACGGGTTTCTGCAAGTAAAAAGCGCTTCGTTTATCAAAGGAATATATTCGTCATAAATAACGACAAAACCGGGCGTCCGTTGTTATTATTAAGCAGATACAACGGAGGCGGCTTTGTTATTCATTATTTATACCGAAAATCCTTTAACAAGCCTCAGGTGCTTTTAATTGAATAAACCCTACGTTTAGGGAAAAGACAGCAAAAGTTCTGCGATTAGATTATTCTTGCTGGATATTAACCCTGAATGTCCTCGGAAGTAATTTATGTCAAAACCCTCCGTTAAATAGAAAATAGGTAGTATAAATGCAAAAACACCAGAAAACTGGTGTTTTTGTGGAGCTACGGGACAGAACCCTAAAAACTAACTCACCTTACTAATCTTATAAATAGGCTATTTTCACCGATATAATCGTCTAGAATCTCACTTAATGGCTGTTTGTTGACCAAAATCTCCTGTATAGCAACGCTCAACCTATTCACCTCAAGGAAAGTAACATCATATACTCTGACAAGTGCAAATTCGCGCTCAAGCTCAATAATCACCGTATCTCCTACATCAAGATCCCACACAGCATTATATCCTGCGGGTAACTCGTCCTCTTCAAGATACCCAAGCCAACCACTCACGTCAGCGCTCGCACCTTGCGAATACTGCAATGCAAGATCAGGAAAAGCGATACCAATATCTTCATACTGAGACTGCAAAGCCAAAATATCGTCATATGCCCCATCCTGATATTCTGTCAGATTATACAAAGAATCTTCAAGTGTCTGCTCCAAAATTAGAGGCTTAGCCAAATATCTCTGGTAATCACGTTTTGACCAACCAAGTGATTCCAGCATCTCAACATCTACTTCATCTACAAAAGAATCCAATTCTTCATCGTCGACGCTAACTCCAACTTCATCTGCTAGTCCGCGAATATAAGCACGACGAATCGACGTCTCATACGCACGATCATACGGATCACTCAATCCTGATGTCTCCGCAAGCCAAGCAAGTTCAGCCAAATCGCGCATCCACACAACCTCATCTACAACATACGCTGCCGGGAGAGGTACGACTTTCAAAGTCGTTCGCATGAAAGAGCCATAGGAGTGCAGAACGTACGCGCTATACCAAACCCAAACCATTAATCCCAAAATAAAAACAAGGCCACCGAGAATAGCCATTGAATGAGCGCGCATCGTTGAGCGCTCTGGTTTTTTTCTATCTTTTTCAACTCTCATAGCCGTAGGTAGGTATCTATCCGTCTTGCAAACTTTCGAATGCTACAGAGTCAAAGAAATAAAGGAACCATTTACGAGGATTAGAGAAATCTGTTGACGTACTTTCTTCCTCACCCCGCTCACTGACATGAACTCCGTCACCTTCTTGGATAACAAATACAGTCTCCCCTTCCAGTCCGAACCCCTGCTTTGTACGAGCTTCCGACTCAAGATAATACTCGCTTGAAAGCTGCTCAATTAACGCTAGCGTATCGAGCTGGTCCTGCTCCAACTGATCGCGCTCGCTCTGCAGCTCAGCAATCTCCCGTTCAATTTGAATATTGCCGACATACTCACGGCCGAAAGCGATAAGTAGGAAAAATAAAATCAGAACATTAACAACGACAAACAACTTTGCTTTCTTCAACCGTTTTGTTTTGCGCACAGAAGTCATGATTGCTTTTTCATTTTGTGAAGATCATGCAAGAGACGCTTTAGATGTTTTGGACGACGAACTCCATCTAACTCTATATCGAAAGCATGATTAGACGATGTTTCAATCCAGACTGTCGCATAACGTAAAATCTTTGCACCCAATGTACTGCGAGTGATGTGCACGCGCCGTATCTTCTTGAGCAAAATCTCATGCATTTCAAACAAAGTCCAACTCAACTGATCAACATCGATAATCCGCTTATCCGTTACAACCCACATAGTGTAGTACCACAAATGCCATTCCCGTAATGCATAGAGGATACCACTGACAGCCAAGCAGACAAAGACCAGAAGGCCGATCGGTCCGAGTGCAAGCAGTGGGAAAAAGAAGAAAAATGGAACCAGTAACCACAATGCTACAAGGAAAATTCTCGGTAACCTAGCGATAAAACTCTCTCTAACAATAGCAACTATCTCCTCGTCATTCGCTAATTCTAATTCAACTGTTTTGGGTCTCATACAAGCGAACTTGCTTTTCGTCTTTTGAGAGCCTGATGCGCAGCTTCACGATCACTCCACGGAGTCTTACGCCCACCCGCAACCGCCATTACCGTTTCAGAACCCTTCCCTGTCAATAAAACTATGTCACCTTTTTTTGCAATATCGATTGCATGCTGAATAGCCTCCATTCTGTCATCAATAATAAACAAACTTTCCCCCTCTCTTTTTCCAGTAGCCTTCACTCCCTTTGCGACAGCCTCAATAATACAACGTGGGTCTTCGTCATATGGATCCTCGTTTGTAACGATCACCACATCTTCACGATGGCCAGCCAAGCGACCGATCTTATCGCGTCTTGCAACATCCCGACCACCGCCGCATGATCCATGCACACCGATTATTCGTTTATGCGGCAATTTCTCCGCAGCGCTCAAAAGCGCCTCGAGCGCGTAAGGCTCATAAGCATAGTCAACAATAACTTGAAAATCCTGTCCTTCATCGATTATTTCAAAACGTCCCGGCAGAGAATCTAGATTCTCCATCACCTTCATGCACTCCCGTAAACCGAATCCTAAAGAATGAACAACGGACAGCGCAGCTACAGCATTTTTCTGCTGGAACAAAGCGTGCATCGGTATCAATCCATCAACATTGTTAATCTTCACGTGAGCTCCGTCTATATCATGTGACAATGCATGAACGTCGATCACATCCTCGCCGCCATCATCCTCACTCCATGAAAACTTTACATGTCGATCAGCATCGAACTTTGAAAAATATGATGCATGTGGATCATCAGCATTAATCACCGACGTTTTCTCCATCCGTTCGTTTCCGATCACTTTTCGTTTTCGATTAGTGAGGTGTGCAAACAATTTTCCTTTCGCAGCCTTATATTGATCAAATCCTCCATGAGACTCGATGTGCTCAGGCGTTAAATTTGTAAAAAGAACTACATCGTAATTAATTCCCAAATGTCGGTATTGCTCAATACCCTGTGACGTTGTCTCAACCAAAGCATACTGACATTTAGCCCGAACCATGTCTCGCAAAAGCCGCTGCAAGAAGAATCGACCAGGCATTGTCATCTTCATTTTATTCTCAATCGTCTCACCTGCAATATAAAAGCCAGCAGTACCGGTGTAACCGACGGTTTTTCCGAGGCCCTCTAGCATCTGTGCGATAAACTGAATAGTTGATGATTTTCCATTTGTTCCTGTAACACCAATCACGATAAGTTTATTGGATGGAAATCGATAGACAATAGCTGATATCCAAGCCAGCGCCCAGTGATAAGGCGCTGTCATCCATGTTGGAACCAGTTTTTTGATCTTGTGTAACATTATAGTTTTCGTACTTCTTCACGGAATTGTTCTCCGCGATCAAATTCGTTTTTGAAAAGATTGAAACTTGCAGCACCGGGTGACAGAAGAACGATGTCTCCACTCACAGCCAACTTACGCGCCGCCTGAACCGCCTGCTCCATCGAAGCTACACCACTCATTACCGGAACACGCTCCCCAATCCCCTTCTCAATAAGATCGGATGCATCCCCCTCGAACAAAACAACGTTCTTACATGTCTTTGCGACCTCATCAGCCATCTCGTTATATTCCAACTTTTTATTCTCACCACCAGCAATCAAGATAATATCTCCGTCAGCACCGAAGCGTTTCAATGCCGCGATAACAGCGCCCGGATTTGAAGCAGTCGTATCATTAACATATGAAATCTCATCAACCTCGCGTACCAGCTCCTGACGATCAGACACTCCTTTAAACGACCGAACAACAGACGCGATCGACTCAATGCTAACTCCTCGTAATGCAGCGGCGCACACAGAGGTTAAAACATTTTCCATATTATGATCTCCCTTAAGTGCGACTTCGCTTACCGGAACAACAACCTGCTCCGCTCCATCATGACGCCAAACGATCTGTCCATCTTTTACAAAGCACCCTTCGTGCTCTTGATACGTAGTTGAGCACCAAGACAGCTTACCTTTCACCTTCTCTTCCATAAATCGAACTATCTCCTGATCCCAGTTCAATATGGTGTGCTGTTCGGATGATTGCCACTCAAAAATAATTTCCTTTGAATGAACGTAGTCACCAAAAGAGTGGTAACGGTTCAAGTGATCAGGAAATACATTTGTCAAAACGGAAATGTCTGGCCCTTCATGCATATCTTTGAATGCCGGCGGAAGACTCTCGAGCAACCAAGATGACAACTCGATAACAATTTTACGTTCAATGTTTTCTGCGAGAAGTTCATCTAAAAATTCCAGCGGAGATACACCAACGTTTCCAGCTACGATAGTTTTCTCATCATCCAACTTCATCATCTCGCCTAACATTTTTGTAGTTGTAGTCTTCCCCTTCGTACCTGTCACTGCCATTATCGGGAACGGGCAGAAACGGAAAAATAAACTCACATCTGATTCGATTGACACTCCCGCCTCCCTTGCGGCAACAATAAACTCTGAGTCAGATGGAACTCCTGGGTTTACAACAATACAATCAGCTTCTATAAAATCGTCTTTTCTATGCTCTCCCAAAACGAAAACTGGCTGGTAAATAGTTCTGTCTGGATACTTTTCCCGATATTCCTCGTAGAATCCCATAACCAAATCCATGGACTCCTCAAGTTCTGTCTCATCCTTCCAGTCGGTAATCAATGTCTGTGCACCGTGGCGCATCAACCATTTAGCGGCACCAAGACCACTACCCTGTTTATAACGACCAAGACCCATTACCGTAACAACAGCGTCCTGAAAATTTTCAATTTTGGTCAAATCCATATAAAAACAAGATTTTTGTTTATTCTCGTAGCATAAGTATAACCCCAGGCGAATCCACTAACAAGTCCCTCGACACAACCGAATCCATAGACTCGGTAAAAATATACTCAAAAAAGCTTTAAACCCTTAAAACTAATAACATTACTAACTCTGACGCGAAACATCGCCAACACGAGCGCCCTTCGACGACGTATGAAGACGTATAAATATCGCCTTAACAATCTCAATTAGCAACAGGTCTACCATCCCAAGCACAACAACTGCAACCCATTCCAACGATGATAAAGATGTAAACGAGAACAACTCGCGTAATGGCGCAAATACAAGTGGCAACAAAAGAAGCACAAGTCCGAGAGCCATTGATACAACGAGCCATTTATTTTCAAACGGATTAGATCGGAAGATACTCTTTCGGAACTTACGAACGGCGAACACATAAAGTAGTGAGTCTAATCCAAGCGCTACAAAGATGAATGTTCGGATGTGATCAATGTCCCAAGCCTGATCAAGCAAGAAGAAGTAAACAGCAAACAAAATTAAATCCGTTACAAAACCGATCACGAAAATAATTATCTTCATCTCCATGTTCAACAATGGCTCACGCTTTTTTCGTGGAGGCTCGCGCATCACACCGTCCTCTCCAGGTTCAAACGTCAAAGCTACACTCGAGAATCCATCTGTAACAAGATTGATCCAAAGAATCTGTGCTGGAAGAATCGGTAGCGGCACGCTCAAAAGCAATGCTCCTAAAATCAAAATGATCTCACTAAAACTGTCAGACAATAAATAAACGATCATCTTTCGAATATTATCGAACATGATCCTACCCTCTCGAATGGCGGCAATTATAGTTTTGAAGTGATTGTCCAGAAGCACCATGTCTGCAGTCTCTTTTGTAACGGCAGTACCTGACCCCAATGCAATCCCGATATCTGCCGCCTTCATAGCAGGCGCGTCGTTAACACCGTCACCGATCATTGCAACCGTAGCGCCAGTGTCCTGCCACGCACGTACGAGTCGAAGCTTGTGGCGCGGAAGTACACGTGCGAAAACAGAAAGCTTTTTAATCTCGATCGCAAGTTGCTCATCGGTCATGTCATCTAACGCTATACCTGTCACTACCTGACTTGGATCGTTGGCAAGCCCAACACGCTTTGCGATAACGAAAGCTGTGTCGGGATGGTCTCCTGTAATCATGACGGGCCGAAGTCCTGCCATACGAGCCTCCTTGACCGTAACGTTAGCCGAATCGCGCAACGGATCTTCAAGTCCAATAATTCCAACAACTGAGAGATCGATGACCATTTCCGGTAAAAGAGTGTCCGCAACCTGATCATCGCTACGCTCGCAAACCAGAAGTACGCGCAAACCACGCTCTGCAAGTTCGTTAGTTTTCTCCATCCACTCTGAACGCTGTCGGTCAGTCACATCCAAACGCTCCAACAAAAGATCAGGTGCCCCAATCACGAACAGCTTGCGATCACCATCGGTATCTACACGTGCAGCCTTATATTTACGAACGGAATCAAATGGCAGCTCATGCAATGTGCGAATATTTTCAACTGAGCTATATTGTGACGCTCGCGCCATCGCTACCTCCGTTGGAGAACCAATGAATTTAATCTCGTCAGATGAATCAATGGCTTGCCTCGACGCCGTATTAGTCGCCGCCATGATCACTTTCGTCCGCTCTTCGTCACCATCAAAAAGCACAACCTCCATTTCACCGGTCGTAAGTGTGCCGGTTTTATCCATACATATGACAGACACCGATCCCAAAGTCTCAGCACCAACCAACCTTCGCACCAAAGCCTTTCGCTTTAAAATACGTTGCATTCCGATAGCTAAGATTACCGTGAGCGCTACAATCAAGCCTTCCGGTACCGCAGATACAGATAGAGCTACCGACACCTGGAACATCTCGACGGCATCAAATCCACGCCACATTCCAATTGCAAAAACAATCCCTGCAAGCACAAGCACAGCCATACCAAGGAATCTCGCAAAATGTTTAAGCTGAAGCTGTAGAGGTGTTGGATCCTCTTTTACTCTTGAAACCATGTCAGAAATCTGACCAATCTGAGTTTCAATTCCTGTTGCTGTCACAACATATTCACCTCGACCTGCGACAACAACCGTACCTGCAAAAACCATGTTAGTTTCGTCCGCAACGCTGACAGCCTCGCTTAAAATTCCCGTCTCTTTCTTAACGGCCGCAGACTCCCCGGTCAAAGACGCTTCGTTCATCTCAATTGAAAGCGCTTGCAGTAAACGTCCATCAGCAGACACTTTATCTCCAGTTTGCAAAAGCACGATGTCACCCGGAACAATTTCTGTAGTATTTATAGATTGTGTTTCTCCATCGCGACGCACCCGAACTTCCTCTGGCAAAAATGTACTCAACGCTTCAAGAGACCTATCAGCCTTATACTCTTCAAAAAATCCAAGTACAGCATTTAATAAAACGGCTATCAAAATAACCGTCGTATCGAGCCACTCACCCAAAAATGCGCTCATCAAACCAGCTATAACCAAAATAGCCATCAACGGGCTCGCGAGCTGATCAAAAAATAACTTTATCGCCGACGCTGGCGGTTTCTTTGGAAGTTCGTTTCTACCCTCTTTCAAACGTTCCGTAGCCTGATTCTCCGACAGACCATCAGTACCGGTATTCAATTCCGAAAATATGTCGGCAACGGAGTGTGTTGACCAAGAGATAACTGGCTCTCGACTTAATTCATCCATAAAGTTTATATATTTGAAGCCAATTCCGGCTGAGCTGTGTGTGACAAATCCTTAATGTCGTGCTGTCACGTAAACAGACTCGGTGTGCTGCGCGATCATATCCCAGTTAAATTCGACCTCTACTGCTGCGCGAACATCATCTGACTGATCTGTTACAACTTGCGGATACTGCAAGAGACGAACAATAGATTCACGAAGTGCACTAATGTCACCTGACGGAAATGTAAATCCTGTATGGTGCAATGCTTCGAGGTTGGCAGGAATATCAGACACGAGTGGTGCCAGTCCATAGCTCATCGCCTCAAGCACAGCGAGCGGCAACCCCTCGGCTTCGGACGGATGCACGTAAAAATATGCATTTGCAAATAACTGCTCCAGACTATCCCCATCTTGATATCCCAAAAAATGAACACGGTCATCCCCTTTCGCTAAGTCACGTAGCTGTTGGTAGTAACCTTTGGAAAAACTAGGAGCGCCGACTAAAACAAGTTGCTTATCGGTTTCTACAGATCGGAATGCCTCAATTAATAGATGAATGCCTTTCTGAGGAACAAGCCGACCAACATTTAAAATATATGACTTCGGGCTAAGCCCAAAACGTTCCAACTGCTCATGACCTTCTACAACTTTAATCTCTGCACCATTTGGAATGTAAACCGTTTCGCGATTGAAACGTTCTCGACAGTAAACCTGCAAGGTATGAGATACGGCTATACAAAAATGTGGGAAACGAACTGCCGCCCATTCTCCAAATGCCAAATACATTCGAGCGATGAGTCCCCACTTTTTATGATAGCGATCCTGCGAGTGGAAAGTAGTTATTACAGTTTTGTTCTTTGCAAACAATCGAGGAATCCACGCAAGCGTTGAAGGACCGACACCGTGATAATGCATCACATCGAAATCACCCCTCATTGCTTTGACGGTAGACACAAACGTATGAACGATCGCTTCTAAGTTTTTGGAATAAATAGTTGGAAGATATTCGATATGTACACCACTCATCTCATCGGGCATTTCAGGATCGTATTTCGCACGGGCGTAAACAGTTACATCATGACCAGACTTAACCAAGCGTTGCGAGAGTTCTGCGACATGTCGCTCGATACCCCCACCACGCGTTCCGATCACTACACCTTTTTGTCCTATCATTGCAATACGCACACCAACAGTATAACAAAAAAACAGCCATCATCGTTCAACGTGTGTTAAACGGCAATGGCTGGTCCGCCGAGCTGGACTTGAACCAGCGACCACGGGCTTAAAAGGCCCTTGCTCTACCAACTGAGCTATCGGCGGTCTTTTGGTCCCGTGATAGCGCATTTAGTATTCATACTACACACACTTTTCGGGCGCCGAATTTATAGCATCTATTTACAACTAAATCAAGCCCTCTTTGACAATAGTTCTTGCAGCTCATAAACTGTATGTATAATTATTATCTTTTATCACTATGGGAGTTTGTACAGCTTGCAGCGCAGAAGTCGCTGATGACACACTAGCAGAAGGAAAGTGCCCTAACTGTGCCGGTGGCGCAGAGGCAGCTCCAGCAGCAGAAGCGCCTGCGGAAGCAGCGGCAGAAGCACCAGCTGAAGCTCCTGCAGAAGCAGCAGCTGAGGCGCCAGCAGAGGCTCCAGCAGCAGAAGAAGCACCAGCTGCGTAAATCAGATTTCAAAAAGGACCTTCAAGTGAGGTCCTTTTTGTTTTCTCGCTGATGTTCTATTAGCGATCTGTAGGATTGCGGCTCCGCCCACATATGGACAGCCAGGTCCCTAGCTCAATAATCTCATCAACTCAACAACGATCTTCTCCGCCCCGCGTGGAGAAAACAGCATTCCCATACGACGGCTATATGCACGCCGCATTTCATCATCCGCAACAAAAGATTCAACCTCCTGTTTGAAAATCTGCGGATTAATCTGTTGCAACACCTTGGCAGCATCGCGCTCCGCAAGCAACTGGGCATTCCCGAGCTGGTCAGTATTATGAAGTGGAATAATAATGCTTGGCTTCTTAAGTGCTGCAAGTTCCATAATAGTTCCCATGCCTGCGCGACCTATAACAATATCCGCCAAAGCAAATGCGTCAGCCATACCTGCGCCTAAAAATTCCAAAGCCACATACCTGTCACTAATTTTCTCATATTCCTCACGCATCTTCCCCTTCCCTGTCAGATGAATAATGTCCACCTTGCGTGATAGGTCAGATCCGACTACAGAGATCATCTTATTTAACGAATCGGCACCAGTCCCTCCACCGAATAACAATACAGTTAATCGGTCATCTTTTTTAGGAAGATTAAATCGTTCACGCGCTTTCGCAATATCCCCCTGCCAAATCTGTGGACGAACGACACCGCCAACATCTAATCGTTTTTTTTCTGAAAAAGATTCTAAACTTTCATCAAGCGTGACGCTAATTCGGTTTGCAAACGGCGCCATTACGCGATTTGCGATTCCGGGCACACGATCCAGCTGATGGATCCAAACTTTCATTCCCATTACCCTCGCCACGATCACAAGCGGCACACTAACGTAACCTCCGGCACTCATAACAACGTCGGGCTCTAGCGCGCGCAATATCCGCCATGACCGCCACATACTCCACAAAAGCAAAAAAGGAATAGCCGGCCATCGCCACCATCTATGACGATCCAGCTTAGGTGCGTGCAATGTATAAAAAGGAATCCGCGCCGCTTCAATCAAAGCACGCTCCGGGCCACGCTTTGTACCTACCCAAGAAAATTCAACATCTTCTACCTTGGAACTTAAGTCCTCTTTCCCTAGCATTTCACGCCAAACTTCAGCCACAGCCAAGAGTGGCGTAACCGGCCCTAAGGTCCCTCCTCCTGAAAATAAGATATGCAAAGATTCCTTCATGATACGTGCTAATTAATCAGTAAGAACATTATATCCCTCCATTGACAAAAGGGCCAAATACTAGTACGCTCTGCTCTTCGTCTGGAATAAACCTGACGATATATTGAGGGGTGCTATATGGTCGAAGAGGCTGAGATTATCTGGCAGGGCATGGGTAAAGATGCTCTGGTTGCACAAATCCGTGCATACAATGACCGCAATGTCAGTGGCGCGTTAGCTGTAATCTCATGGCGCATCGCCAACAAAAATAAGAAGTTGGATCTGTCGCAAACCAACCTGTCACATGCCGACCTTAGAGGAGCTGATCTGTCCAGTAGCGACCTGTCTGGAACCGATATGAGCAATTCCATGCTGGAGGATGCTGATCTAAAATATGCAGAAGTGGGGGGTGCTAATTTGGAAGATGCGAAACTTTTACACGCAATCAACCTAGGCTTTTCAACTGGCAACCCTGCGAATATTAACCAGGCGAACACAGAATTCCTGTACGATTCGCGTAAGGCCATCAAAACCGCCATCGGCAACGGGTGCCAATAGAGTATCCACCAAACGCGTCTCAACGCTTCACGATATCTACGTGGGGCGTTTCGCTTTGTGGAAAGTTCTTAGTTACTGAGTCGTTGAGTGGTTAAGTTGCTGAGTTTGAATTTTTCAATTTTTGTTTTGATATTTGTTTGGTACTTACCTTCTTGACGCTTGGTTCTTTCAGCTAAGATTTTCTCGAAACATTCAACACAACACCTGCTGCGATCAGTGATACAACCAACGCCGTACCTCCGTAACTCATAAACGGCAGCGGCACGCCCGTCAAAGGCATGATCCCGACAATCGCTCCCACGTTTACAAACGCCTGCACGCCAAACCAAGAAATAATCGCAATAACCAAATACCTTCCAAATCTATCTTTAGCATTCTTTGCAATATCAAGACCGCGTAGCAGCATCCCCAAAAACGCCGCCAAAAATATCAATGTAAAAATAAATCCAAGCTCCTCAGCCATCACAGCAAAAATAGAATCCCCAACCACCTCCGGCAAATACTGAAACTTCTGAAGCGAATGCCCGTAGCCTCTCCCAAAAATCCCACCTGACCCAATCGCGAGCAGTGCCTGGTTGATCTGATAACCGATCCCTTGAGGATCCAATTCAGGCTGCAAAAACGTCATCAAGCGAGCTGCGCGATATGGAGACATCTTAATTGCAATCGTAAACGCTCCAATACACAGTGCTCCGATCCCAAGCAAATGACGAATCGGGCTCCCTGCAATGAAATACATAATAAACGAAACGGCAGCGATGATAGACAGCGTCCCTAGGTCCGGCTGCAGCATCATCAACATCGCCACTATCCCTAAAATAATCAGAAACGGAATCAGCCCTGACCTCACGTCTGTGATATCACCATGGCTGCGCTCTACCAACCATGCTGCCAAATACATAAAGAACGTCAGCTTCACAAGCTCAGATGGCTGGAAAGAAAACGATCCAAACTGAACCCAACTATTTGCAAATGTTCCAAAGTCTGTACCAATCCCTGGTATAAAAACCATTACAAGAAGCGCAATAGAAATGATAAGCAAAAGAAACGCATTTTTCTTATACGTTCCATACCCAACACGAGACGCAACAAATAACATCACAAGCCCCGGAACAGCTCCCAGAAAAAACTGATGCTTCAGATAATAATAGCTATCTCCGAAACGATCGAATCCCAATGGACCAGACGCCGAGGTAAGCATTATCAATCCAAAGAGTAGTAGGCCTAAAATATAAGCTAGAAAAACGCGATCAACCTGTCCTTTTGATGCCATAGCTGGAGAGATTTTCTATTACACCAACGAGAAGTCCAATAGGTACAAAATTATTCCAAGTGCTGCCGCGATCCACGACACAATCCAAAAACGCATCACAACCTTAGGTTCGGGCCAGCCTAGCGCTTCATAATGATGATGAATAGGTGCTACAAGAAATACTTTCTTTCCCCAAAGCTTTTTAGAAACTATCTGAATGATTGTAGTTACAGCCTCGACAACGAAGATCAAACCGATCACCGGTAATAGCAAGGCAGTATTAGTAAGCATTGCGACAATACCAAGTGTAACCCCGAGCGACATAGAACCAGTGTCACCCATAAAGAATCGGGCCGGATAAATATTGAACCAAAGGAATGCGATAAGCGCCCCCATGATCACTCCACAGAATGCAGCAAGCTCATAACGCTCTTGGAAAAACGCAATGAACATGAATGCTCCGAAGGCAGAAACCAGGCTTCCACCAGCAAGTCCATCCAATCCATCTGTTTGGTTTACAGAAAACGAAGTACCCACGATTACCAGAACGAACAACGGAATGTACCACCAACCGATGTTAAACGATCCAACGAACGGGATATGTAACAGGTCCCAGTCCAACTTAAAGTAAAACCACAAAGCTCCAATGATAGCTATAACAAGAAACAGAAGTAGTCTATGTCGAATATCAATCCCTCCACCATTTTTTCCAATGCGTTTTACGTTGAAAAAATCATCAGCAAGTCCAATCAATCCGGCCGCAACCAATGCTCCAAGCGGCAGAAGCGTTTCACCACGGGACAGAAAGTTCATCTGACCAAACAAACCAGTCGGATCAATGAGAGACAGTAAGAAGAAAGCACTCATCGTTAGAAGAACTGTTCCCCAGATCAGAACTCCGCCCATCGTAGGTGTCCCCTCTTTCTTGGCATGCATTTTATGAAAAATCGGAGCTTTCTTCTTGAGCCTCAACGACTTCCCCATCTTGAACTTAAACAATACGTGAGTCCACGCCGGTGTCAGCAACACAGCTACAACAAATGAGATAGTTGTAAGTGCAAGAATTTTTCCGATAACAAATGGCTCGATCATAAAATACTAGAGATAACTAAGAACAAGGAGAGTTACAAATGCGCTTGCTGTAAATAATATTATTTCTATCACCGCAGTCGCACACAAAAGCCCGTAGCTTAATATGCGTGACCTATTCCAAAGAGTAACGGCAAATATCAAATTAACAACCAGCACAGACAAACCTACGATCGACGGCGCGAAAACACGCCACGGTCTACCAAATAAATCCACACCGAAATGAATATTGTAATGTAGTGGGACGGCAATCTGCTCTCCGGCTTCTGGATAAAGATACAGATATGGGACGATCAGACCCAATATAAAAAATACGATTGATACCGGTATCAGAATTTTAAACAAACGTTTTGAAGACATGTCTTTGACAGCCTTCTTCATCTGCTTCCGCCACGCGTTAAAACTTTTACTTATTTTCATAGAATGGATTTTTTCCTGAGCTATGATCTGACACGTCTACAACCGTGACATCTGGAAACTTCCCTCGAATGACACCCTCGATTCCAGCCTTCATCGTCATCTGACTTAGAGCGCATCCGACGCATGCCCCTTCCATTTTAAGCGAAACAACTTTCTCCTTCTCATCAAATGAAACCAACTCAACGCCACCTTGATGGCGAGCTAGCTGAGGCCTAATTTCATCTAAAATCTGCTCAATTTCTTCTTTTTGAGAAGCCATACGCGCGAATCATACCGCTTTTACACCTAATTGACTACTAAATACACCCTCTGTTAACATATCGGGCTTGACTGTTTTGCTACAATACGCTAATATTTCGCCAGTAAAAGGCTCCACTTGTAACAGCTGTATGAGCCGCCCGTAAGCTTTGAGCCACTATGGCACATAAGAAAGCCCAGGGATCCACCAGTAATGGTCGAGATTCCAAAGCAAAACGACTTGGTCTGAAGAAGACTGCCGGTCAGCCCGTTGCGGCTGGTCAGATTTTAGTTCGCCAGCGTGGAACGAAGTACCGACCTGGAGTAAATGTCCGAATCGGTAAAGACGACACGCTATATGCTGCAGTTGACGGAACTGTAAACTTTTCAAAAAAGATGATGCCGAACTTCACAGGAAATCTCAAACGACGAACATTCGTGAACGTTGGATAAGAGAGTTCAAAAAAACAGGGCCGCAAGGTCCTGTTTTTTTTATTTCTAAGATACTTATTTATTCTTCGCGGCGTTTATAAATCCGCAGAACAACGGATGAGGCGACAAGGGCCTACTCTGAAATTCTGGATGAAACTGTACTCCCACAAAAAACGGATGATCTTTCAACTCTACAATTTCAACAAGATCTTGTTTCGGGTTCACACCAGCTACAACCAACCCCTTGCCAACAAGCTCTTCTCGGTACTCATTGTTAAATTCATATCGATGACGATGACGTTCCGAAATCTTGTCTTCCTTATACCACTTATGTGACTGTGTACCCTCCATCAAATCACAATCATACGACCCAAGCCGCATAGTCCCACCATATTCATCTTTAGCCAATTTGATTTTCTGCTCTTCCATAACATCTACAACAGGATGCGAAGTTCCCTCATCTATCTCTGTTGTGTGAGCATCCTTGTGGCCTAATATATTTCGGGCGTACTCAATAACAGCACATTGCATACCGTAACAAATACCAAAATACGGAATATTCTTTTCTCGACATACCTCGATGATCTTTATCTTCCCTTCGATTCCACGAGAACCAAATCCTCCAGGAATAAGCAATCCATCAAACGATTCAAGCTCTTTCAATTTTTCAGGATCCTTCTCGTACTCCTCGGAATTTAACCACTCAATATCAGCCTTAACACCTTGATCTGCTGCCGCATGCTTAATAGCTTCAAGTACTGATATGTACGCATCTGACAGAGTAAAGCTTCCAGTTGAGAAATATTTTCCAGCAACACCAATCTTTACAGTCTCTGTTGCGCCCTTCACCTTCTCTGTAAAACTCTTCCACTCTGACAAGTCATTTTTCTTAGCCTCCAAGTCAAATCCTTTCAAAACAGAGTCTGCAAACCCTTGCTCTTCGAACATGTCGGGAATATCGTAAATAGATTTTACGTCAGCAGCTCCGATAATATGCTCTTCTGGAACACTGCAGAAACGAGCAATCTTTTTCTTTCGAGGGCCATCCATCGGGATAGTAGAACGACCAATAACAAAATCAGGCTGAATACCTGCCGAGTTCAATGTTCGAACAGCGTACTGAGTTGGCTTTGTCTTCATCTCTCCAATTGATGGAGGAACAGGTAAATAACTTACCAAACAGAATTGCACGGCGTCAGGATTCTCCGCATACATCATGCGTGCAGCTTCCAAAAACAAAATATTCTGATACTCACCGACGGTTCCACCGACCTCGATCAATGTAACATCAGCCTCCGCCTGTGCGGCAGCAGCCTTGATGCGTCTTATAACTTCTTCAGGAACGTCGGGTACAACCTCAACACACTTTCCTCCGTATTCAAGGTTACGCTCGCGTTCAATGACGGACTGATAAACACGACCAGTCGTCATGTAATTCATTCGCGTTATATCAACGTCTAAATACCGTTCGTAAGTTCCAATGTCCTGATCGGTTTCATCTCCGTCAACCGTCACAAAAACCTCTCCATGCTCCACAGGGTTCATCGTTCCAGCGTCAACGTTAACGTACGGATCGATCTTAATTGCAGTCACGCTATACCCCTTTGCCTTGATAGTAAGCCCAAGAGCAGCACTTGATGTACCTTTCCCAACACCACTCATTACTCCACCAACTATAAATAAATATTTGTGTTCCATACTAGAACTTTAGGACTAAGGTATTTGGATTATTTTCTCCTACATCAAAGACAGCCCCGGAGGGCTGCCTTCTTATTTTGCTTCAACGATGAGCGTAATAGTCACATCGTACGCATTTGGAAATGAGACCGTAACCTCAGAGGCCCCAACCTCTTTTGTACCTTCGAATTGAATTTGATCTTTCTTCACTTTGTAGCCCTGGCTTTTTAGCTCCTTTGCAATGTCTGATGCTGTCACGGAAGCATAGAGCGATCCACCATCCGCTTTTGCTTTGATGATAACCTCTGAACCATCCACAGATGCAGCAAGCTTGCGAGCAGACTTATCGTCTTTGCGGGACTTATTCGCCTCAGACTTCGCTTTTGCTGCACGTTCAGCAAGGATTTGAGGCGTAACCTCAATAGCCAAATGCTGCGGGTACAAAAAATTACGAGCATACCCCTCACTCACTTCAACCACGTCCCCTTCCTTTCCTTGGGATTTTACATCTTCTAAGAGAATAACTTTCATACGACGCTATTTTACCCGATCGGGCATTTTGGATCAAATGGTTGACGAAATAGGCTATTTAAGCTAGTTTGAAGCGTCGTCAACCATGGAGATTCGATGACGCAAAACCAAGCAAGTTCCGCCTTTCCAATGCCAAAGTGGTTCAAGGCACTTATGTTGGCAGCATTCCTATTCATGGCCTGTGTGACACTGTGGAGGTACGTCGCCAAGAAATCGGCTGACGAAGCCGCGCCGACGCCAGAGCAAGTCCAACAGGCTGCTGAGAAAGCTGACAAGGACTGCGTATTCCGTCAGTACGAACAGCTTGGTCGCAATCTTGGCTCAATCGGAGATTTCAAGAGCGCATGCGGTTGGATGACCAACACTGAACTCAGAGATCTCTACGCCTGCACTCGAATGCCGGATATCACCCACAGAGAGGCTAGCTGCGCCGGGCTTACGCGAAGTAACGAAGATATCGCAGAGTGGATCATTGGTGTGGCGCCGCAATTCGTAGTCGCGTGCGAGAAAGACCATGGATGTCGCACCTGGCGTCACAACTACCCACGCAATGGACCTGAATGGTGGGATCTCAAGCCAGCCACAAGAAGCGACTAGCCAGTCGACAACGGCGAAGATGAGCAAGATGCTGACGCCGGCGAGTGAACACGTCCGTCCCGAAATCAAAGATCGCCTCGATCTCTTGGTCGGGGCGGTTTCTGTTTTGTTCGATCCCTCCGAACAACCATTGTCCTGATTCAATTCGTCATCTTTTTGGTTGTTACGTGAAAAGCAGTCCGCCCGTCAAATCGGCGAAAGTAGCTTTCAGACAAAAGATTTGACTGAAGGCCGGATTGAAAAGCGATGGCCGCGCGGACCAGTGTAGACCTTTTCTTTTGCATACTTTACTTTGGGTCAGCAAAGAAAAGTATGGCTCCCGACGGTAGCCACCGTCAATACTGCAAGGTTACTTGCAAAAGACAAAATGATGTTAAGCGATAGCTTACTAAAAAAACTAAACCCAACCTCGCCCTTCTAGGACCATAAGCGCGCGATCAACAATTGGAATCAAATCCTGGTAACTAGATTTCCGACGTAAAGTCTTCACTGGAATCCAAGCAACCGCATGAATCTTTTCACTATCCTTGTCTGTATTTTCTAATTTACGAAGCTTTGTGTCGCCTACAGCTTCAAACAAAAAGTAATGTATATATTTGTGGATCAGCTTTCCTTTAAACTTAAATCGATCTCGGAACCAAATATCAATCGTTCCAAGTTTTGCGACCGCCCTTAAACTACCCAATCCAATTTCTTCTTCAATTTCACGAATAGCGGCCTGACGCGTAGTCTCCCCTTCATCCAAATGTCCCTTTGGAAAAGTCCAACGTCCGTATGAGTCTTTCAACATTGCTATAGACACGCCATTTTTAGAACGCCGAAAAACAATCCCTCCTGCAGAGACTTCTGTACGATGTTGCTCCTTGCGCCCTTTACTGCGCGAGGAAATCGATCGCCGCGTCGATTTGTGGCGTCTCACCCGCCTCATAATCATCAATGGTAAATTCAATTTCAATATCTGGAGTAATACCTACCTCGTTTATCGATCGCCCAAGCGGTGTAAGCCACTCTGCGACCGTTATCTTCACAGCAGACCCATCTGGCAGATCGTAATATTCCTGCACAGATCCCTTACCGTATGTCTGTTCACCGATAACCGTAGCATAACCATAGTCTTGCAAAGCACCAGCCAAAATCTCAGATGCCGACGCTGATCCACCGTTTACCAGAACGACTGTATCCATGTCAGAAAGCCATGAGTTTCCAGTAGCAGAGTAAGATTCAACATCACTGCCAACACGCTGTTGCACGACAGGCATATCATCAACCCAGAATCCAGACACGTTGATAGCTGCTGTGAGTAATCCTCCCGGATCATTACGCAGGTCAACAATCAAACCATCCACGCCCGCTGCCAACGCCTCGCGCACAGCTTGGGTAAACAAGTCCGTAGTCTCACCGTTGAACATGGAAATCTCAATGACAGCGATTCCGTCATCGCGAATCTCCCATTCAACGCTACTTATTTGGATCTCATCACGGACAATAGGAATTTCAATCAACTCATCGGCACCTTCACGAGAAACCGTAAGCACAACCTCCGTCCCAATCTCCCCGCGGATAATCATGACGGCAGCATTCACGCTATAGTCAAAGATCTCAGTATCATCAACGTACCATATTGCGTCACCCGCCATGAGTCCCGCAGCTTCCGCCGGAGAACCTGACAACGGCGCAATGACAACGATCTCGTTTTCTTTCTTCCCAATCTCAGCTCCAATTCCGTAGAATACTCCATCGAGCTCATTGTCGAATTCTTCAGCTTCAGCCGGTGGGAAAAACACGGTATACGGATCATCCAATCCCCAAACCATTCCCTGCATCGCTCCATAGTACAAATCCGACTCATCAATTGGCTGATAGTAAACATCTTGAACCAAATCCCAAACTTCCCAAAAATTTCCAAAATCAATATCATCTGCACGATCAAAGAATCGTGTCTGATTAACAACCTCCACCTCACCATCCTGCGCACCGTCACCAGTTGACTGCAGCACCCCCACAAACAACCCGGCGTAGAAAGTACCGGTCAGCAAAACAAGGCCCAGAATAACGCTGGAAATCCAAATATGCTTGCGATTGAACTTTTTCATATGACAATTTGTAAAAATCTCGTTTGCAGCCTGAAATGACCTCATTCTACCACATATACGTAATTACTGTCTGAGCTTGTTTTTGTTGGCAAATACCGTTATGGTTCAGCCGATATGCCTGTATATTTACGAAGAATCATCTTTTGGCTATTTGTGGTCTCATTTTTTGTGATTGGACCGCTTCTTGTGCTATATACCGCTGGATATAGACTAAACTTGAAAAATGGCCATGTTATCCGTACCGGGGTGATTTCCATCTCGAGCGCACCTCGTAGTGCGTCTATATTGCTTGACGGAGAGGATACGCAAGAAAAAACAACACATGTATTCAAACAGCTCCTACCTGCAAAATACACCGTAGGCCTTGAAAAAGAATCTTACATTCCATGGGAAGGTATCGTTGAGGTTGAAAGCGGACAAACAGTCAGCCTACAAAATATTATTCTATTTCTAGACTCTGAAGCCGAAAATCACTTCAATAGAGACATTCAATCGCTGAGCGTGCACCCTAGCGGTGGTCTTCTAGCATACCTCGTACAACAGTCTGGATGGAGTGAGCTTTGGCTGTATGATCTTGCGTCGCGCGAGCACCAACTTATCAGTCAATCCATTTCAGTTACCGACGCTGTGGAACCCGAGCTACTTTGGTCTGCGTCTGGTGGATACCTCGCACTATTCCAAGAAGGGATTGAACCGAATGTATATACAGCATCTGGAGAAATTTTGGATATTACAATTACAGCTCCGGATGTGTCAGACATCACCTGGCATCCAAGTACAGATCATGTTCTCTATATAAGAACGATCAACGGAATTGCTCAGCATGATCTTATCTCAGGTGACTCCGCAAAGATTCAAGAGACTGATGCGGATTCAATCTCACTTGATGCGAGCATTCTAAGTTTGGCCGACAACGGATCGCAAACTGAAGTACAGCAAATCATTGATGGGGAGAAAACGGTTCTAGCGCTCCTGCCAAGCGACGAGTACACACTACTTATGCGTGATGGATCGTTCCTACTTCTGCGGAATGACCGAGACGAAATATTTCTTTTAGAAATTCACTCTGACGAGCCACTTCTTCTTCGACGTAAAGCGACAAGCTATGACTGGCTCTCCGAACAAAATCTTTTAGTATATAGCGACGGTACTGAAGTAAATATCTTTAACGCATATACAAACGAAACTACATTTTTAACTCGACAATCTTTAGTAATCGAATCTGTTCTGTGGCATCCGATAGGTCAGCATATTGTCGTACAAGACACCGCTGACATTCAGACGTATGAATACAAGTACGTTGCAGAAGATAGATTCATCACAACACTACTCGACGATATCGACGTTGAGCAGTGGTGGATGGATGACGCTGGTGAGACACTTTATTTGTACGGAGAGAAAGATGGAGCGTCTGGCTTTTATCAACGACCGCTAATGGAAGATACGATCCTGTTTGATCTGTAAATTACAAAAAAAAGATCTATGAATCAACCAACCTTAAACCAAATCAGAGACAACATACTTCAACTTGCTCGAGATAAAGGTTTTGGCGCCACGCCTAACGAAATAAATGTTGCTGAAAAAATGGCACTAGTGCACTCAGAAGTGACAGAAGCTTATACAGCTTATCGTCATAAAAACATTGACGGAAAAGACGGCTTCAATGAAGAGCTTGCAGACATTATTTTACGAGTTCTACATCTATGCGGTGTATTTGATATTGATATAGAAAAAGAGATCTCAAAAAAGATGAAAATAAACGAAGGACGAGACTGGAAATGGGATCAAATTAATGAGAGTAACGCTAAGTAGCAGATATTTTTGCTAAATGACAAAAGGACACCCGAGGGGTGCCCTTCAAGAACGTAGTTGAGGCGATTGTGCCTCGAGTTTTGTAAACCGGTTCAACCCTCACCTGCACGATGTGCTAGCGTGAATTTGTAGTCGGTCAACTCTAGTTGGAAATTGTAACCTCGGTAAACTTAGCTCCAAAGACGATTCCGCTAACGCCATCACTGGTCAATACAAACACCTCTCCAGTCATACGACGCTCTACGGGAGCGTCCCTCACCCAGGATTCGGCACCTGCCATATCTCGAAAATAACGGTGACCCTCCGTCATGAGCGAAGGCGAGTCAACACCTGCACTCCACCATTTCTGGACAGAATATCCGTCCAGATTACCTCCACTGAAAACATGACCATACTCTGCTGCGTTCACAACCATCTCCCCTGTAGATAGGTGGTATTTTTTTATCACAAAAAAACAACACGTACAAGACGTGCCGTTGTTTAAATAATTTCAAGCCTTTATCCTAGAAAATCTTTTAATGCATCAACTCGGGGGCGTAACGCGGGTAGCTTCGTATTTAAAAGTGCTGCAAACTTCGGAGCCTTTGCATCCCGTGGAAATGCTGAAGATGGCACAGCTTCATACGGTGTAGTTACGCCGGAAATCTCGAAAAATTCTTTTGCAAATCCGTACCACGTCACACCCTCCCCGCTGTTAACCATATGATAAACGCCAGGCACCGTCATGCGCTCCAACATAGACTTCGTCGCCATAGCAATGTCTTTTGTGTAAGTCGGACAACCAACTTCTTCATCAACTATTTTTAAAAGTGGCTTTTCTTTCGCTAAACGCAACATCAAAGCTACAAAACTTTCTTTTGACCCCTCGCTCAATCCAGGACGTCCGAATATCTTACTTAATCGGCAAACATATGCATGTACACCGGCGGAAAGCACAGCTTCTTCGCCAGCTGCTTTTGTTTCTCCGTATTTAGAAATCGGATTCGTATCATCAGTCTCAAGATATCCTTCAGGTTTGTCGCCTGCAAACACATAGTCCGTACTGTAATGCACCAACGCTGCTCCCATATCCTTCGCAGCCTTTGCGAGATTGCCGGGTCCTGTACTGTTCACAGCAAAAGCCAACGGATAGATAGCCGGATCCTCAACTTTATCTACCAAATTATACGCAGCTGTATTTATAATCAATTTTGGCTGTTCACGTTCAACGAATGAGCGAACGGTATGCTCGTCAGTAATATCTAAAGTATCACGATCTGTCGCGATCACCTCGTATCCACCAGCTTTTGCAACATCAATGATATCGCGGCCTAGCATTCCTTGAGCGCCAGTAATAAGTATTTTCATATTTACTCAATGAAAGTCTCTTATAAATATCTACCAAACTAAATCTATATCTTTTAGCAGAGGTAATGTCTGATCTTTTTGTGATAACGATGGACTTGCGGTGAGTGGCCACTTAACATCGATCGAAGGATCATCCCAAGCGATACCCGCATCGAGCGTTCCGTCGAATGTATTGGAGTTTAGATAATTCAGAACGCAATCAGTGAGTGCGTAGAAACCATGTCCAAATCCAGCAGGAATAAATAGCATTTTATGATTGTCTTGTGATAGCTCCAAACCAAACCACTTACGATAAGTTGGAGAATCTGAACGTAAATCTACAGCAACATCCCATAGACGACCTGACGAACAGCGCACCAGCTTTGCCATTGGTTTTGGAGACTTCTGAAAGTGGAAACCACGCAATACTCCTTGGCGAGAAAACGACTGACTAGCCTGACGAAATTCGTTATGGATTCCAATCTTCTTAAATTTATCCGCATTAAACGGCTCATAAAAATAACCCCGCTCGTCAGAATAGACTTCGGGTTCGATGATATATAGGTCCTTAACGGGAGTCTCAATTTTTTTCATACAATATACCAATCTATTTAGGTCATTTTAGGCGTAGGGAAAACGACGAGGAGCCGCCAGGCGAAGCCTGGTCCGGCTTCGCCGGATACTCTCCACGCATAAACGAAGCCTGTCGGGACCCGTAAGCCGATAATGGCCCAAGTACTAAACCCTCTACGGCCTCGAAGAGGATTGGTATAGGAAATTACGACTGATTAGCAGCGATGACAGAACCAACTAATAACCATATAGATTTACGCACTTGAGTTCAGTTCTAGGCGCAGAGAAATCGGTGGGAAGCCGCGGCGCATAAACGTTCAGATATGTGGTTAGTTTCGGTGCGCGGGTGACAGACCAGGAAACGTACTCATACGTACGTTGACGAAGTCTGTCGGGACCCGTAAGCCGACAATGACCCAGATCTGAACGTTTAGACTAATCCTCCTATCTGAGCTTCGTACCACTTTCTATACCCACTACTCTGCTTAATTGGCTTCCACCAATATTCATTCTCTCGGTACCACTGTACCATCTCCTCCAAACCTTCTTCAAAAGTACGGGAAGGTGTCCATCCAAGTTCGTTTTCTATTTTTCCAAATTGAATTGCGTACCGTCGGTCCTGTCCAGGTCGATCTTTTCCAAACTGCAACATATCATCCTTCGCACCCATCACCTTCAAAACTAAACGCGCAGTGTCGGCAATGTTCATTTCACAATCTCCTCCCATCATGTACGTGTGACCAATCTGTCCACGCTCCAAAATAGCAAGAATACCAGCGCCATGATCCGCTGCATGAATCCAGTCACGAATCTGTTTACCGTCACCCTGAATGCTAATTGGCTTCCCTTCAATAATATTTGTAATTGCGATTGCCAAAAACTTTTCGGGATACAGGAATGATCCGTAGTTGTTTGTACAGTTTGAAATTGTCCCTCGAAGTGCATGTGAGTGTACTGCAGCGCGCACAAGATGGTCAGACGCCGCCTTTGTAGCTGAGTACGGATTCTTCGGAGCATATGGAGTCTCTTCATGAAACCGTTCGTCTTGTGGTCCTAAAGATCCAAACACTTCGTCGGTACTCACATGATGAAAACGCTTTCCGTGTTTAACGCAAGCGTCAATCAAACGTTGCACGCCTAAAATGTTTGTCATAATGAATGGCTCGTTGTCCATCAATGATCGATCAACGTGGGTTTCAGCAGCAAAGTTCACAACCGCGTCTACCTCGGCAACGAGTGTGTCGACAAGATTCTTATCTATGATTGAGCCGTATACAAACCTATAACGAGGGTGAGTCTGAATATCTATCGTATTTGCGAGACTACCCGCATACGTAAGCGCATCCAAGTTAACAACCTCCCAATCCGGACGCTGCTTAAAAACGGCCCTAATAAAATGAGAGCCTATAAATCCACAACCGCCTGTAACAAGTATCTTCATATTAAAGAGACTTTAACCATTCTTTCGTCTAGCGTCAACCGCTAAGAAACCGCTTCAAATGTAACAATAAGTGGCAAATGATCAGACACATCTATGTCTGGGCAAGACTTTTCTATAACTTTTACGTTTGAGCTCGAAAAAACCATATCAACTACAGCAACAGCAAAGCCAGGATCCTTCTTTTCCCGTAAATTAAAACTTGATTTTAACGATCCGGAGAAGACATTTTCGCCAAACTCTTCGATTAGCCCAACGGTCTTTGTGCCCTCTTTAACGTTGAAATCTCCTCCCAAAATATATTTATCTGTTTTTGAAATTTCGCGAGCTATAGTTCTACCCATTGCTAAACGTCGATCTGAATCATCCCCATGGGTCCCCCAAATTCCTTGAGTATTAAAGATAGACAACGGTCCTTCCGGTACAAGAATATCTACACGCTGTAAATTTCTTGGTGTTGTCTTGTAATATCCTGGCGCATCCTCTCGCTCGCCATAAGGCTGATCGAAAAATACAACAGACGTATTATCTATGGGGTGTCTTGAAAAAACAGCATTACCCTGTTCTACTTTTCCAAATTCAGTACGTTCTAAAAAGGCAGGGGCGAAATGTTCATGTGAATAATCCAATGCATCACGCAGAACGTCCATGGACCGAAATTTCCTCTCCCAAGACAGATCATGTCCATCGTAAACTTCTTGCAAAGCCAGAACGTCAGGATCTTCCTTTTTTATAAAAGCCAAAATATCATCCATGTTATTTCCGCCCTGCCACAAATTTAAGCAAAGATATTTCAATTTCATACAAATTCCTCTAGCACAATCTATTTCGTAGACTATATCTTCGCACGAATCTGCTCCGCGACAACCTCGAGCTCCTCGGGTGTGACATCCAATTTTTCAAACTTACGTTCGTCGTTTTTATATCGTGGAATAACATGCAGATGTGTGTGGAAAATAAGTTGACCTGCGTCAGCTCCGTGATTCATTCCCAAATTGTATCCAGTAGCACCAAGCGCATCTACAATCTTAGGAGCAATATCATGCAATACCCCCATCACATACAAAGCAGACTCTTTACTCGCAGCCGTCAAATCCTCTGAATGTTCTTTCGGAATAATTAATGTGTGACCCTTTGAGTACGGGTATATATTTAAAAATGCACAAACATTTTGATCTTCGTAGATTTTATACGAAGGAACTTCGCCTGCAATAATTTTACAAAATAGACAATCAACGCTCATATGAAAGTAATCTAATAACAATCCAAGGTAATAAAAAGCCTACCAAAGCTACGAAAATACGCAAGTCACCTGCACTAGACATAGCCTGCCACACCATCATGAATAAAAGTAATCCAAACACAAGCTGCCATATCCATCGCCACATTCTTCCAAGGAATTTTTCTGATTTTGCGCGGTCTGCTGCAAATGTCCACAGAATTCCGAATATAATAGCGGTTAGTAAAAACCAATGTACTGAAAACGTGATGCTTACAAATCCTGGCCGCATGTAATCAGCAAAGAAAAACAATGCGTATGAAAGTAACGATGTGTGGAAACCGGTTTTTAATATATCGCTCATAGACCGAATGGTAAAAGCTCACGAACGGCTGACAAGAATCCGCGTACGTCCAGCGTCTCACGGATAAAAGTAGCATCGATAGCTGTGACATCCACAACTCCCTGGAACGTTTCGATACCTGGCACGGAAACCGTCATCTTCAATTCATCCAAAGATCGAAGTGAAGCCAGATCAAATAATCCGCTTGCAACAAGCCAATCGCCAACCTGCAACGGAGACTCATAAGTTGTGAGAACGTAATCGATTCCCTGAACATCAACATCGGAATATGCGTTCATTGAGATCGGATCTGGATCAAAGAAAGCGGCTTGTGAAAAAGCAAACTTTCCATCTCCCACAATTTCAATATCTCCCACCGGACTTAATCCAGACACAACCCCGAGATCATCAACATCGTGAAACATTTTTCTATGCGTTTCATCTACAACAATTACACCAGACCCAACTGTAATACGTTGCGTGGCGTCAGCGTGTAATGTTTGTGCCGTTAAATGTTTTGCATTTGTATAAAACGTAGTTGCTCGTGGTTGAGCTAAATGACCAACATCGTCACCCAGATTGATCTTGTTTACAAACGACACATATCGCTGCGTAGTTGTAATAGCTCGCCAGAAAATATCACTCGTTCCAGATAACTCAACACTATATACACCCTCGGGCAAATCCGGATAAGTAATCCGCGCATATCCATCGTCACTCACCTGATTCTCAGTTATATTCTCATCGTCGTCGAAAAAATGCTCATACAACACATCTCCGTCTTCATTACGGAGTCTAACAGCCCCTTCATCAGCGCCAGCCGTGCGGTTCATGTCCATCCAAGATACAGCTAAATCAAAGGTTTCATCCTTAATATACGTAACGTATTTGTGATATCCACGAAGCGAAACGTCGAATGTTTGAGATACTCCCAACTGCTGATAGCTCTCCATACGATATGGCGTTTCAAGGTCAGCATGATACACGGCGACCGTTGAGCGCTCTGGTGGGCTCTCTACAAACTCATCAATTGAGGCATAATTTCCCGCCCGTTGATATAAATATGCTCCATCCGACTCAAGTACCTCCCAGTCCAACTCATCAATAATACGATTATGCAGTGGACGTAAATCATATGACTGTGACTGAATATCAACTAAAGAACCGAGCTCAACAATTGGCTGATCATCATTTTTAAATGTTAAAGCAACTTCCATTTCATCAAAATCAGTATGTGGGAGGTGCATACCGAAATACACAGGCTCATCAATGATTGATACGTACAGTTCACCTTGCGCCGTAGTCTGCCCTTCAAGAAGTCTTTGATCTGGCAATAGTCTATCAATGAACGGCGACGGCTCATCAACTCCCCACGTCACATATCGCTCGCCTGACGGGGCTATGTCAATGACAAGCAACCATAAAAACAAAACAACCGGAACTGCAATGATTACAAATTGTGTGAGTAAACGAAAAATCTTCATACTCAAAATTCTGTATCTGTCATTCTAATCTGATACAAAGTCTCCTCCCCCGTTGTAACAATTGGATCAATCCGTAACCCCATGTCACCAAGCTTTTCACCATTAAGATAATCCATATCGGTCTGCGGGAATGTGATTCCAAAATAATACAAGCTTGTGAGCAGCACCATCTCAGGCATAGCAGCGTAGGTACTGTCGTCACGCAATGGTATTACAACTCGACGATCCGGGAACAAATATTTATCTGCGTAGTCAACTACAATAATTCCATCATCATCTGTATTTTCCAAAATGATCTCACGTTTTTGAGATGCTTCATGTAAATTTGTGCGAGCAGCAAGAACACCATCCTTTCCAAAGAATACCAACTGGCCTGATAGCAAGATGCACAAAATTATCGTAAGTATAGAAACCTTCTGCAAAGTATGGCGTGACTTCACAGCATAGCTGAAGAGGTGCGCGACAAACGGTGTCATCAAAACAAATAATGGAAGCCAGTAGCGGACATGAGAATCTCCAATAGTGATAGCTGACGGATCTGGGTTGTCATTGAACGACCAGCTACCGTAAACAATCAAAAGCCAAATACCTACAAATAACGTCAACAGAATATAACGCCTGTACTCTTTATTTCTCGCAAGCAGCAACGCTCCGGCTAATGCCAACAACGTCATCCACGGATAAAGTAGTAAACCGTAATTAAGAACATTGTTTAAAATATTTCTTTCATGAATACCAAATGGAAGCAGAATTGATCCAAGTGATGAACCCTCAACCCACTGATCAAACGTCGAAGCATCTTCCTGTGAGTTATCCTCAACTACCGCAACCTCAGTACTCTCAACTGTATAACCAACGCTCAATGGCGATCCGTATATAGCATTTTGCAAACCGGCAAATGGCAAAAGAGCGACCGACAACCCAACGGCAAACAGTATAATTTTTTGAAAACTAAGAGCCTTACGTGACACATAGAACAAACCAACGATCGCCACCCCCATCCATATAAGCTCAGACCCACGCGTTGCAAGTGCTAAACCAATACAAGCCCCACTTGCTATAACATCAAATGACGCATTACGATCAGACCCATACAACGGCTTTACGATCCAAAACCATGCTGCGAATATAAGAAGTGCCGTGAACAATATATTGTGCATGAACCCGCGAGAACTGTAATACCAGAATGCCGGGTGAATCATCAGAGCCAATGCCGACAGATCTGCAAGCAAATCATCCTTCCAAAGTTTTTTCACAGTAGCCCTCCACGCAAGGACAGATAAAAGAGCGAGGACCGGTGTGAGAAAAACTAAAACCCAAGAACCTAATACCGCGGCAAATGTTCCGTACAAAACTGGGAGTCCCAAAAAGCTTACAGGAACCGACTTATCCTCAATGGCAACAATAGATCTAGGATGAATGATTCCATCGAGCGGAATATTCAATTCTTCCGTTGTCCAAAGCCTCTGTTCGCTTGCAAACAATTCTGAAAATAACGCATTAGCACTTTCATCCGGAGAAATATAAACGTCTGAGGGAACGCTAAGCGCAAAACCTAGCGTGGACACAAAAAAAACTAGTGGTACGAAAATTCTTATAAATGATTTCCAGGATACGATCACAAGCTATACGTAAGCAATGCAATAACCGCAAAGATAATCGCGAGTATCAAAGTCCCCTCTGACAACTCCACAAATAAATCCACACCGAGCCAAAGTGAAATCAGCAAAAGAAGCACACCGGTAAATTCCAGAATCATCTTTACCTTCCCCCAAATGTTTGCTGTCACAACTATACCGCGGCGGCGCTGATACCACCCACCAGCCATCATCAATATCTCAACACCAATTACACTAAACGCAATCAGCGGGTTCACATGCTGGAGCAGAATCAAAATAATAACTGAACCAATTAACATCTTGTCTGCAATCGGATCGTAGAATGTACCCCATCGAGTAATCTGTTTACGCACACGTGCAAGCGTTCCATCAAGTGCATCAGTCATCGCGGTCACCACGAACAGCGGAACTCCAATATTATAATTCTGCTTAAACAAAAAATACAAAACAACCGGCGTCAGAATCATGCGGAGAATCGTAACGTGGTTTGGATGTACCGCCCTGGGTATAACGGCGAGAAACGGCCTTATTAATTTGTCATGCGGAAATAGTTGCTCCGGATCGCGTTTATGCATAGAATATCTGTATATATGGTGCTCTCATTGGTAAAAAAAGGCAAATGGTTTTCTGTCGGGGTTCTCTCCCTTATGATGGCCGGACTCAATCAATTGAGTGTGCAAAATGCAGCAATCGGTGGGCTGTGTTTGGTTATATTCCTCATATGCGCAGGAGCTCTCTTTGGCTCACGTCTCATAAAAGATAAAGACACTCTCATCCAAATGGGTGTTGGCCTTAGTGCTGTCATTGCCCTTTTAGCTATCGGAGGAGCTGCCATTTACTATATCAGTATAGTACAGTCATGGATGCTTTTCGTTTTATGTCTACTGACACTATGCATAGGTGCATGGATGGCGCGAGGTGGATCTGCTGCAAAAGAAGAAGGCTTTAATGGAAACTTCCTTACATGGACCGCACTGATTGCCATAATTATATGTATCGCAGCATGGTGGAATGCGATCGCACCAATAGATATCACTCAAGCTATAAGGTCCGTATGGCTAATAGCAGATCCCGGTAGCATTATCAGCCTCGCCATTGCTATCATCTTAAGTATTACAATCTCCCCTTTCCTTTCAAACCGACTCCGCTTCGCCCTTTTTGGTTCTATTCTGTTAAGTGTGTGGATAGTGCCAACGCTCACATATTCATTAGGATATGGTTTTGACCCATTCATTCACAGAACAACGATTTCCCACATTGCTGAATTTGGAACAATAACACCAAAACCTTTTTACTATATAGGCCAATACGCACTTGAGTTGATATCATCAATGGTTTTTTCAGTACCGATCTATCTGATAGATGCAGTACTCGTACCAATTTTGGGGGCCATACTACTGTCAGCTGCTGGAATCTATGGATTTGCGCAAACGGCTTCCGGCAAAGGTTGGGCAGCGATCTCCCTTTTCCTTCTACCGCTTGGAGTATTTATTTCAACTACCCCACAAGCACTTGCCTACATATTTACCGGAGTACTGATACTTCTTTCCCTGCCAATACTCGCACGCACCGAGCATCAACCTCCACGACTTCTACTCGGTCTATTGGCCTTCGCAGCGCTCATTACACATCCACTTGCCGGTATCCCGGCATGTCTATATACACTCTGCGTATGGGTCGTGGCTAATCGTCACGCAAACGTAATACAAGGTAGCCTTCTTGCACCAATCGCTACTGTGAGCGCTATCATCATTCCTGCAGTATTTCTCATTCAGGCATCACTGTCAGGTCTACTTATCTCTTTCTCGCTGCAAGATCTTGCGTGGGATCAGCTTAATCTAACTGGCTTCTGGCGCAATCAATTCTCAAGTATTTTTGACGGCCTCTATCTCTTTATCGACAATCAGCTTTGGATCAGTCTCGTACTTGCAATGGCTGGTGCCATACTGCTCATAAAACGTCATGCCGGTGCCCGCATCCATCTGCCCCTACTCATGGTCGTGCTGTGGATGATCAACTACTTTATATTAACGCTCACACTTCAGTTTGATTTTCTTATTGAATACGAAAGAACAAATTACGCGCAACGCCTCCTAACTATCAGCCTCCTATTTTTGATACCGCATGTCGGTTTTGCGATCGATGGAATTTTTTCTATTTTACAAAATCGTGCACGCGCTCTGCGACTCGGTTTCACCGTACTCCTCACCCTGACTATAAGCTCGGGTATCTATGGAGCATTCCCGCGCAATGACAACTACGCTAGGTCTGCCGGATTCAACGTAAGTACAACCGACTTTGATGCTGCAACAACTATAAACGACATGGGAGGCGACCAACAATACATAGTACTTGCCAACCAAGCGGTGTCAGCAGCGGCACTTGAACTCTATGGATTTGCGCAGTATTACCATGAAGATATTTTCTATTACCCAATCCCAACCGGAGGAGAACTCTACTCAAAGTACCTGCAAATGGCAGACGTCGACCCTACGCGTGAGACAATGATTGATGCAATGGACCTCGCAGGCGTAGATCTTGGTTTCTTCGTTTTAAATGACTACTGGTGGGACTCAAGCCGCATTTCAGAAGCCGCAAAACAAGAAGCCGACTCTTGGCTTCGAGTCGGTGACAGTCAGAATGAAATTACTATCTTTATTTTCTCGCGAGATCAATAGACTTAACTACTAAGCCTTCTTAGAATTAATAACCTCTTTCAATTTATTTACGAGTGCATCAGTATAAATTTTCAAAGCATAGGGAGCTACTGTGCGTGCAATATCATCTTGCGCACGGAAGAAAATTTCCTTTTTACTATCCATCACTTCCATTTTCTCAATAAAGCTCTCCTGCGACCCTGGCTTGAACAAAAAACCGTTCCTACCGTCCTGAACAAGTTCTCCCACCCCACCAATGTCAGACGCTAAAACAGGAATTCCAGCCTCTAACGCCTCGTATATAACTGTTGGAGAGTTCTCATAACACAACGACGGAACAACTACAGCATCGACGACACCAAGGCAGTTTACAAGCTGTGAAGTTGAAATATATCCTAGGTAACTAACACTTTTATCAAGCTTTGCACGACGTCTGACCTCATCTCTCATCGTACCTTCACCCGCAATAATAAGTTGAGCAGGGAAAGAAAGCTTTTCATAAGCGTTCATTAAAAACTCTATACCTTTGTGACTTTCAAGTTGCCCTACGAATAGTAATCGCAATGGACCTGGAGTACGCCTTGCGCGAGCTGTAGGTTTAAAATCAGGCGCTGGGTTCTGCATTACAACACAATCTGATTTACCGAAAAAATTATTCTTCTTGTAATAGTCCAACAAAAAATTTGATGGGAATAATACCAAGTTCGGTAATCCAAAGGCCCATTTACATAAAGCCTGATAAACCTTGTAAGATGCTTTTGAAAAAATCGATAACTTCTCCTTTCCTGCAATCACCAAACCAGACGGAATGACTAACTGCAAATCATGCATTACATGAACATGCGGAATATTACGTGACTGGATAGCTTGAGGAATACGTAGACCGATCCCCTTAAGGTTATGAGTGATAACAATATCTGGCTCTTCATTGTCTAGAATATTCCCAATCCTTCGCTTTCCAAAACCGGAAAGAGTATCAATGACGTGCCAAACCAAACGGATTGGCCACATGTATTTATGATCATCTAAAAGAAAATAAACATTCGGAGGAAAAAATCTATAGATTCTCTCTGCTGTATTTTTATCAAAATCAATTTGATTAGTCTCTTTTCTCGGTCGTCCAGATATGACAAAAACATCGTGCCCCATATTCACGAGGGACTCGACTGTACGCACCACAACGTTCTCGGCACCTCCTCGTTGATATGGCGGGTATAAATTAGAGATTATTCCGATTTTCATGATGTTATCTTACTATATTGCTCAAATAATACATCCATAACCTTGTCTTCTGAATACTTTTGCTCGATCATACTGCGTGCTTCTTGGCCCATCTTAGCCACGTTCTGTCTATCCCCTAAACATTTAATCAACGCTGCACTCAGATCCCCAACATGCCCTGGTTTTACAATATATCCAGTTTCACCGTCTTTTACGAGTGTTCGGACACCTGGCAAATCACTCACAATAGACGCAGATCCGCATGCCGCAGCCTCGAGCGTAACTAGGCCAAATGCCTCTGACTGATTAACAGACGGCAAGATATGTACATCTGCTTTTTGGAACTCATCTATTAGATCCTCCTGAGTGCAGCTCCCTAAAAACTTAACTCGATCCTGAACATCATATGTACGTGCCAAATCTTCGTATGACGAACGCAACTCCCCATCCCCAATCAACGTCAGGCTCCAAGGTGTGTCTGGAAGTGTTGCAAGTGCCTTCAAAAGAGTTGGGACTCCCTTAAAATAATGCGGCCTGTCCATTCCTCCAACAAATAAAAACGCGACCCCCTCATTACCCTTTGTTTTTCGAGGAGCAAACAAAGATGTATCTACACCAAATGGAATCTCTCTCATCTTACCTGTACGCACCCCTGTTGAATTTGCATAGTCTAGTGAACTAACAAAAACGGCACGAGAAGCTTTGAAAATAATCGGTTCAAGAAGTAAGCGGTGAATATAAAATACAGCTTTACGCCACCCCCTAACATTAGCCTGCATATGATAGCGTAAAATCAAATCCTTTCGCCAAACAACCGCCGCTAATAGCGAAAATATCTCCGCCCCATAAAACGGATAGTGTAAATAAATACTATCCACATTACGAAGTTTCCAAAAAAGTTGCGGTAAAATAGACGTGTGGCCATTCCGCCAAAAAGGCTTAACGATTGTCACACCGTCATCCTTTGGAATATATTCTTTGTCCGGAGTGGGTATAAATACCTCAACATCTAAACCTCGCTCTCGCAGAGCCCGGGACTCTCTTCGTGCCACCTCACCGATACCGCCTCGGTACGGAGGGTAAACTGGTGTTACCATTCCAATTTTCATATCACTACCAAAAAATAACAGTACGTACCAAACGCCACAACGGATCGATTACCGCGTTTGCAACTCTCATTAAAGTCGACTCCGTTTCTTGGTCTTCGATCTTCCCTGTAACATCGCGTAACCAATCCCTATCTTTGATAACGCGAACTTGCCTTTGTCTGGACTTGATCTTGTGTATTAGTTTTATGGTAGACACACGATTTATGTCACAAAATGATTTCCACTTCGACCCAACCCATCCTCCTTTTATCGACATTGCCCAAGAGCCCAACTCAATAAATACCGCAAACGGAATCCACAGCAAAACACTCATCGGCTTTAAATACGCTACCATCACAACCCATCTATAAGTCTCCATCCACTGGAACTTCTTGGGGTTCCGAGAAAATTGATAATCATGAAACGTTCTTGACTTCATTGAAAGAAGATTTTTAAATCCAGCAATGCGCAACCTTAGTCCAAGCTCCAAATCTTCGTGATACATGAAAAACCCCTCCTCCAACAAACCTACTTTGTTAAGTGCTGACACTCGATACAAGGTAGCGGCACCTGACGGATACATGATCTCTTCACCATCTTTTCTATCAATTTCACTTAGTTGCCTTCCATTATCGCGAGCATAGCCGTACCCGCCAATATGGATCATCCCTCCTGTCGTATTCACTTTTTCGTGATCATCCCAGAACAAAACTAAAGATTGTACAGCTCCGACATTATCATCAGACTCTGCCATATCAACAACATGACTGATAGTGTGTGGGTCTAATTTTAAATCACCGTTATTGAGATACACGTAATCATACCCGTTATCTTGCGCCCAACGTATGCCCTGGTTATTTCCTGCTGCAAATCCACCGTTCTCACCGTTATCTAATAAAACCAATTCGTTAGGCAAATCCTTCCCGGCACGTGGCAAAACTTCGGAGCGAATAACATCAGCTATGCCGTCAGGAGAACCATTTGGAATCATGACAATCGCTGTTCTATCTTTTGGATATTCCTGCTCAGCCCACGAAGAAACAACCTCGGACAGATGCCTGAGGTTCCCATAACAAAGATATATAATCGCTACACGTGGTTGCACAAAAATGTTTCTACTCTGGTTTATCAGCTTTATCGATAGCCACTTTTCTTACAAGTTCAGTCATCTCTCGCTCGACTCTACCAACGCGAACATACATTCGGTACATTCCGTATATCAAGATAACCACGGCACTGTATACAATAAGGTCAGCACCTCTCTCAACGCCCAACTTTTGGGCAAGTATATCTGTCGTCTGCGGAGCCATTGCTGCACCAATAACAAGCAACCAAAGGATTGTCCACATCACAAGCCAATGAACGCTCACCTTCTGCTTACGGTGCTGACGAAATACATGCGCGATAGCAAACAGAGCAAACGCAACTAGAATAATTTGAAAAATCATATATCGAAAAACTTACCCTTTAGAATATCTTTAACAATTGTGATAGCGCCCAAAGACGACTGCCCTTTCGCTAATGTCTCTTCTGAATAACGAATGTCAACCGGCCGCTCTACGTGTCTTAGGTTTCTCATTTTTATCAAGTCCAATACTTCTGAAGCGTGGGCCATGCGATCTAATGTAATCCGCATAGACGTTGCTGCATGACGAGAGAGCGCACGGAATCCATTATGAGTATCCGTAACTCGAATTCCTGACACAGCCATCGTGAATAAAAGACCGAGCTTGAGTACAACCCATCGGGTTATCGGTATATTCGCCTTCACTCCAAGAAAGCGTGATCCAAGAACAATGTCGGCCTCACCCTCTATTATCGGCTTCACCATCTCTGGAATATCCTTACCCTGCATCTGTCCATCTGCATCGAAATGAACTACCACGTCGGCCTCCAAATGCGCCACTGCATAGTCTGTGCCGGTTTGAAGCGATGCGCCCTGACCCCTATTGATAATATGCCGCAAAACATGCGCCCCAGCCTCACGAGCCTCCTCACCTCCGTTATCAGCGGAATAATCGTCAACTACTACCACATTTGAGCAAAACATGGCCGCATCGCGCACAGCAGCGCCAATACGACCTTGTTCATTATATGCTGGAATAACTGCAACTACCTTCATATCTATACCCTATCAAAGCGAGCAACCGGGTCAAGCCAAAGAGCAGTAGGCCGAAGCTTGGATTATCAGACCGCCGGCTGGTACGGCAAAGTTCTAAAGTGGCCGACCAACGGAAGCTGATGATGCGAGCTCACGGCCCATATTCATGCTACGACCCGTTTGTGAGCAAAATCTTGTTTGCTCGAATATAATCAATAGTTTTCTTAAGTCCGTCATCCAAAAGCACAACCGGGAACCAAGACAATTTTTCTTTCACCTTAACGATTGATGGTAGTCCAATCTCTGTCAAAAACAACAGCTCATCTTTAAAGATAATCTCAGATGACGAATTAGACATTTCAACAATTTTCTTTGCAACATCCGCCAACAACAAATCAACGTCACTTCCAATATTCACTGGACCCGGATCTGATTTAGCTTTCATCAAACGCATAAGACCATCAACAACATCGGTCACGTAAACCATAGATGTTTTGAAATCTTTGTTTCCATTGATTACTACTTCTTCGTCATTCAATGCAGACATAATGAAGTCCGGAATCTGATGCCCATCAAAGAGTGGCATACGAGGTCCGTAAGTTCTAAAAATTCGAGCAATACGTGACTCAACCCCCTGCGCCTGCGCATACGTGTAAAACATAGTCTCGGCAAACCGCTTACCCTCGTCATAACATGCACGCGGAGTAAGATGATCGACTATACCTCTGTAATCCTCTTGAAAAACCGTAACGTCTTTCGTACGCCCACCGTAAACCACGGAACTAGACGCAAGAAGAACGCGCGCCTTGTACTTCACGGCCAAATCTAAAATATTCTTTGTACCAATTGAGCTTGATAGCAAAGTTTGAATTCTATAGTCATCAAAGTGTTTTATAGACGTTGGAACTGCTAAATGGTAAATCTCCTGCACGCCCGAAAACTTAACCTTGAAAGGCTCAAGCTCGGCAAAAGATTCTAGATCAATCGGCTCGTTAATATCAAGACGAAGAAATTGAAAATCTGCATGTCTCAAATAAGGCTCGATGTTTCGAACATGACTGGTACTAAAGTTATCAATACAAATCACTCTCTTGCCCTCTTTCAACAAA
Source organism: Candidatus Uhrbacteria bacterium (assembly GCA_018664485.1). Lineage (GTDB taxonomy): Bacteria > Patescibacteriota > Patescibacteriia > UBA9934 > UBA9934 > JABJOE01. Next base: position 2,908 of record JABJOE010000004.1, on the reverse strand, counting down.
GCTTCACACAGGAAAGAACCAATAAAACCGGCACCTCCCGCTACTACTGCAATTGGCTTATCAGACATACGTATATATTATTGAGCAAGCGCTGTTAATTCAGCTCGCGTTTTCATAATAGTTTTATCAACATCTTCATCATCCTCCATCGGATCTTCTGATGCAAATTTTCCAAAGAACGTAGACTCAACATCGATCACATAATCCGCCCAGTTACTTCCATACAAAGCATTTGCAATCTCCTCAGTTTCGATTTCTCGCAAAGCCGGGGCGAACGGATCGTCGCTATTTTCTGCCAATGCATAAACGGTCGACGCGCTCTGAATCTTCACAAGCACCACGCCAGCCTTTGGTAGCATCAAGCCTGCGAATGAAAGCTCAGGCAATGTCGCATCCGTTACTTCTTTTACAGCATCAAACGAATCTTCGTAAGTAAAGAATGTTTTTGCATCCATGAACGGTCGGCGCGCACCGTCTTGCGTCACATAGTAAACGGTTGAATATGATGGGCTCGTAATATAGTCACCGGAATAGACCTCGGTAACTTCCTCAGGTTCACCCGTTACTGGAGACACACCCTCGCCTGCCTCAACTACAAGTAGTGGATCTAATACTTCGTCTCCCTCATCTTCGTCTTCATCCTCATCAGATTCATCTTCTTCATCGACAAAACTTGCAGCAACAGAAAGTGCTGTTTCAATATTCAAACGTCCTGCTCCAAGCCTATTTACAAACTCTCCATTATTCAATGGATCAACTGATAATTTTAAAACAGTTCGGACATCTTCTGGCGTAAGACTTGGGTATGCCGACAACAATAGTCCCGCCGCACCTGCAACGACCGGTGAGGCTACCGAGGTACCACTCCATCCGCCAGCATATGCATCGTCAGACGTACCTAATTCATAGTACTGGACGTTATACATACTCTCTCCGGGAGCACTAATGTCTGTACAATTTTTTCCGTAGTTTGAAAATGTAGACTTTTTATCATCCTTAGTTGTCGCAGCTACACCGATCACCCAATCTTCAGACCCGTTCTTATAACAAGCTGGATATACTGGATTGTTATCAACATTCTTTGATTCATTACCGAGCGCAGCCACAACAACAACTCCAGCATCATACGCCTCTCCAATAGCCTCTTTTAATTTTGGATCATTTACCTCACCTGAAAAACTTAAGTTTATTACGTCAGCCCCATTATCAATCGCATAGTAGACAGCACTTGCAGCATCAATAGAGCTTCCAACACCATCCTTATCAAGCATGCGCACGGACATAATTTCCACATCCCACATAACACCCGTAACCCCCTCCGCATTATTTCCTTGCGCTCCAATAATACCGGCGATGACTGTGCCGTGAGATATTGCACTCACATCCGCGTCAGCGCTTACGTCAGGGTTTGCGTCATTATCCTCATCAACAAAATCCCATCCAGATATATCATCGATGAATCCGTTTCCGTCATCATCTATTCCGTTATCTGGAATCTCCCCGTCATTCTGCCAAATATTAGGCTGCAGATCCGGATGCTCGAGGAATACTCCTGTATCTAAAACAGCAATAACAACGTTAGATGATCCTGTTTCATCATCCCATGCGCCTGTAGAATCAACCTGTTCCAAATACCACTGTTCATCAAAATCTTCGTCATTAGGTTCTTTCGCAAACAAAAAGATTGGACTCAGCCATAAAAGGCCGATGAGTCCAATCGTCACCGCGCGCTGGAACCTAGTTATTCCTGCTAAATGCACGGATCTATTTTATCATATTGTAGCGCGATATGGCGCAAGATACTGTTACTACTTGCAAGATGCTTCAACAGCAGCCAGGTCTTTCGCTACAGCATCTGCAATACCCTCAGTTTCAGCTAAATCAAATGCTACTTCATAATGACTGATCGCCTTCTCACAATCACCCTGCTCTTCGTACCACTCAGCTAAAGCCACTAAAAGCGCTCTCGTCTGACCGATCTCATTAATCGCATCTTTGTACACATCCTCTACCTCCTCGTGAAGTCCCATTTCATCCAAAACGCGAACCAGACTCATATAAAAAGCCTCTATGTCTGGATCAAGTGCTATAGCCTGTCTATAGGCCCTTGCAGAACCCTCCAAATCACCCATCAATCTAAGAACGCTACCATAGTTACTGTAAACTGTGTAGTTTGTAGTATGCGTCTCAAAATATCTATCATATGTCTCCTTTGCAAGCTCTAGGTTCCCTAAATGCTTAGCGTTGAAGGCAACTAATAGAAGTAGATTTAAATCTGGCTCTGCACCTACACGATCATGGGCCGCAAGTGCCGACTCCCAAACATTTAGTTCATTTTCAATAAAGAACCTAAGATCATCCTCTATCTGAACATCAACCTGTGTAACTAACTCTTGTGATGTAGTACCCCCCTGCCATTGAATGCCAAAAATAACAATCAACACAAGAACCGCTACTACAAAAAGTGTATTTTTCTTAGTCATATAGACCTAGGTTAAACGATTCCTCCTAAATAATCAAGGTCCTTGTGAAGCTATCGCGACAGGTCTACGTACAACAAAAATAAGGTATCTGTATGGCTACGCAGCTAAATCTAACCCGCAAGCCAAAAGGTCGCCAACATATAACCCTGTCCATTATATGGGATGAGATATCAGTGCGTAGCGAGGAGCGAAGTAAAATAAATCGTATCTGCTAACTGTATTGAATGAGGTACGGGTGAATAGCGAGGAATAAAGTAAGTCGTACCTACTGTACGACATCGAGTACCGGGGTTACGACCCCGCAAGTCGCCCACATCGTAGATCTCTGCATTTTGTTGGATGAGATTTCGGTGCATGGGTGGCACACTAGGATACGTACTAAAGGTACGTTGACGAAGTGTGTCGGGACCCATAAGCCGACAGAT
>JABJOE010000005.1 GCA_018664485.1 Candidatus Uhrbacteria bacterium | reverse complement strand
GCTTGTCGTTCCAAATCTAACTGAACAGGACCTTTTTTCTTTGGTTTCTCCGCCTCCGCCTTCTTTTCAGCCTTAGCTTTTTCTGCGGCCTCTGCTTTTTCACGAGCTTGTCGTTCCAAATCTAACTGAACAGGACCTTTCTTTTTTTCAACCTGTGAAGCACGTACCTGACCATCTGCAACACTATCTTGTTTTGCAGACGGAGCATCAGGAGCAGCTTCGGGACTTCCATCCTTTTTTTGCCCCCCACCATCAACTAACGAATCCAAAGATACCCTATCGTCAGACATCTTCTTCTCGACTCGCTCCCCGTCGTTAACCTTTGGCGGCTTATCAACTACCCTCTTTTCATCATCACGCTTTTTTTTACTATCATCACGCTTCCCACCTCCACTTTTACGTTCCTCCATAACGAGAGGATGACAATCTTCACAGTAAATAGGTCGAGAACGGTCTAACTCAACTGGAAGCTGGAATGTCTTATTACAACGAGTACAGTCGTAAGAGTGTGAAAAACGAGCCTTCTTTGCCTGCTTATTACCGGTTTTCACTTTTGCCATCTCTTCTGCAACATCAACATCAGCACCGAATCCACTCCATGTCGCAACATTATCTTCGATCTTTTGACGATTCCCTGAATACCGCTCTCGAGACTGCTCAATAACTTTATCGGTTGAATGTGTTGTAACGGCAATCGGCGGCAAGGTAGCTGCCGAAAATGGCTGTGACGTAACACCATCGATCATCAACTTTAAATAAATATTGTACTTTGGCAGGTTGATAATATCCTCCGGAATGAACCGAGGCATAAACTCATCTTCCATGAATGCAGCGTCCGGCGAACCAACACGAAACGAAATTAACGTCCCGACGTTACCGAATACAGCATCACGCACCTCCTCTGTCAGCTGCGCAATATACTGATGGGCCATGATCAGATTCAAGCGATACTTACGCGCCTCAGACAAAATAGAAGCAAATGATTCCACAGCAAAGTTCTGGAACTCATCAACGTACATGTAAAAATCGTTTCGCTGATCCTCAGGAACATCTACACGTTCCATCGCTGACATCTGAATCTTTGTAATAATCAAACCACCCAACAGACGTGACGCGTCCTCTCCAATACGTCCCTTGGACAAGTTAACAATGAAAATCTTTTCGTCATCCATCACTTGCCGAACATTCATCGCTGACTTAGCTTGCGCCACAATGTTTCGAATGATAGATGCTGACAAAAACTGTCCAACCTTGTTCTGAATCGGTGCTACGGCCTCACTTGCGAACTTCTGCTGGTATGAGCCGAACTCCTTTACCCAAAACTGCTTCACAATCGGATCAGTCACATTCATGATGATCTGATTACGGTATTCTTCGTCTGAAAGCATTCTGTTAATCCCAAGAAGAGTCGTACCTGGCGTATCCATCAATGCCAAAATCGTATTATTCAAAATGTATTCCATTCGCGCTGACCACACACCTTCCCACAACTTCTTAAACACACCCATCATTCCGGCAGCCACAAGGTGCTTCATGCTGTCGTCGATCGATTCGAGAATATTAAAACCAACTGGATAATCAACATCCGACGGGTTGAAGTAAACAACGTCGTTGATACGCCACGACGGGATATAATCAATAAGTTTCTCCGCTGTATCTCCGTGAGGATCGATGTAGCAACAACCATGACCCGCATAAATATCGGACAGAATCATGTTTTCAAGCAAGGTCGTCTTTCCCATACCGGTCTTTCCGATAACATAGGTGTGACGTCGACGATCATCCGTCTTAATTCCAAACTTGCGCATCGAATTACGGAAATTTGTTTTTCCGAAATATATAACGTCGTTTTCGTGATCGTGAGGATACTTCATACTAAAGCTAATACGTTTGGATCATTTCGGTCTTGCGCGGGCAGTATGTCTAAGTAGGAATGTTCGATGGTGCGTCCTGCGAATCAATCGGTTCATCATTCAAATCAAGCCCTGGTGGAAGTGGCGCTGGCATGTTTGCCGAAAATACCGGAGCGTCTGAAGGCTGCGCTGCAGGCTCTATTTGAGGAACCTGATCTGCAATAGGCACCTGTCTTACTGCTGGTGCCGCGCTCTGCGTTGGGGAGGTTGGAGTAGGTACCACAATCTCCACAGGCTGACTAAAAGCTTCTTCCGCTGAAGGTATAGCAGTTGCTGGTGCGAAAGGGCTCTTTGAATCACCAGATGGTGCAAAGTTTGGCAGAATCTCTTCGTCATCACCTGCAAACGTCAATTCAACCGGCGCCTCAGCCATACGAGCACCCAGCGATGTGAGAACCGGAGTACGTGCATCTGCAGCAGGAAAGTGCCAGATTGTAGCAAGCTCGGAAGCAGAGAGGATAAACGGATTTGCTCCCATTCCAAGGGAGCGGTTATTGTACTTTTTCTTCAACGCCTTCTGCCTCTTCGTCATACTCCACTCCTGCCAAGGATAATCATCCTTTGGTGTTGATGAAGCTGTCAAACTAAGCTTATTCCAACCAGCATCAAGCTGATTGAAGATTCCCTTCATCATTGAAGCAGATGTACCTTTACGGAATAACTCATGTTTAGCACCGTAAACAATTCGAATTTTTGTATACCATCCGATCTGTGACGTCTTTACCATTACAGCCTCCAAAAGTTCACGTTCATCTGGAGTGATTTTGAACATTTTGAAATCGTCCGCAGCTTTTTCTGCCTCTCCACCCACAACCATTCCGGCAGCCTGCTCAAGAATTCCACGAGGCAGCCAACCCACGTTTGTATCGAACCAACCTTTTTTCTTTTTCTCCTCGACTCCGTACATCTTTTTAATATACTTTGCACCTTCTTTTCGCCAATCTTGACTATCTGGCGACATGATAACCATTTGAATCCAGAAAAATTCACCCGGTCTCATCTTTCCTAAAATTTCAAACATTGGAAGCATTGGATCCTTGAACTTCATGTCCTTCTCACCCTGATGCTCAAAAGTGTCGTAGGTTTTAAGCGGGAAGATATTATTTTTAGACATCGACAACTCGGATCCAAAAATATTGTAATCATCATGCGGATAATCGTCTGGGAGATTACCAACATAATCTTCAACCTCTAAAATCTGTGCCTCCGGATACTGTGCGTACAATGCAGCCTCGACCAAATCTCGGTATTTTTTAATTGTACGAATATAAAAACCAACCTTCCCTCCATTACTTACAATCTCGAAAGAAAAATAAGACTGAAATTTTCCCCACAACCACTTCTCTTTCATCGTAATGGAAGATTTTGAACCGGCTAGGTTGGTAAAAAAGTTTTCCATTCCCTTCGGAGTCTGCACTGAGTCCGCAGGAACATTCACTGCAAGTAAATCCCATTCAAGCTTAGCCCAATACTGACCTTGCTTCCTATCAATCCAAACTTGTGTAAATCCCCAAACCAAAACTGCAAAAAACAAAAACGGCGCAATTATCAAAAGGAAATACGCTCCCATCTCCTCGGGTGGAGTGGTATTAAAATATAGCTCTATCGCCTCAAGGATCGGCATGCAAATATTATATCACAGGGAGGCATAATAAAAACGAAGTATTCCCAGTTGAGAATACCCCGTCTTTAATTTTATTTTGTTTTTACAATCTACTCTTTGTTCATCTTCTTCTCCCACCAAACAAGCAGTGGACTTGCTAGGAAGATTGATGAATACGCACCGGAAACCACACCGATGATAAGCGCTAGAATAAACGGCTTCGTTGTCTCTCCACCAAAGAGGAAAATAGCTACCAACACGAACAATGTAGTTATTGAAGTATTGATAGATCGAGCGAAACTCTGCATCACACTCTTATTGACGGTCTCAGCAAATGTTTGATCACTGTGACGATTACTCATCAAGTTTTCACGAGTACGATCGAAGATAACAATCGTATCGTTAATTGAGTAACCTAGGATCGTGAGCAGCGCCGCTATAAATGCTGTATCAATCTGGAATCCAAACAGATGACCAAGTAGAGCAAATACACCGATTGGAATGATCACGTCATGAGCGGCTGCCACGATCGTAAGCAATCCATACTTCCAAGAAGCGACAGGCTCTGACACCTTACGAAAGGCCCACGCAACATATAGAACGATCAGAACGAGCAAGATAATCAATGCCCATAGGGATGACTTCTTCAACTCCTCACCAATCACCGGTCCGACAGAATCGAATCGCAGCTCGTCATATGGTCCTATCGTTTCAAGTGCCGTAAGAATCTCATTGTGCTGTACCTGGTCAATAGTCTCCAACCGAACAATAAAACCGTTTTCATCGCTTGACTGCACCACCGTGTCATAACCAAGTTCTTCGACAGTAGCTTCAACCAATCCAGCATCTTGCTCTGTTTCGAATCGAATATCGATCAAAGATCCACCCGTAAAATCTATTCCAAGCTCCAGACCAAATCCGATAAGTCCTACGATCGACGCTACAACCAGTACACCCGAAAGAGTGAACCAAATCTTTGAACGTCCAATGATGTCAAAATATTTCATACTATTTCTTATTCACGCCGTAAAGTCCTGGATTCTTTAGCGCCTTCCAGCTACTTGCCCACTTCAAAAGTACACGCGTTACCATAATAGCAGTACCCATTGAAACTAGGATTCCCAGAGCAAGCGTAAGCGCAAACCCCTTGATGAAACTTGTACTCATTGAGAACAATACAGCGGCGGCAATCAACGTTGTGAGGTTTCCGTCACGAATAGATGTCCATGCGCGTCGGAATCCTTCGTCAATTGCAGTCGGCAGATCACGTCCACTCTTTAATTCTTCTTTCAATCGTTCAAAGATCAACACGTTTGCATCAACCGCCATTCCCATCGACAGAATAAATCCTGCGATTCCAGCTAACGTCATCGTCACACCAAGCCACTTGTAGAGCGCGAGGTTGATAGATATGTAGAAGATAAGAGCAAGTACAGCGAGCAGTCCTGAAAGCCGGTAGTACGCAATCATGAAGATCGCAAGGAATATAACTCCGATAAGTGCAGCTCGGATACTAGCTTGAAGTGACTCCTGACCAAGAGTCGGCCCAACTGTCTGCTGAGACAATAGATCGATCGGTACCGGAAGTGCACCAGCGTTTAATCGCTGTGCAAGCACCTTAGCTTCTTCTAGGCTAAATGATCCCTGGATAGTTGCCGTTCCACCGTAAATCGGCTCTTGTACAACTGGAGTTGAAATTGCAGCGCCATCTAAGAAGATTCCGATGACTTCACCAACATTCTCCTCTGTAATCTGACCGAACATATCTCCGCCCTCGCTACTGAAGTCCAGCAAAACGTAAGGGACGTTCGTATTCTGATCAAAGGCAACAGACGCTCGTTCTACATCTTTTCCAGACAAATCAGTATTCATCCAAGCATCAACGTCTAGAATGTCTGACTCTGTAGTCCACCCCAACTGGATATGTGAGATCTCATACAAAGAAGTAGATCGTGAATCCTGTCGCCAAATAACATGATAACCAAATTGTGTTTCTACAACATCCGAAATCTGCCCATCTTCCATTGCTAAATAAGCATCTTGGAAGTCATTAACCATTGTACCTTCCGTAACCCATCCCAACTCTCCGGCAACTGGTGCTGATGGACCGTCCGAGCTATCAACTGCAGTTTGTGGGAATGTAGCTGTCGTTACAGTTGACGCAATCTCTTGGGCCTCAACTAAAGCTTCAGCCTTGGTCACTTCGCCCTCACAGCTTTCTGATTCGTTGTGACAAATAAGAATGTGAGAAAGAAAGGCTTCTTCTTGTTCTACAGTGGAAATATAGTTCACAACGTGCAAACTAGACTCGGCTTCATATAGACCATCGATCACACCTGTAGAATATCCATTTTCTTTGATTTGTCTCGCCAACTCTCCGAATGTATCCTGTTCTTCCGTTACAAAACCGATATACCCTTCTTGCGCTGAGGTAGTGCGGTTGTCAGAGAATTCAGTTACAAGCGAAGTAAACTCTTCACCAGATATTGCACGATCCAATACAGTAAGCGCTTCTTCACGCTCAAGCTCCTGTGCCTCTTCCATCTGTGCTGTCTCCTCATCAGTTAGAGTGAGGTCTTCATCTAGATCCTCGTTTGGAAGCTTAAACTCCAAAATCGGAGTCTCACCAATCAAATCTATCGCATCGGATACATCAAACACCCCAGCGAGCTCAATAATGACTCGATAAGAGTCTCCGTTTACCGTTGTTTGCACATGAGGCTCTGATACACCGAAGGCGTTTACTCGACGCTCAATAACATCCCGCACTCCCTCAAGAGCTTCTGAGCGGTCCTCAGAGTCGATATCGGACATATCTGCCTCGTATACCAAGTGAACTCCACCTTGCAAATCAAGGCCTAAACGGAACCCATCTTCATCAAGAGCAGGTAATGGCGTTGCGTCAGCCAACTTATTCCAATATGACGGATAAGCGATTGATCCTGTAAACAAAAAGAGCAAAACAATGATTGCTACAGAGATATTTAGCCCGCGCCGTGAACTTCTACGTTTTCTATTCATAATGACGAGATTTTAACGAATTGCCACGTATAGTGCAAATTTTATTCCCCAGGCATTTTGTATGGCCAATGTTAGCCAATACTCGAAACGACTCTATTATACCGTACCTTTTATCCGATTTACTATAAATGCTAAACCCCCGTCTTCTTGCAAAGACAGGGGGTCGAGATGCGCGGCGCACAAGGGCGCTGCAAGTGGTCGCGTGGACTTTCTAGGTACTGGGCGTCAGTCACCGCGTGTTGCAAGTGGCCAGCTGTAGACAAGGCGGCCAAGCAATCCAACAATCGGAATAGTCAGCAGCGCAAACTGCTGGCTCGACATCACAACACCCACGTAGCCCACGAGAGCGAGGCAACAAGGAGGACCCATCTCCTTGTGTATCTTGCATCGAGCGATGACCACGACAATTGGCACGTACAGAAACAACGCAAGTGCACGTTCGTCCATGGGCGTATTTGTGCTGACCACAAATTGATAGACGATAGAGTGTGTGAATCCGCCCAAGACCGATGAAGCGATCAAGAGAGCTCCCTGAGTTTCGCGAACGAGGCTCTGAGTGTCGGGCAGGAAAATGCTAAGTTCTCTCCAAGGCATGATCGATCTCCGATGCAGGTGGATTCAAAAAATACATCAAATGCTAAAACCTTTCAAATAACTAAAGACGCCGGCAAATTACCAACGTCTCCACATATTTCTATTCACCTACAAGCTACTAGCTGATTCCTACAACCTATTCATAACGAAGCGCCTCAATCGGATCAAGCTTTGCAGCCTTCCGTGCTGGATACACACCGAACACAACTCCCACGATCGTGGACACAAACACCGCTAACACAATTGCACTAACCGGAATAGCTACATCCCAACCATCCAATACTTGCGATCCAGCGAGTCCAACTAATAAAGAGATAAGTACACCGATAATCACACCTGTCAATCCACCAACCAAAGTGAGCAATACAGCTTCAACCAAGAACTGCATTAGAATTTCTTTTCGCGTAGCTCCAAGCGCTTTTCGCAATCCGATCTCACGCGTTCGCTCTGTAACCGACATGAGCATCATATTCATAATTCCGATTCCACCAACGATAAGAGAAATAGCAGCGATGGATGAAAGTAGCAACGTCAATACAGAACCAACTACACCAATAATCTCAACTGCATCACTTTGTGAGCTTACAAAAAAGTCATCAAACTCAGCCTCACCATTTGGATTGTCAATATTATGTTCATCTCTCATGATCCAACGAGCTTCTTCTTTCGCGACCTCAATATCCCCGACAGATATTAGCGTGAAGTAGTTAACAGTATCTAACCCCATTATATCTCGCTGCATTGTAGTAACGGGTATCGCAATCTGTTCGTCTAAGTTTTGGAAAAATCGAGACCCCTGCTCATCCATCACACCTATAACTCGAACAGACACATCTCCAATCTTCATTTTCATTCCTGTTGGATCTTGATCACCAAACAAATCTTCCGCAATCGTCATTCCAAGCACTGCAACTCGAGCATAAGAATCGACGTCGTCATCGTCGAGATATCTTCCATACAGTAAATCTGCTGGAAAAACATCCAAATAGATACCGTCGGTTCCCAAAACAGATGCAAACTGACTTTCTTCGTTATGACTCACCGTTAGGGACGATGTGAGTGTTGCAGATACGGCATCAAAGTACGTACTCGACTCAAAGGCATCCATGTCATCAAGCGTAAGAGACTGTTCAATGAACGGATTAGGTGGCCCCTTGGTTGGATCTCCTGCTGCAGGCTCAATGAAAACAATGTCAGAACCCAAGTCAGACACCTGATTTAAAATTAGCCCCTCTGCACTCTGACCGATTGAAAGCATTAAAATAACTGACGCAATACCGATCACAATTCCAAGGATAGTCAAACCAGACCGCGACTTATTACGTCGCAGCGCCGTGAAAGATCCTTCAACCATGTCAGAGAAAAGCATACTTACCTACTTACTAAATGATCCGGTCCTACGCTTATGACCTTTTGAATCTGAAATAATTCTCCCATCACGAACCGAGATAATCCGCTCTGCAAATTCCGCAGCCTCCAACTCGTGAGTAATCATCACGATCGTGTTCCCTTCTTCATGCAAACGTTGGAACAAATTCAACACATCAATTCCTGATTTTGAATCCAAGTTCCCTGTCGGCTCATCTGCAAAAATAATACTCGGCTCACCTGCAAGCGCACGTGATATCGCAACACGCTGACGCTCACCACCAGATAACTGGTTCGATAGATGCATCAACCGATGTTCCAATCCAACAGCTGCCAATACTTTTCGAGCTTCAGTCTCACGCGCAGCCTTCGGTACCTGCATGTATAAAAGTGGCAATGCAACGTTCTCCAAAACAGTTGTACGCGGCAACAAATTAAATGACTGGAAAACAAAGCCAACTTTATTGCGTCGCATAAGTGCGAGATCGTCGTCACTTAATTTTGAAACGTCACCACCTTCAAATTCGTATTTTCCACTCGAAGAATAGTCCAAGAATCCGAGGATGTTCATTAACGTTGATTTTCCAGAACCAGATGGCCCCATAATTGCAACGAACTCCCCAGGCATAATATCCAAAGAGACGCCGTGTAATACAGGCGTCTCGACATCACCGTTAACATAAGTCTTGGTGATGTTTTCAAGTTTAATCAGAGGTACGGCCATAGCAAGCCTACTGTTCTTTAATTGATGTAATGACAGACTCACCTTCTTCTATTCCAGACACAATCTGGATGAGTCCACCATCTGCGCGAAGTCCTTTCTCGATAGTCCGTTCCTCGTATCCGATGTCAGTTGGGATACGTACATACGGAACATTATCGTGCTCAAGAATAGCTCGCTGAGTTACGTAAAGCGTGTCGTCAAGTTGATTTGTAAATATTGTAACGTCAACGGACATTCCAGGCTTCATTCCAGCGATTCCTTCGCCCAGAGACACATCAACCTCATAGAAGACAACGCCCTCTACAGCTTGTTCAGCTGGGTCAATTGCCATAACTCTACCTTCGACGATGATATCGTCACCGAAAGCATCGAATGTCATCTCGGCTACTTGATCAACTTCAATCTTTGCAATGTCTGATTCGGAAATCTGAACCGTAACCATATATGCATCCAACTGTGTGTTTTGCACAGTCATCACCACGGAACCCGCTGACGCCAATTCACCAACGTCAAATTGTACTGCCGTTACAACTCCAGTGATCGGTGCACGTAATTCTGTTTTTGAAAGTCGAGCACTTGCAGCATCCAAGTCCGCTCTCGCCTGTCCGAGCTGTGCTTGAAGTGGAGCGATGTCGACTCCGCGCGTTGCTACAACGACCTGTGCAAGATCCGCTGCACGACTCGCGAGTGTTGCGGACGCTGATGCAACCGATGCATCACGATCGGTTTCTGATTTTGTATAAAGCTGAAGCGTTCTCTCGTAATCATTTAAAGCATCCGCCTCCGCAGAACTTGAAGCGATCTGTGTAGCACTGATTAACTGCAGCTGTGTAAGTAAAGACTCTTCTTCGCTCTGAATAGTATTTCGTCCTGCGTCAATTGTTGTTTTAAATGTATCCAGCTCCGTCTTTGAGAGGTTGACGGAGTTTGCAAATGTAGCATCCAAAACTCGCCGTGTATCATATAGGGCATCAGCAGTTGTCTCCAATGCCTCCTGCGCAGTAGTTGCAACTTCACTCAGCTCATCATATGTTGACGCATTACTTAGAGCGTAAACAGCCGACTCAACGATATCACGAACACGAGCCGCTTCGTCGTAACTTCTATTAGCATCATTTAAAGTCTGTGAATCTGATGAAGCTAAAATATTATCAAAATCATCATTTATACCAATCTGCTCACGTCCCAAAACTTGGTCAGCGTCAGCGAGAGTACTGCGAATTTCGATTACGTTCTCACGCAAAACGGATCTTAAATCTTCATACGCCTGAAGAGTATCTTCATCATTATCTACTCGCACCTGAGCAAGATCCTCTTGAGATTGCGACAAATCAATTGCTGCGATATCAACGTTCAAACCACCTACTACAATTGCGTTATTATATTCAACCTCCGCAGCATCATAAGAAGCTTGAGCCGAGGCAACTTCTTCATCGCTCGAACCGGCAACAAGCTGGTTGATATTTGCTTGCGCTAAATTCACCGTTTCCTGCGCACGAGACAATTCAGCGATTACATCCGTTGATGCCATCATCACAAGAAGCTCTCCTTCGATCACCTCATCTCCAACTTCAACTGGAATTGAGGAAATGGTTCCTGAAGTTTCAAAAGATAGATCAACGTCAGTTAATGATGACAGTTCACCAGAGGCTTCAACAGTTTGCGTTAAAGTTCCTCGCTGAACTTGGGCCGTCACATATTCAACGTCAGCGCCTCCGCTGCGTCCGAAAACAACAACGAGAAGCACTATTAAAATCGCTCCGGCAGCAACCCACCATCGACGCTTCTTTAAGCGAGCTAAAATAGTTGGTTTTTTTATTTTATCTGTTGGTATATTTGTAGATTCCATAGTACGCAAAACTACCACTGATAGTACAATAAGTCAATGGTCATTGACAAATAGCAAAATTTAAGGTAAATACTGACTGCACAAAAACCCGGAAACCCAGATGACAAAGTACTTTCTGAAATTTCTGCTCGTGATCGCTCTCTTCACTTTCCTCGCGCCATCCTCGGCGCATGCTGGGAAGACGAAACAGCAGCGGATCGACGAGCTCGAACTGCAAGTCAATTCGCTGAAGCTCGACGCAGTAAACTTCGCGTCAATTCTGTACGCCGACAACCACTACGCCAACTGCCAGAGAAGAGCTGGCTATGTAACGCTGAAACAGGACCAAGCATGGGTTCGTGGCCCGAAACTAGGTGACGGGTACCAGTGCATTCAGGTCCCGCTCGGAATGGGACTGTCGCATCAGGTGGTGGAGCTCAAAGCGAAGGTGAAGAAGCTCGAAGACCAGCTCGCCGGGTTCACTGGCGCAGGCGACGAGTTCAAGTGGCTCGAAAATCGAGTTAGTTCATGCGAGCACGCCAACATTGACGACAGCGCAGGGCTGCGAAAGCTCGAAGCTCGAATCAAGCTGCTCGAAGAAGCCGACAAGCCCTGAACAAACCTCGCAACGTAATGCAGAATTCTCTAAAGACAAAACTCGACATATGCCGAGTCGTCTTCAAAGGATTCTCTCTCCCGTCCCTCACACGAGGGGCGGGACTGTGTTTTTATAGCGTTTTTCTATTGTCTCTTGAACGATACTTTAAACAAAGGTACGTATCGATTTTCATATTCATCAACGATCTCAACATTCTCTCCCGATGTGTACATATTAAGAGCAATGTCGGCTAGCAATTCAGAGTCTGACAGAATTTCAGTCTTTAATTCGTCCAACTCCGCCTCTACTCCAAGAGCGTTCATCCGCAAGTCCTGCTCAATTGACTTCTTTTCCATACGCAGCTCCTTCATCTCTTCAACGATTTCTCGATGCCGATCATGGTGAGACAACTCATCTTTACACATCTTGGTAAGCTCCTTACGACGAGCCTTAGACGCCTGTAATTGATGATAAATCTTCTCGAGCTGTGGCGCGCTAGACTTTGCGACCTCAAACTGCGTAGCCTGCTCATTCTCTTGATCTTGTACTGCCTCTGACATACCAACATGATTATTTGTAAACTAATAGCGAGATTATATCACACCGTAAAACCACGCTAGTAATCCAATCTGAATCAATATAATAACCGCTAAAACAAACTGAAAAGATGTCTTACTGACCTTATGACGAAATGCGTACATACCAGCAAGCACTCCCAAAGAGCCAAAACATAAGGCTAGAATATAAAACGTTTTCTCCGGCACGCGTCGCTTGTGATGTATAGCCCTCCACTTGTCTAATCCCATTAGCAAAAATACAAAAGCGTTTACTCCAACTAATGCAATGAATATCTCCTCTTGCATAGCTATTCCGCAGAGTTGGTCGGATCCTCTCTATAAAACACCATCCAACCAGCACCTGACCCGCTACTCTCATCAGTGCCGCTTAAAACAGTTCCCATTAAATCCATAATAGTTACATCTTGACCGTCAAGAGATTCTCCGTCTTCTGACAATTCATCATAATCATCAGAGAACCATTTATCTGCATAATCAATCTCTAACTTCGTACCAATAAATCCAGAAGCACTGAGCGTAGACTGAAGCTGACTTGTGGTAATTAGTTCTGGATCGTTCAAACCTGTTGTTACAGAAATTGCCTCCATTGGAAGAACCAAAGCTCCGTCCACACCAGCCCACTCCAACTCTAACCATAAAACACCATCCTCCCCATAAGCGGAACCGCCGACTGCACCGTTTGTATAACCTTCAACCGCGCACAACGTATCCTCATAAGAGCTGCTACATGCGAAATATGTTGGGAGATATTCAGCTATACCTTCAACGGAGTAATTACCGTCCAACTCCTCAAAATGTAGCAACACACTAGCCGTAGCAGTTACGTCAGCGACAGTTCCAACTCCTCCCTCTGGAACGTGAGACCAATTCATCAAACTATAAAACTCGCTCGGGAGATCCGAAATACTTCCATCAATTTCAGTAGAGTTATCTGAACACCCTGCACCAAGTAGAAGCAACGGAAATATAAGTACGAGAAATCTTTTCATAGTCTAGCTAAGTTTATTATAGGCTTCAAAAACTTGTTTCAAATTTCCAATGATTGAATATTTTTCATAGTCATTCGGATCGATCCATTCGCATGCATCATGATCCTCGCCCAATGTAACATCATTTGATTGAGCGATACACTCAAAAAACATTCCAACAACTTGCCAATCCTCTCCACGAACCGTCGGGCGCCACTCGTTAGCTGCTACCGGAGCTCCAACCTTAACACTAAGTCCAGTCTCCTCCCTAACCTCACGCTTTAGTGCATCAAGAAAATGCTCACCTGGATTCAATCTACCACCGGGAATATCGTAACTACCAGAATTCGTTCCATCACTATACGACCCTGATTCACGCAAAATCAAAACCTTGCCATCATGTACAATAAATGCCTTTGTCGCTACAAATAGTTTTGGTTGATCATTACCCATATGATACCCTTAACAATATTATACTAAACTTCTCTATGAAAATACTTTGGCCAATTTTCTTCGTACTATTACTACTAGCGGCTTTTGGAGGACCGCTTATCACAACTACAAGTGGTTCTGATCTAATTTACAACATCGGATCTGCCACTACTCTAATCTCCGCATTTTTTATGCTGATAATTGGAATAGTCGCTTCTGTGAAAACGAAAGTTCCCGTATGGCTTCGAGCGATTTTGATTATCTTGGTTGTTGCGGTGAGTATTGGATCTATCGTTGTAGCAAGCTTCCAGTTCTAGCACTTCTACCGCAAGATATATTGAACGGCCGGCTCAAAAAGCTAGCCGTTTTTTATTTCCTGGATTAATTTGAAGCGTGGCATCATAACTCCATCTACCTCAACGTCTTCCTCGAACATTACGCGTGGGCGAACCCATAAACCAAAGTCACCATATAGCGCACGATAAACAATCATCTCTTCTCGAGTTTCACTGTGTTTTGCGATGCCTTCAACCTTATATTCGCCACCTTTATAATGTTTGTAAATTCCCGGCTTGAACATACCTATCTTTGCGACTGAATAAATTTCCAAAAAATTGGTGAGACATCTTCTTCTTTTAATGACTCCGGACTCACCCAACGCATGTCGCGGATCTCATATCCATCTTCAAACGTATTTACAACATGAGCATCGCGTTTATCATCCTTCAACGTTGCTCGATAAATCATGATTACACAGTGACAATATCCAAGTTGCTCATGGTAAAAATAACTCTCATCAACAAACAACGGTTGGTCATCTACATCTACGCGATAACCGGTCTCTTCATAAAACTCACGCGTCACACCCTCGTGAATTGATTCGTCTTTCTCTACCCCACCACCTGGAAAATCCAAACGAGTTGACCACGTAGGCTCAACCATCAACCACTCACCTTTATCATTTTCTAAAACTCCGTATGCACCAGGACGCCAAACAATAGGCTCGCTGTCAGGCTTTTTGTGCATCTTCTGATTATGATCTGGGAATAAAACCATATTACTTCTTTTTCTTTGCTTTTTTGACTGGTAGGGTCTCCGCAAAATCGTACGACAAAAGTACCCAATCCTGCAACGCATCCTCCGTAGCAAATCCCGTTTCATCGACATACACGAAGCCTTTTAACGCCTTACCTGTAAAGTCCATCTCACGTGCACCCTCGCGCGCGAGAATATCCTCATACTGATCCTTGCCAACGCGCAACATCAACTCATGCCCGTTTATTCCACAGAACATATTTCCGTTTAACATAAAAGCAAGTCCTCCGAACATCTGTTTTGATGTAACTTTCGTCTCATCTAAAACAAGTTCTGCAACCCGCCGCGCCAGTTCCTCGTCGTAAGCCATACCATTACACAGTTTATTTGTTTCAGCCAAGACTCTCAATAGTTGCTAAGAGTTCCTCCGGTGTATTCACGATAGCTACAGGATTGCCCTTTTTCAAATTACTTTCTTTTTGGAATCCCCACGTAACGCCGATCGACTTCACACCCACCTTCGCAGCCTCGCGCATGTCGCCAAGTGTATCTGTGATAAACACAGCTTCGTCACCGGTAATCTGAAACTTTTCAAGTGCTACTTTAATTTTCACCTCTTTACTTAAAGAAAACTCAGCGCCGTATATCTCTTCGAAAATTCCATCAAGTTGAAACTTATTTAAATATTTTTTGATTGGATTATTGATAGAGGATGAGATAATAGCCGAACGATAATCTACATTCAGCGTTCTAAGCACCTCACTCATTCCATCCACTGGATCAAGCTCCAACAAACCAAGAACATACTCTACATTAAATGGATCATCTTCACTGACTTCAAACTTCTTTTTTTGCCGATTTACTTCTGTTGATTTAAAAATATTTCCATCAAAGTAACGCCTATATTCTTCCTTGGTTGGCGGATTCGGATTAACTATTCCTACACATCGATAGGACAACTCAAAAGAATCAACAATCACGCCATCAAAATCAAATAAAACAGACTTCATATTCGTATCATTGACTTTTTGATATTTATACGTATTATTCTACCCATTATGAAGAAATTGGCCAACAAACTTAATAAGAAGGACGCCCTCGCGCTAGTTGAAGCCGAGGACTTTTCAAGAACATCGATCTCATTCTACCGTTACGTACGACTAGATAACGTCGATAGCTTGCGAGATAAGCTATGGATTGAATGGACGGAGCTTGGTGTACTTGGACGAATCTACGTATCACAAGAAGGAATAAACGCGCAGCTCAATGTACCAAATCATAATCTTGAAGCATTCCGAGCGCATGTCGATAGTATTCCGGAGTTTACCGGCGTACCATTTAAAATTGGAGTGAGTGAAGATGGGATTTCATTTTGGAAGTTAGCCATCAAAGCACGTAAGTATATTCTGGCAGATGGTCTTCCAAAAGATTCATACGATGTTGAAAACGTTGGTGAGCATCTTACCGCCTCTGCATTTAATGAAGCGATTGACGGTGGAGCTGTAGTTGTCGACATGCGGAATGCATACGAGTCTGACATCGGACATTTTGACGGAGCCATTCTCCCAAGAGCACAAACCTTTAAAGATGAGCTACCGGAAGTACTCGACACACTCCAGGGTAAAGAAGATGAAAAGGTTCTTCTATACTGTACTGGTGGAATTCGTTGTGAAAAAACTTCAGCGTATTTGAAGCATCATGGTTTCAAAGATGTGAATCAGTTGCATGGAGGGATTATCGACTACAAACATCAGATTGATCGAGAAGGACTAAAATCAAAGTACAAAGGTGCAAACTTCGTGTTTGATGGTCGTAAGCCGGAAGTGATTACCAATGACATTTTAGGATCATGCTACACGTGTAAAGCGCCATCGAATACTACGAAAGATTGTGCAAACGATGCTTGCCATGAATTGATAGTGCAATGCGAAGACTGTGGTGAGAAATTAGACGATTGTTGTTCACAGCGTTGCCTGGATATTAAAAACCTGCCCGTAGAAGAGCAGATCAAATTGCGGAAGAAATCAATTAAGGAAAAAGTATAGGCGCGTCACCTTCACGCCACTGACCATGTTTCACCATGATCGTTTCAAACAAATTATCATCCAACAAACCCTTCAGCCAAGTCTGGAGGTTTTTGTAATCAGTATTATCGAACCAATCTCGATCGACATGTGCGAACTGGCGAACGAATGGAAAAATTGCGTAGTCGGTAAACATCGGTCTGTCACCGCAAAGATATGGAGTATCGGAAAGTCGATCGTCTAAATCTTTTAAAAACTTCGCGCCCTCTGCCCTGTAAAACTCAGCCGGTTCCGGATGACGCTGAGCGTATTTATACTTATCTAAATTTGCCTTGAATTCCCCATCGTTCTGATCGATAAAAAGTTGTCCACAGGGGGCAGATCCTCCCAGTAATAGTTGATCCGGATCGCTTTGACGTAGCGCCCACAGCATAATATCCAAGCTTTCCTCAATTACTGATCCGTCAGGTAAGACAAGGACCGGCACAGTTCCCTTTGGTGAACACTGCAACATAGACTCTGGCTTATCTCGAAGAACAACTTCTCGCAGCTCGACTTTATTTCCGCTCGATGCGATAGCTAAACGAGCACGCATCGCATACGGGCATCGGCGGAAAGAATACAAAACAGGAATCTTGTTAGTCATTTTTCTTTTTAACTACGTATCTTCGATCTTTTGCAAACTTCTCAAGCAATGACCTCTCGCTGTCATCAAAATGGCAAACTCGTAAAGTGACTTTTAAAGAAGATTTTATATCGTCAATAGCTTCAACGGCGATTGCCGCAGCACGATGCGTACCGTCTAGTAGCACTGTGAAGTCTCCGGAACGCAATACGAGTAACGTTGTATCATGCAAATTTCCTGCACGGTTTTTAACCTTTTCATTTGTACGCACATCAATACGTAGCTCACCGAGTATAGACAACTCACCTGCCACAATATGGCGTGCAATGTCAGCGAACGTTGCAATCTCAAGTCCTGCCGGTCGATATATCTTCCAACCACGATACCCACCGATTTTTATGGCAGGAATTACGTCATGAGGATCTTCAACTATCTCCTCCGTCCATCTGCGTGCCGGTAAATCAAATTCGGCGCTATAAGTCTTACGCCATTGCCACCAACTGTCATATCCACGCTCAGTGTAATGAGATCGCCAAATTTCTTCTTCGGAATCTTTCCAGTCAGCAAGTACAGTTGTCCAGTCGATTATTTTCACATCAATTGACATATATCAGTAGTTTCCTTTACTGTAGCGACCTTAGGGGATGTAGCTCAGTTGGGAGAGCGACCGTGGCCCGGACCTACGGTCCTGGTAGGCCTCGTTTGCGCCAACACGCAAACGCTAACGGTAGGTCGGGGGTTCGACACCCTTCATCCCCTCTCTTACTCCGGTCTTGGCATTGCCACGGCCGGAGTTCTGTATTTATACAAAATTACACTTCTTTCCAAACTACTTCAGTCGCATCAAAATATTCTTTTGTAAATCTTACCGCGTCCTCGTTTGAAAACTTTAGGCAAGTATAAATATCTACACTAAAAAATACACGTGGCCTATCCCATGCATAAAAATGTGCACCAGACGTCTCCCAGTGAATCCAACCAGCCCATCCGAACTTAGGTGATAAATGAGCAATCGGCTCCAAAAGTGTCACCATTTTAAGCTCACCCGAAAGCTTCGACAGATAGTCCTTAATCTGCTCCGCAGTAATCGGATTCTTCGGATAGCCTTCGACTACTAATCTTTGACGGTAAATATCTGGCGCAAGATCTTTCACACTAAACCCCGTGACATTTCTTATACTTTTTACCACTACCGCATGAACATGGTTCGTTTCGTCCGACTTTCGCAACATTGTTTTTAACAATTGTCTGCGCCGGACGTTGTGCCTGCCCGCCACCCTGCACGCGAGACTGAGCAAGCGCCACAGCAGCTTTACGCGCCATAGTCTTCTGCGCTCCTGAGAAAACAATACCGGCCTTCTCCAAAATACTCGGAGCATTCGCAATAAACGCCTGGGTTGCAATCATCTGCTCTGACACCTTAAATACGTTGTACACAATCTCCTGCTCAACAGACTGTACAAGCTGATTGAAAATTCCGTACGCCTCTTTTTTATATTCAACCAAAGGATCGCGCTGACCATAACTTCGCAGACCAATTGATCGACGCAAGTATCGCATCGTCTCTAAGTGATCCACCCACAAGTTATCGTTGGCACGCAACATCATCGTACGTAAAGTCTTCTCGAGCTTTCCTTCATCGGCTGCCTGCTCGACTAACTTTTCAATACGCTTATCAACCTCAACCATCATCCCTTCAATAACTTCAGTACGTTGACCAGCTAACACCTCCTGATCAAGAGATACGGTCTTAAACGTCTCGGTAATCTGTCCTGACAATCCAGATGACAATGGAATAATAGTAGCCAGCGACTCAGCGATCTCTTTTGGATCCCAGTCACCCTTCTTTTTCTTGTCAGCAAATTCTTTCGGAACATCAACGTCATCGGCATGTTCTGTCGTATGGAACAGCACAACACGTTCAACTTCATGCTCCACCATCTCGCGAACAACCTCAATCGGCTTATCTTCCTCAAGCAAAATCTGATCACGCTTCACGTACGTCGCCTCGCGATGCTTATTTAGGACATCGTCGTACTGCAACACATGTTTACGAGTATCAAAGTGATGACCCTCAACACGCTCCTGTGCCTTCTCAATTGACCGAGAAATAATCTTACTTTCAATCGGTACTGTTTCATCCATCTTAAACGTGTCCATCATTTTCTTCACACGATCTGACGCGAAGATCCGCATCAAATCATCCTCAAGTGACACAAAGAAACGCGTAACACCCGGATCACCCTGACGACCAGAACGACCACGGAGCTGATTATCAATTCGTCGAGACTCATGACGTTCTGTACCAATAACGTAAAGCCCACCAAGTGATTTAATTTCTTCCTGATCTTCTTTTGACGACGGGTTTCCACCGAGCACAATGTCCACACCACGACCGGCCATGTTTGTAGCAACGGTAATGGACCCGCGCTTTCCGGCCTGTGCGACGATCTGCGCCTCGCGCTCGTGGTTCTTAGCGTTCAACATCTCGTGCGGCACTCCAGCCTGCGTCAACAACGTGTCGATCAATTCGTTCTTTTCAATCGATGCGGTACCAATCAAAATCGGCTGACCAGTTGCGTGGATCTTTTTAACCTCATCAACAACTGACAGGAACTTTCCTTTTTCTGTTTTGTAAATTCTGTCCGTGTAATCCTCACGTGCAATAGTTTTATTGGTCGGCACAACAACAACGTCTAGCCCATAAATCTGATAAAACTCCTCAGCCTCAGTCTCGGCCGTTCCCGTCATACCGGAAAGCTTATTGTACATTCGGAAGTAGTTCTGGAAGGTAATGGTAGCCAATGTCTTACTCTCGCGTTTAATATCAACAGCTTCTTTAGCCTCAATAGCTTGGTGTAGTCCCTGAGAGTATCGACGACCTTCCAAAATTCTTCCTGTAAACTCATCAACGATCTTTACCTGACCATCAACTACAACATAGTCTTTGTCGATCTTAAATAGCGCGTGGGCTTTCAGCGCCTGTTCCGCGTGATGGATCAATGCCAAACCTTCTGCATACAAGTTTTCAACTCCCAAAGTCTTTTCAACCTTTGTGAGACCTTCTTCTGTAAATGTTGCAGCGCGAAGTTTTTCGTCGAGGTTGTAATCGTCGTCGACTTTTAGATTCTTTACGATTCCGGAGAACTTATAGTAAAGCTCTGCAGATTCTTCTGCCGGTGCTGAAATGATAAGCGGAGTACGCGCCTCGTCGATCAAAATAGAATCAACCTCATCGATAATTGCAAAGTTCAACTCACGCTGCACCTGACGTTCCGTTGTAGTCGCCATGTTGTCGCGCAGGTAATCGAAACCGAACTGGTTGTTAGTACCGTATGTAATGTCCGCATCGTATGCTTCTTTACGCTCTGCAGGGCGCAGGAAATCCATCTGCACAATGAACGATCCAGTTTTGTCGCGAGCTTCGTCGTCTTCTGCGTCTGCTTTAAATGTAGCATCGTACAAGTAGCCACCTTCTTGCTGGATACAACCGATCGTCATTCCAAGGAAAGTAAAAATCTCTCCCATCCAAACCATGTCACGTTTTGCCAAGTAATCGTTGACCGTCACGACGTGAACTCCTTTTCCTGAAAGAGCGTTTAGATAAATTGGCAGAGTTGATGTCAAAGTTTTTCCTTCACCCGTACGCATCTCCGCAATTTTATTGCGATGAAGCGCGAGTCCACCGATAAGCTGCACGTCATAGTGACGCTGCTTAAGTGTTCGCTTTGCTGCTTCGCGTACAACTGCAAATGCTTCATAAGCAATATCGTCCAAAGTTTCGCCATCAGCGATGCGTTTTTTGAAATCTGCCGTTTTAGCCTGCAACGCAATATCATCTAGATCTATCAATCCAGATTCAAGGGCATTAATGGGTTCAGCTTCTTTTTCAAGATTTTTAAGAATCTTTGCTGATTCGTCTCCGAAGATTTTTTTGAGAAATTTCTGCATAACCTGTAGCACAACTTTAAATAGAGTTATCCAAAATCTGTATATGAGTTTTTATCCCGTAGACCTTAAGGCACTTTTAGAAAGTACATGTTAAAGGCCATTCCGTTGGGTATAACGTCGCTATTGTGCCTGAAAATGTCGAAAATGACAAGGCGTACAACTTTGTCTTTATTAGGCTAAAAAGTTATTGAATTTTAGTTCAAAGATACAAAACAAAAAGACTGTTTTATGCTTGTTTTATAAGGTTTTCTCTCTCTTTTCTGTCCAGAGTAACTTGACAAAAGTGCTAAAACGTGCTACTATTAGGTCAGGATCAAGCACAACTCAGTGCACTACAACTCGGAGATCCATCATGACTCGAATCATTCACCTCGGCCTCGCTTTCGCACTCACCATCGGCGGGTTCGCCATTCCGTGCTACGAAATGCACGAGTCCATGGTGAAGCTCAGCGACACCATGGACTCGCTCCAGCCCAACGGCGGCGCGACCATCCCGGTCATGGGCATCACGCCCCGGACCAACGACATCAATCCTGATGTCCTCGCCTCCCTCTGAGGCCCATCACCTGCGTTACTACGTAGCTGACTGCCGCGGAACTTCACTGTTCCGCGGCTGCCAATTGAGGCCATGACTATGTCGTGATCTCTGAGGCAAATACGCCTCCACATATCGGGCAGTAACCCGAATAGGTAGAAGCAATGAGAAAACGACGCCAGCCAAGTTATGAGCAGAAACGAGCCAACGAGATCAGAATCAGATCACAAGAAGAAAAAACACGAAAGGACGAAGATTTAGCGAAAGCACTAATCACGGTACTTTTCCTGATCGGGGGCACGATGCTCGGCGGTCTGTTCTTCCTCATGATGATCACAGGCTAAACAGCACTTGGTACGCGGACATTTCTTGTCCAACTACCAGCCAATTGAGACCATCACATGCTTGTGGTGATCTCTGAGGCAATACGTAATACGAGCTCCAAGGGTTCACAAAGTGCACGACACGTTCCTGCATTTCGTGAACCCTCGATGCATATGCATCACACTGGAGCCACCATGACCCCGACCCAACTCAAAGCTGAATTTCTCGCCATGCTCTGCACCGATGCAGGCATCACTACTTCCAGCGTCGGCTTCGCCGCATCGCTGACCATCGCCGCCATCCTGATGATTCGGATGCGTCGTATGCCCCACTACGATCGTGGAGCGACCGCAATCTGGGGCGGCAGCATGATGGTTCTGGCCAAGATGTTCTTGCTCCTCCTGGCCTTCGGGACGATGTACCAAGGAACACCTGCCTGAACTACCAACCAACCTTCCTTCACTCTTCAACCGTGGTCCTAGAATCATCTCTCTAGGCCGCCAACTGAGATCATCACTAGCTGGTGACCTCCAAGGCGATGCAAATAAAAGTTGTGAGTTGAGTAAGTGTCATTACATGCTTGGTGACACCCACCCACCCCACAACGGAGGACAATATGTCCAACACCATCCTTGCCGTTCTGCTCGCTCTGAGCACCGGAACCTCAACCACCACCGACGACAACGCTGCCCTCAAGGCTGTGATGTCCCCCGACTTGAGCCCTGCTCTGGTCGAGGCACTCGACTCGATCGAGGCCCTGCCCACCCCCGACATCGCAGAAAACGGTGAAGACATCACCAACCGGCACTACTTCATCTTCTGAGATGGCAACCGTCATCTCCCCTAGGCCCAGGAATCTTTCTGTGGCCGCCAATTGAGACCATGACTACGTCGTGATCTCTGAGGCAAAAGATTTGAAGATATACCGCCGATAGCCTCCAAGGGTTCACAAAGTGCACGACACGTTCCTGCATTTCGTGAACCTAGATGCAACATGCATCGATTCCCCGGAGACTTAATGCGCCACCTTACGGTTGCAGCAATGGTGCTCGCCGCATTCTTCGGTCGCATGTTCGTACACGGATATGTTGCTGAGCGAGAAGTAAGCAATCTTGTGATCATCGCCGAGAAAGGGTCGGAAGCCACCTGCAAGGTGACCCCACCTGACACGTGCGAGATCATCTACATCGACTGACCCCAACAACAACAACAACAACAACAACAACAACAACCGGAGGTAACGGAAAATGGAAATCCGCCCACACCACGTCATCGTGGCCCTGATTGTAGTCATCGCCATTCTGATGGCGAAGGCCAACACTCACAACCTGGGGAGCGCCGACGTGGTCGCGACAGTGATCACCGAGGCAATGGCCGCAAACACCTACGAGTAAGACAACTCCTCGTCTTGCACGAAAGAATCCCGAACCTAGTTCGGGATTCATTGCATTTAAATTCTTATAGCAAAACCTACTAACATTAACGCTTCTCTTTATACGCAACCAGCTGTCGTTTTAAATCTTTCAAAGCAACGTCAATCGCTTCATACAAATCTTCCTTAACCGTCTCAACGCGCAATAATGTACCCGGAATATTGAGATTAAATTCCGCTTTAAAGATCAACCCCTTCTGCTGACCCTTTGTAGTCTTTCCAACTACAGCGGCAACATCGCATGGCTGAAGATCCTCGCACAACCGCTCTAAACCTTCCAAACGTTTTTCTACATGATCCTTTATCGCATCAGTAAGGTCCATGTTAAGTCCCTTGATTTCTGTAAGGCGCATAGGTAAAAATGGTTAGTTTCTACCTATAGTTTATCATGTTTAGCCGATTGCTAAAATCCTAAATACTGAACCTCTTCTTGCAGCTGAATACCAAACTGAGTGCGCACACGTGTTTTCACGAGAGCAATGAGTTGTACGATCTCATCTGCCGTTGCTTTTCCATGGTTGATGAGAAAATTACCGTGCTCGTCGCTGATTGCAGAGTCTCCAATTCGAGTACCCTTCAAATCGGCCTGATCGATAATCCAACCAGCAGAAATACGTTTACCTGTAATCATCGGCTCTGGAACATCCGTAGCACTCACTAGCTTTTCAATTTCAGAGACGTCGCTAAACTCAAAGTTTTTAAAAATGCATCCTGCTGATCCAGCATGTAACGGCTGAGTTTCCTTACGAGCCTCAACCGTATCTTTTAATTGCTGCAACAACACCTCTGAATCTCCTTGCGCGAGCTCAAGCCAAACGCGCAAAACAATATCGTCGTTATGTTTCACTTTAGAATCCCTATAACCAAACTCTAAGTCAGCAGCATAGAGTTCAACTATTTTTCCATTTCGCAATACTTCTACCTTCACTACTGTGTCTTTCATCTCGCCCCCAAAACATCCGGCGTTACCACGGACAGCTCCACCGATAGTTCCTGGAAGTGAGATAGCCCAAGCAAATCCCGAAAGACCCGCAGAAGCAGTTACACGCGCCAAAGCCGCTGATATCATCCCGGCTTCGGCAACAACCGTTGTGCCGTCAATCTGATGAGCACGCAAGGCGAGTTTAATAACCAAACCATCGAACCCAGCATCGCTCGCAAGGGTATTTGACCCTCCTCCCAACACAAACGTCTCAACGCTGTTTTCCTTTGCGGCCGCAAGTGCGTGTTGCAATTCTTCAATCGTTTTTACTTCAACGAAATATTTTGTAGGTCCACCGATCCTGAAATTCAAATGTTTCGCAAGCGGCTCATCGGTCAAGAACCTATCACCAAAAATTTCTTTTAGTTTATTCATAATCCCTTTAGCGAATCTTCAAGAACAATTACATGTGAGGCTCCAAAAACTACAAATGGCTTCTCTCCTTGCGCAATAGATTCCTGTATCGAAGATAATAGATATTCGTCACGCAACGCATTCCATCGACCAGAAACTTTATTTACCGGCGTATCACGCCCAGAAAAATCTAACGGATCAGACAATTCATTTACATCATCAATGGAAACGTTTTGCAAATCTCCCGAAAAAAGAGATTCAACAGTCGTAGAAATACCCATTTTAGACCCCAATTCCATCACCCGCGCATTTAACCTGCTTAAAAACTGGGCACCCACCAACTCTACATAAGCGCTAAGAGCACCTGGATCTTTATCAACCATCTCCTTAAGCTCCGCCTCCGTACGCACATCCTCAATCCATCCAGCTCCAGTCAGTTGATCAATATGATAAGCCTCACGAGCAAATTTCTGTTTTAACAAAGCCATTGGTTCATCTCTTTTAACCCCTCTCCCCACGCTACTTGTAAGCGCACGAAGCGAAAGATACGTAGCAATATCCTCAGCGGCAAAACCCTCTTTATGTAACACGGTTACGATATCATCTTCAGGTCTTTCTGGAGATGTAATTTTGACAGTCTCACCTTTATCTAGCGCCTGTTTTGCGTACCAGAATAAAACGCCAGATTCGCCATGCCGCTTAACGGATTCTCCAAGCGTTGACACTCCCTCCATAAGCTTTTCAACGTCTAGCTGACCTTCCTGCCCGTGCATCCCTTCAACCATCAACGAAATCTCAGCACGCTCTACAGACTGCTCATATTCATTTAATGAGTCTTTAAGCTTTGCGATAGTGATGCTTTCAGGGTTATTTGTATGGATAGAACCGAATGCTACAGCGCCAGATTCTTGACCGTGAATTACGTAAACACCCTCATTATCCAACTGATCATGCTTTTCTATAATCACTTCTCGACACTTAACACAGCTATCCGAAAAGTTACCATGACTACACATTCCAGCTTTTTCACTCTCTGGATTTTTCATACTAACTTTCGTGCTAGTGAATCAATTGATCCAGCACACATACAAACAATAATATCGCCTTCAAGTAGTCGAGCTCGAAAGTTCGTTTTTAATTGTTTGCCAATACTATCCATAGAGTTCTATAACGTACCAGATTAAATAAATGAATAGATACAGGGCTGATAAACTTAATGCAGCAATCGTGTAGCCATCACCGTCAATGGTTTTTCCACTTTTGTTTTTTCCCTCTACTTTCTTGTCTCTGATCTTTTGAACCGAAATATAAGCAGGGATAACTACTAACAAAGCAATGATAGAAATCAGATCAACATCATTCCCCCGTTTATCCCTCATAAATGGTTCATGGAACCAATCAGGCAAAATATTAACAAGTACTTCGCTGTATACAAACATAGTGCTGAATATAAGAGCACCAGTAGCGAAAAAAGCAAACCACATTCCGTAACGTTCACTCTTATAGAGAAGTTCCCATCCTCGATTCCTTTTCATACTATTCTGCGATCTTACGAGCTATTGAATCAATCGAACCTGCTCCCATGCAAACTATTACGTCATCTTTCTGCACAGCGTAACGGAGATGATCTTCCGCCTCTCCCAAATCTTTTGCATACAAAACCTTACCGTTGCGCCCACGGTTACGCACCTGGTCAGCCAAATCCTTTGAAGATTCAAACTTTTCTTCTGTTCGGCCGGTAACTTCGTAAATCTCAGACAGTACCAAAATATCAGCCCCATCAAATGACTCAACAAATTTATCAAACATTTCATGAGTACGAGAATGCTGATGAGGTTGGAATACTACGATCAGTCTTCGATCAGGATAGAACTCGCGAAACGCCTCAATAGATCCAGCTACACCTGACGGATGATGAGCATAGTCAGAAAATATATCCGCCTCTTTCCACATTCCAACATGTTCAAATCGACGCCACGTTCCTTTGAATTCCCCGAGCGCTTTCACTGCAGCTTCGTCTGGCACCCCAACGATATGCGCGGCCGTCAAAGCGGCAGCAGCATTCTGTGCATTGAACTCACCCGGAATCGCAAGCTCAACCTCAACGCCAACTACATCGAAGGTCTGTTTTTTATCACCTACTTTCCGCCCATCAACTCCGAATGAAGAAACATACTTTGACTTTAACTTTTGAGACTCAGCATCATCACGGTTTATCACAACCTGCGCACAAGTTTCGCGGCAATCAATCCACTTCTGAAAAGTCTCACGAATATGATCGATGTCTTTATAAAAGTCTAAATGATCTTCTTGAATATTTGTAATGACCGCCGTGTTCGGATGAATTTCGAGCATGCTCGCCATGTACTCACATGCCTCGAGCACCAACCACTCACCCTTCCCAACTCGTAAGTTACCATCAGACCAACCCGGAACTTTTGTTCCAACGATGACAGTCGGATCATAACCAGCTTCGATCAACGTCGCTGCAATCATCGCCGTTGTTGTACTTTTACCGTTCGTTCCGCTCACCGCAATCGTTTTGTAATCTTTAGCGAGTATTCCGAGAAATTCTGGGTACGATAGTTGTTTGATTCCGCGCTCTACGGCCGCCTGCCGCTCAACGTTCGCCTCAACGACAGCACGAGTGTACACAACTAAATCACAACCCTCTGGAATATTTGCCGGGTAATGCCCTATGAGAACATCAACGCCGCGGCCACGAAGGTCAGTGATCAGCTCGCTTTCATGCATATCGGACCCTGAAACAGACGCCCCACGCGACAAAAACAACTTTGCCACAGCAGAGGTTCCAATACCCCCAATTCCCACGATATGTACGTTCTTTGATTGCATCATATTGACGAAAATGTACCATTTTTTAACAGATCGGTCATTATTTATACACTGTTTGAATCGGAGGTAATGCGCTACTATATTCGTATGCTAAGAGATCCAACAAATTAGCGGGAACTGGAACTTTTCATTTTTCGTTCGCAAGGACTGAGGATGAGCTCTCTGTTTTTCATTTTTAGCAAAAATTTATGTCATTACAATCATACGATCCAGAAATCGCAGACCTCGTAGCCAAAGAAGTAGCACGACAAAAAGAAGGACTGGAAATGATCCCGTCTGAAAACCATACTTCACAGGCAGTACTTGAAGCTCTTGGAAGCCGGCTTACAGACAAGTACTCAGAAGGATATCCGGGAATGCGCTACTACGGCGGATGCGACAACGTTGATGCTGTTGAGAATATTGCGCGCGATCGCGCAAAGAAACTTTTCGGTGCAAGTCACGCTAACGTCCAACCTCATTCAGGATGCCCTGCAAACATCGCCGTGTACTTCGCACTTCTTGAGCCGGGAGACACAATGATGGGACTGAAACTTTTCCATGGAGGTCACATGACGCATGGTTTGAAAGTAAACTTTTCTGGAACCTACTACAACAGTGTTCAGTACGGATGTCGTAAAGATGGTTTTATCGACTTGGATCAAATGCGTGAGCTAGCTCTTGAACATCGTCCAAAGCTTATTGTTACCGGTGGATCTGCATATGCACAGCAATATGATTGGGCCGCGTACCGAGAGATTGCCGACGAAGTTGGAGCGTTCTTACTTGCAGACATGAGCCACGTTGCGGGGCTAGTTGCAGGTGGAGAGCATCCAAACCCAGTTGGAATCGCTGACGTCGTTACAACTACTACACATAAAACTCTTCGCGGGCCTCGTGGTGCGATGATTCTTGCAAACGGAAATCCATCAACTCCTCTTAAAAAGGTAGAGAGAACCGCCGAGAATATTCCAACCCTTATTGATCGGGCAATTATCCCTGGTCTTCAGGGTGGTCCACACAATCACCAAACAGCCGCTATCGCCGTAGCACTAAAGGAAGCGATGCAGCCAGAGTTTAAAACTTACGCACAGCAAGTTGTGAAAAATGCCGGAGTACTTGCAGATCATTTACTTGAAAAAGGTTTTGATCTTGTAACCGGAGGAACTAAAACTCATCTACTACTTCTGGATCTTACAAATAAAGAAGTGACAGGTAAGCAGGCAGAAGATGCGCTAGGTGCCGTTGGTATTACTGTAAACAAAAATACAGTTCCACATGATCCACGTAGACCTTTTGATCCATCAGGAGTACGTATGGGAACACCGGCACTTACGACTCGCGGTATGAAAGAAGATGACATGAAACTCATTGCAGGCTGGATTGATCGCGCTATCACAAACAAAGATAAACCAGATGAACTAACTTCAATACGACGCGAAGTAGAAGAGCTCGCGGACCAGTTTCCATTGACAACACAGCAATAAACGGCTATTCTTCCCGCGATATGGCTGAATTGCTCAAAGGAAAACAACTTGCAGCGTCTATTCGTGAGAAGGCGAAAAAGCGAATAGCAAAACTCGACCACCCGCCTGGGATGGCAGCTATTTTGGTAGGAGATGATGCAGCGTCGCACCTATATGTTCGGCTCAAAGAAGAAGCTTCAAAAGAAGCTGGGATTTACTTTGAAAAAATTACGCCTCCTGCTGGTACGAGTACTAAGGAGCTTGTCGCGATTGTGGAAGCGCTCAACGTGCGAGATGACATACACGGAATCCTTGTACAGCTTCCGCTTCCAACGCAAGATGAAGATGCAGTGATCGCAGCAATTGACCCTACAAAAGATATAGACGGCTTCCACCCACACAACCGTGAGCTTCGTTCGCAAGGTGAACCGTCACTCTTCCCTCCTGTGGCTCTCAGTATCATGCGATTGATTCAAGCAAGTAACCAGCCGCTTAAGCAGAAGACGGCAACTGTCATTGCAAACAACGAAGTGTTTGTCGAACCGCTAATGGCATTACTTGCAGAACAAGATATTGACGCACAGTTTTTCTCGCCTGAGTCTGGCGCACTTGCAGCAAAGACACGCGTGTCTGATATCATAGTCATCGCTGTTGGTCGTGCTGGGTTTATAAAGAAAGACATGATCAAAGACGGTGCAATCATAATTGACGTTGGAACAAATAAAGTTGGTGATAAAACTGTTGGTGACGTCGATCGACCTGCGCGCGAGAAAGCAGCGTTTGTCACACCTGTTCCCGGAGGAGTTGGGCCGCTTACAGTGGCGTACCTACTCATGAACGTTGTGCGGGCATACGGAATGCAGAAAAACAAAATATAGTTTTATATAAAAAAGAAGTCAGAAATGACTTTTTTTTGTTTACTCGCGATTTTTAAAGCCCGATGATCGTAGCTACATATTACCGTACAAAAATAAACGCGACGCCCCCAAATGAGAAGGCGCCGCATACTACGTGAACGTCCCCACAAGGAGACGTGGGGCGATGACCCCGCTCACTTAAGAACAGAGCCATCGCCAAGGCTAATTTTCGTCGTATTCGTCAACAGATTGGGCAAGTGGCCCGCGTGTGGTGAGAAACCCTTCTTCAGGGTGCATCTACCAGTCCATGATAACTCCGCTCACCCGGATACTTATCAATATTGACTAGCGAGCTTACTCTGCTTTTGCGCTCCCAAGGGGCGCATCCTACTTACGAATCCCGAAGGGATCGTATCTTACAGTCGACGACCTCGGGGTCGTACAGCGGACAGCTTAAACAGGTCAGCAGGTTTAGCGTGTGCTCCATCTGGCACAGCCACAGTTGGGGTGTATAGGTGGCAAACCTTATATGTTGCCAGACTCCTTCTTCTAGAACGATGCTCGAGAACCATGTATTGATTCGCAACCAGTGTCCTAGAAGTTTATGTCTCTTTTCTGATTCTGATAAAAAGACTATAGCCTATATTAGCACTTTTGTCAATAGCAAGTGACTAGAATAAACAAAAAAAGCCTTATTTCAGGCCAAAATAGTAAGCGTAGTATATTTATATTCAGCCATTAAAATCATCCTCTAAAGCCCGACGAT
Source organism: Candidatus Uhrbacteria bacterium (assembly GCA_018664485.1). Lineage (GTDB taxonomy): Bacteria > Patescibacteriota > Patescibacteriia > UBA9934 > UBA9934 > JABJOE01. The sequence goes on along the minus strand of JABJOE010000005.1, from coordinate 64,009 downwards.
CGTAGCGATCATCCCGGCAAACAAAATCAAACTCGCCAAATACATTGCCCAGCTAGGAATAGCCAAACAACGTTTTGGGGTGCATGCATGAACTTTCGCTTTTAAATACATTCGGATCGTAATCAGCCCAACGAGTGACGCGAGCACTCCACCGGTAAATCCGATAACATCAATAAAGTCCCGTGCACCCAGCAAGAACACGACGACCGGCACACCACCGGCAAAAGCCCATGACAGCATGTATCGACGTTTATAGTCATACATAAAACTATTCATGATCTGAACACCCAAAATCAAGAAGCTTGTTCCTACAGCTACAAACCCAATTAATGAACCAAGTGTGACAGCCCAATCACCAATCACCTCTCCCAAACCTAGAATTGCCTCCTGTGTTGTAGCGGCACCTGTAACAGACACTACTATCGTTGCAAAGAGTGCATACATAAGAGCGATCGTCGCAAACCCAAGAACAACAGATGGTCTAAGTAAACTTTTATTCTTTCCAAGTATGTCTTTCATTTCAGGTAGCACTGCCAACCCTCCAAACGCGAACAGAACAATTCCAAACGGCAAGAATGCACTCTCTGTATTCCACTCCAACAAATTGGAAACATCAGCATGCGGCAAAGCGCCTACCATAATGAGTACCAACATGATGAGCAGTGCGAACACAAATACGACTTCCAAGCGGGAAATCATACTCAAGCCACCGATCAACAAAAAGCCAAAAACTACAGCAAACAAAATTTGAAACTGGAAAACTGTACCTCCAGTTAATGGATAGATAATCGAATGAAGGAACTCCCCACCCAAGATAATGTACGCAACCATCGCTCCCCATGAGCTGAAAAAGAGCGCTATCGTCATCAACCACCCCCAATGATCTCCCAGATATTCCTTTACATTTCCGACTAATCGATGATGACCGTTTGTGTTTACTACAATATCTACGTATGCAAGGAGCATCAGCAAGTTCACACCACCTAGCACAATCAAGTAAATCAAACCGATCCCTACCCCGGCTTGAGCAAAAACATAAGGAATACCAAAAATTCCGACCCCTATAACGGATCCGATCAATGCCTGGGTGCTTCTGACGAATGCTTGCGTACGTTTCCTCATATATGCAAGAAGTATAACACGAACGTCCACCGTTGATCCCCAGTCTACACACTTGCCGGCAACGACCTTTTGAGTCAAGATGTCACAGACAAAGATAGATATATTTATGGCTGTAAAAATCCCCCCACACAATCTTGAAGCGGAAGAGTCGCTCCTTGGCGCTATTCTTGTTGATCAAGAATCGTTGATGAAAGTGCTCGACGTTGTGCATGCTGAAGATTTCTACAAGGAATCTCATCGCATCGTTTTTGATATCATGCTGGACCTCTTTGAGCGTCATCAGCCGATTGATCTTCTAACTGTAGGTAACCGACTTGAAGAAAAGAAGCAACTTGTTCGAGTTGGTGGACGGGCGCAACTTGTGGAATTGGCAAACACCGTAACCACTTCTGCAAACATTAAAAACTACGCGCAAATCATTCAGAAAAAATCTACACTTCGAAAACTGTTGAAAGCTGCGAGTGAAATTACAGAACTCGGATACGACGAAAATGAAGACATTGACTTGGTCATCGACAGCGCAGAGCAGAAACTTTTTGATGTGTCGTCAGGTTTCATTCAGAAAACGTTCGTTGCCATCCGCTCAGTTTTGACCGGAGCGTTTGATCGTATTGACGAGCTTCACCGTGAACGCGGAAAGCTTCGTGGAATTGCAACTGGATTCAAAGGACTCGACAATCTACTCGCCGGCTTCCAAAAAGCAGACCTTATTATTCTCGCTGCGCGTCCTTCCGTTGGAAAAACTAGTTTGGCCCTTGATATTATTCGAAATGTTTCAGTTAGACAGAATGCTCCAGTCGGTTTCTTCTCGCTCGAGATGGCAAAGGAGCAGCTTGTGGATCGTTTGATATGTGCCGAGGCTAACGTTGACCTTTGGAAACTCCGTACTGGTCGTCTTTCAGATCGTGATGATGATTTCCCTCGCATTGGAGAGGCTCTGGCATCACTCTCAGAGGCTCCTATTTACATTGACGACACTCCGGTTGCAAACATCATGTCGCTTCGCGCTAAGGCTCGACGACTTAAAGCAGAGCATGGACTGTCGCTAATTGTTATCGATTATCTACAGCTCATGGAAGGTCGCTCACGAAATAGTGAAAACCGTGTAAACGAAGTTGCTGAGATCTCTCGAGGCCTTAAACAGATCGGTCGTGAGCTCGAAGTACCAGTACTGGCGCTTGCACAGCTCTCTCGTGCTGTTGAGTCCATTAAACCGGCAATTCCTAAGCTATCTCATCTTCGTGAGTCTGGGTCAATTGAGCAGGATGCGGATGTTGTGCTTTTCCTGTATCGTAAGGCGGCAGACAGAAACTATCAGCCAGATGAGTTAACGCCTGAAGAAAAGAACCTTGCTGAGCTTCATATCGCTAAACATCGTAACGGTCCAACCGGGATTGTTCGCTTGTTTTTCGATAAGACTCGTGCAAGTTTCAAAAATATGGAGAATCACAGTGCGCCTGCTCCAAACCCAGTTCCAGTTGGTGCTCCGTCTAAAGGTCCAAACCCGAATGTAGGATTGCCTCCTGGAATCCCACCGAAAGGATAAAATTACAAAAGTCGCTTAGTAATTGAGTAGTTAAGTCGTTAAGTGTCAGATAACATGACAATCCGTTCATTCCGCGATTTACGCACTTGGCAAGAAGCGCACAAGCTGTGCATCAAGACATATCAAGTAACATCCGATTTTCCACAAGTTGAACGTTTTGGCTTGATATCTCAAATGCGTCGTGCATCAGTATCGGTAGGGTCCAACATTGCAGAAGGTATGGGACGCCAATCAACAAAAGAACGAATCCGCTTCTTCATCTTCTCTCGAGGCTCGATACAAGAGCTATTATCACAATTAGAGCTTGCAAAAGATCTTAATTTTCTAGATACTTCCCACTACGCCCAATTAACATCACGGTATGAGGGCTTGGCTGCTGGTATAAATATACATATCAAACGAATTTCAGCCTCAAAGACTTAGCGACTTAAAAACTTAACGACTTCCATATGTTTAACAAAATCAAACAAATCAAAGACATGCGCTCTCAGGCCAAAATCATGCAAGCGGCTCTTGCCGAAGTTATGGTTGTTGGTAAGGCAGCTGGCGGAGATGTCATGGTGACAATTGACGGAAACCAGCAGTGCCAAGGTGTAAAGATCGAAGGTGAGATGAGTAATGAAAAGATCGCCAGCGCCGTGAAAGATGCTCTCAACGATGCAAGTAAGAAGCTTCAGCGTGAAATGGCGGCAAAGATGAAAGACATGGGAGGCCTCGATGCTTTTAAAGACATGATGGGGTAGGAATAAGAACCAAATTACAATAACGTTATAGTTCCGTGAGAAAGTTTCCAGCACCAATTCACCGTGCCGTCGCCGCACTCACTTCTTTTCCGGGCGTCGGACCAAAGACAGCCCTTCGCTATACCTTTGCCTTGCTGCGTATGTCATCGCATCAACGGGAACAGTTGGCGCAGGCTGTTTTGGGTCTAGCACAGATTAGTCGATGCGGGCGATGTTTTGCATATTCAGAAGAACCTACATGCACCCTATGCCGCGACAAATCACGAACAGATACGATGTTATGCGTTGTATCAGAGTCTCGTGACATTTCTACCATTGAAGCGACTGGAGCTTTCAAAGGCCGCTACTTTGTACTTGGTGGTACGTTGAACCCTATTGAAGGACAAACGCCTGAGACACTCAATTTTGATAAACTACTTGATCGTTTACGCGATGAGCCAGCGATTAAAGAACTAATCCTAGCCTTTTCACCGGATGTTCATGGAGAGACAACAATGATGTATCTCTCCCGCCAGTTAAAGTCAGCAGAGCGACGAGTAACCCGCCTTGCCCGTGGACTCCCACTCGGAGCCGATTTAGAATATGCAGATGAAGTAACGTTGAGTGATGCCCTTACAGGGCGGAGGGATGTGTAAGTAATAAACTGAAATTATGGCAATAAAAACCCATATACTCAACAGTGCTGGGCACTTCGATAAATACTTAGATCGTATAAAATCAGAAATTGATAATGCATTCATTTTATTCAATGAACACCTTACAATTGATAATATTGATGTAATCGTTGAAAACAATCCACCGAGTGTTATTCCAGAAGTTGGATCCGGAGGATATAGCTCGAGCGAGAATACAATCTACCTTTACCTGGATGTTAATTCAGACAAATTAGAACACGCCCTTTCAGAAGGAATTCGGAAAACAATTCTTCATGAAGGTCACCACTGTTTGAGATGGCAGAGCCCCGGATACGGTGAAACGTTATTTGAAGCATTGGTCACAGAAGGTCTCGCCGACCATTTTCAACTTGAAGTAACGGGTGGCGAAGCTGAGCCCTGGGCAACAAATCTAACCACTGAAGAACTTGTCACAACAGAAAAAATGGCAAAAAAAGAGTTTCATCAAGATTACAATCATGCTGCATGGTTTTATGGATCAGACGATCTTGGTATAAAAAAGTGGACTGGATACAGCCTTGGTTTTAAAATAATAAAACGCTACAAAGAGCTAACAAAAGAAACGGCAGCTGATTTAGTAAATACGCCAGCAAGCAAAATATTTGAAAGGCTTTACAGCAAATAAATCCACGCAGATGCACAACGACCGCCCGGAGATGGGCGGTCGTAAGTCGTTTTGCCGACATATGGCACTCTAGCGATTTCGAGTGATGATCCAAGAGTCCTCATCACATGCGAGATCATTGATAGCTTCGATGAACTTTGTAGGTCGCCCACCCTCACCCACCTCCTCAAGCATCGCTGACTGAAAGATGTGTGTCACGTCGCGTATACGAATGGCGATCGTTTCACCGTACACACGCCACGGAGCTTTCCAACCAGTAGCTCCACGAGGGAACGACATTGTAGCCGCGACTACCGAAGCATTGAGCCCAAGTGCCTTCAGTGCAGAATACACACCCGCATAGTGATACGCGCCGAGTCTATCTTGATACTGAATACTGGGCACAACCTCCACCATGCGCTCGTAGTCGGCAAGAGCCTTTTTCGACTCAGGACGATGAGCGTCGGCAAAGATAATCAGCATAGACCAGCGAGTCACCATCAGCCGCGAGAGTTTCTCGACAAGCCACGCACCCCACCCATTGCCACGCGTCGTCACCATCAGAGCCTTCATCACGAGTGACGGAAAAATCACTATCGCCAGAAGCGCGTTCCACAGATTACTCGCCTTGCTCACAACTACCGGGAGCAAGCGAAGGTTCGTCATCGACGCCCACACGAGGATCGGGAAGAACGCCGCTGGCGGATGATTGCAGATCAGGACTACTGGTCGTCCGCGTGGGAGATCCGTATGGTTCTTGACCACGAGATTGATCTTCAACAGCCACCGCATCGAATGCGTGATTCCAGCGCTCCATGGCCAAGCCATGAGATTCGCCGGATTCGGCATGCCGGGCAGGAGAAAAAGAACCAGATAGACGTACCAGGCTTTCCAAACCGATCCGAGGATGAGTACTCCGCAAGTTGTTATGACCAAACCGGTCAAGATTGAAGCGATGAGATATCGAAGGACCTTCACGGTCGTCCGATCGTTTACTCTGTTAATATGCCACCTCCTAAGTGCTAGCGCGTTTTATCAAAAAATGACCAAACGGTCAATACTACCCACCTTTACTATACGCAACCCGGTTGCGTATTTTTAGCGCCTAATGTATGAAAATTAAAATATAATACCCTCCACCCCGACACCAAAGATCGGATAATCAAAAAGAGACCCGAAGGCCTCTTTTTTCTATCCGATCTTCTCAATTTTGATCTTTGTCAGGATCTGACGGTGACCAACGTTACGTCGGTAACGAGTCTTCGGCTTGTACTTGATCACTGAAACCTTCTTATCCTTTCGAGTTTCAACAACAGAAGCTACTACCTTTATACCAGTAGTTGGCGCACCAACTTTAGTATCTTTTCCTTCGTCATCAGATACGAGCAAGGCATCGAACTCAACCTTTGCACCATCTTCCAACTCTAGCTTCTCAATTCGCAACTCTTGCCCTTCCTCTACAAGATACTGCTTTCCTCCAGTTTTGATTACTGCAAACATACGCAAGTGTGGGATTATCGCTGCAATTGGCACGTCTATGACGATTTATAACCTTAGCAGGCGTTCCTTATTTAACGGCAAAAGAATAGCAAATAACCCCCTTCTCGTCAAGCAATAGCCCTATATATTGACAATAACACTAAGAAATGGCAAACTTCTGCGTCGGACACCTCGTCCGCAATCTGTACATTCACCACGTTCCCATAAGTTGGTAGATTATGAATCCCGGTAATGGCGCCGAAGAGCATCGTGGCATCTTGATGACCATCGCAAACGTAGCCCTCCACCCACTTACCACGTATCGAGAGTGGGTGCTTAGGAGAATGCTCACCTGGTACATTCTCGACTCAGCATACGAGAGTGAGGAATTTTGTGAACTCTTCAACCACTATATGCTTGAATTCCCGGATCAAGACCCTACGAGCCAACTCAAGATCTCGGACGATGTCTACGAATTCCATCGCTACAACAGCGACTGGCAAACGCACTTCCATCGGCTCAGGAATAATCAGTTTGGAAAATTCATGAGAATGTATCTCCATGGCCATGTACTTGGCGCGATACTTCTCAGTATGATCGCATTCTATTTTCTCGGCATACTCTCAGGCTCATACCTGTAGAATGAAGCCCTCCGTCTCGGCCCCATGGTATTCGTGCCTGGGGTTTTCGTGCATCTATTAAAATTCAACGCTATCTCCGACTTTGATATCTAAAGTATCTACCTGCCCTGCTGGCAACTCTAAAACAGCACCTACCTCATACGGATCCGACGAAATTGTCATCGTATCACCATTGTTATTTGCGGGAGATAAAATATTCTCATCAATCTTTACGACTTCCCCACTTTTAATCCAAACAAAATCTAAATCAAATTGCATCCCGCGCATCCAAAAATTTGCTACAGAACTATCTTCGTATACAAATAGCATTCCATCAATGTTTCGAGATTCCAACTGATGCATTTCAAAAAAAGAAAGTCCGTTTCTCTGCTCTGTATCACTTTTTGCGATCCATACATTGAGCGAGGCATCCTTAACCGCAATAGTATCAAAGTTAAAGTCATCTGCAACGATACTCGGAGCAATCGAAGCAACTGATCCAAAAATCACTCCCACATAATAGGCAGCTAGCACAATGAAATTTACTATGAGGTCACCGAGAGCTAAAACAGAATCGATTGGGCGAGTCATACTTTCTTAATTGAAACGGCACGGATGACAATGAAAGTTATCGCGAACAACACCACGAGAGCAACTAACTTCTGCCAACTTTCAAAGATAAGCGTAGTAAGCCCGAAAGCTAAAGCGACAATATAATAAAACCAAACTACTTTCTGAATTGACCAACCGCTATCACGAAGACGTTGATGCAGATGACGACGATCTCCTTTTGTTACCGAGTGGCCCGCCATCTTTCGATCCCAAACAACGAATATAATATCAAAAAGTGGGATTGCAACGACTAGTAATGTTGTCGCTATCTTAGACCCTGCTATCACAGCCATAACTGCGAGCATGTATCCAACCAGTGTGCTTCCCCCTTCACCCAGGAATAATGAAGCCGGATGAGTATTCCATACAAGAAATCCTACTAGTGCCGCGCAGCCGATAAGTGCGAGCAATGCAACGTCAGGCTGATAGAACGCAACGCTCAGAGCAAGCGAAGCTACAATAAGCATTCCAATGGCACTCACGCCTCCTGCAAGACCGTCTAGGCCGTCGAGGAGCTTAGTTGTATACATCACACCAAGTAACCATAAAAAGGTAACAATAAATGATAACAATTCACTAATCTCAAAAAAACCACCGAGAGGATTTGTAATCTTAGACACTCCTATACCAAAACCTGCAGCTAAGAGCGCCGCGGCTACTGGAAACAAAATGGAATACTTCGGTGCAAGATCATATCTGTCATCAACTAAACCGCCGACAATCAACACAAAACCTCCGATGAGAAATCCAATGAAATGGTTATGAGATATCTCACCTAATGTAAAATGATCGGTCATCAATAGCACAGCAAGGACGACAATTGAAAAAGCTATGAAGACAGCGACGCCACCTAATGTTGAAATCCCTCCCTTATGTTGCTTGCGGGGTTTTGCAGGTCGATCCAAAAAACCTAACCTTCGCCCAAAACTACGACCAACGTCGCTCAGTAGAAGAGATAAGAGAAAACTTGCGATAATTGGATAGATCCACCAGATAGCCATAATAGATACAGTTTAGCCCAGCTGAAGAGTATTGACAAAAACCTTATTTTACTATAGGATTTCGTCGTTCCTCGCGAACATAACAACAAACACCCTGGATCACCGTGAAGCACATTCTTGCTGCCCTTACCCCCGGACCACTCACTGTAGATATCGGATTCACCAACCCCGAAGAGCCCGTCATGACGCTTGCCGTCGAGATCGGCGAGGGTGACCCGTCCCTCACCATGAGCCCCAACCCCACCGGCAGACTCGGTGACATGTGGCGTGAAACCCTTGTGGGAAGTATCAACGACCTGGAGGACCTGACACCCGGAACATACACCCTACAATTCCAGACCTTTGAGAGCACCGAGAGGTCGGGTCCCGATGATCGTACGGCCGAGCGCCTCTTTCAAGCGGTCCGTCGTGATCTCCATGCCCCCCTCACCGACCTCGAGGGCATGCTCGGCGCCATGATCCACTGGGAATCCGTCGAGGAGGCAATGATTGTTCTCCTGGCGAAGCATGTGCTCCGCATGGCGACCTCCGGTACCGACATCTCCATCCCAGAGCCCAATGCCGCTTGCCCCTGTCGAATCGCGATTGACATGATCCGCGAGCTCTCGAGTCGCGACATGGGCCTGGACATCCGAATTTCGGGAGATGTACCGAGCTCGTCGGGCCCACTGGCCATCTACACGGTGAGCAGCCACAAAGATCCCTGGCACGAGTTGGAGAAGGCCCTCATGACCGCTGCGGCTCAACAGGCTTTGAGCACCCACCGCGACACCGTCATCGGCAGCACCCTCGCTTCGATGGACGCGCGCATCGCGGCGATCCGCGATGAGCTTACACCGACCGAGTGACCTAGATCTCTGAGCTCAGAAGAGCTGGCACGTAGCCAACTCTACGAATGTAGAGTCAACACAGCCTCGCCCCCTGAACGTCTTGCGTTCAGGGGGTTCGCTATTTTAAAAATCTATTTTATCCGCTAAGCTTTGATAATAACTGCTCTGTACGTTAATTTACGTTCGTCCTTTCCACAATCCATCTGGAGAAATCATGCCCAACCTCTTCCCCTTCGTAGATCTGCCGATGAGTATCCTTCGGTACATGGATGACAATGAGCGCCGTGCCTACGGTCTAGCTAGTGAGAAGCATGTAGTGCTCACGCTCACCGTGACAATCAGCGACGATGAGTCCGCAGAACTGAAAATGAATGCTCCTGGGTGCAGCGAGGAGAGTATGTTCCTACACGACTTTACAAGAGATTCGCTTCTGCCACATGCGAAACTCAAGCCCGGAGAATACACCCTCAGTATCGACGAGTCAGGACTCACCGTTGCCCGAGGTGGAGATCAGGACACGCTCAGAGCCTTGATTGGTACACTCGGGGGAAGGCTGAAGAGCGTACACAAGAAGCTCATCGACATGCTCATGCGGTTAATACACGTCGACACCTTCAACCCGACAGTAAAACCCGTAATCATAGCTCACACCGTTGAGCACGGGAAAGATGCTGACATGGATCTGTACAAGCTCTTTCCTGCTCTGATCTTGGACCGCAATCATCCATGGCATGACCTGTACATGATGATCCTCATGAGCGCCGCAGACCATATAAAGTTCTGCCTCGTCACATCTAATATTCCGGTGCCCTCTCCGATGAGAGTACCGAGACCCTAATATCCGGCGCCGACATCCGGATAACCGAAACCCGCTTGCCCCTCGAGGTAAGCGGGTTCTGCGCATCTCGTAAAATCTAAAGTTCGGCGGCTTTTTCAACCTGAATCTCACCACCGGGTGCGAGTACAAGAGTATCGCGGCGACCAACCTTTCCTTGAAGCAAGAACTCAGCAATAGAATTATCAACCGTGTCTTGAATTACACGACGCAAAGGACGCGCACCAAATTTAGGATCATAACCCTTCACAGCAAGCTCGTGCACCGCCTCATCTGAAGCACGGAATGAAATTCCCTTAGCCTCCAAACGCTTACCAACTTTATCGATCATCAAGTATGCGATAGCAACCACATCTTCTTGTGACAACGGCTTGAAGACCATCACACCATCAAAACGGTTGAGGAACTCAGGACGATATACCTTTTTCAATTCGTTATTCATCAAATGCTCACGCATCTCAACTACATCAACACCTTCCGTCACAGCATCTTGAATGTATTGTGTTCCAGCATTAGACGTAGAAATCAAAATTACATTTGTAAAATCAATCGTACGCCCTGAGCCATCTGTCAATCGACCATCATCCATAACCTGCAAGAACAAGTTTAGAATGTCTGGATGAGCTTTTTCCAACTCATCGAGCAATAGGAGAGCAAACGGATTCTGCCTAACAGCTTCTGTTAGAAGTCCACTCTCACCTGCGGCACCAATCAATCTGGCAATTGACGTCTTGTCTTGGTACTCAGACATATCAAAGCGAAGCATATTCGTGTCTGACCCGAAATACACTTCCGCAGTCGTCTTTGCGAGCTCCGTCTTACCCACACCAGTAGGTCCAAGGAATAGGAAGTTTGCAATAGGACGATCCTTCGAGCGCAATTCAACACGCGCACGTCGTAGGGCTGACGCTACGGCCTTCACAGCCTCATCCTGACCGATAATCCGCTCATGCATCCGGTCTTCCAAGTTCAAAAGCTTCTGACCCTCTTCTTTCCCAACCTGCGTGATAGGAATCTTTGTTTTTTCAGAAATAATAGCTGCTACATCTTCCGGCATCACACGAGCCCATTCCTTTCCACGCCTCGCAACTGAGTTTGCAACCTCCTGCGCTAAAGTAATCGCTTTCTCCGGCAAATAGCTCTCATGCATGTAGCGAGTTGAAAGATCAATCAACGCCGCGACTGACGGATATGTGAAAACAACTTTATTTTTATTCTCAACGCCGCCAATCTTGGACTCCAAAACCATGATCGCATCATTGCGTTCAGGTTCATCAATAATAATCTTTTCCAAACGCTGTCCTAAAATAGATTTCTCAATCAGACCTGTATACCCTTGAGGAGTCGACGTTCCAATAACGAATGTATAACCCTTCTCCAATTCCGAAGACAGAACAGATGAAAGATCCACACCACCTGACGAACCAACAATCTGATCGATGTTTTCAATTACTGTAACGATATTTCCTGATCGGCCAATTTCTTGCAATGCAAATAGCAATCGCTCCTCAGCACCTGCACCACCCTGCGCGCTTACAATGTGCGGGATCGACAAACTGACTAATCGCTTATCTTGCAGAATCTTTGGAACTTTTTCCTCAACCATCAGCTGTGCAATTCCGGCAACAACGGCATCTTTTCCAACACCGTGGGGCCCGACAAGCACAACGCTCTTATTTCCACCCTCAATTGCGCGCATGATTCCAGTTATCTCCCGGTCACGTCCAATCAACATCGGCAAACGACCCATTACGGCAGATCGAGTTAGATCTTTTGAAACTTTATCTAAAAACGGAGTAGCTACAGCGGTATAAGAACGGTTCATGTTCTTTGACGGCTTGAAAGACGCAGCTTCTCGGAATGCTTTGTATCGCTCTTGCAACTGCTCGTTAATACGAATCCACATAACAGCGTTCTCCAACTCCTGCTTTTCTACCTCGAGTGAGAACATCAGTTCCTGCAAAAACTCATCAGCATTATATGACTCAATAAATAGTTCAATCGCACTTAGCTGAGGTCGCTCGTGCTCAACTGCATTACGCAAAGCCTCTGTGACCACAGTATGTGCTGGCAAACCGAAATTCGCATCACCCTTTGGCAATGTTGCTAAACGACGGCGCAATGCACCTTTCATTTGCTCAAACGTCACACCCAGACGCATAAAGAGCAGACTCACCGGTGGGCTCGAAAGTAAACCTAAGTAAATATGGATAGCTTCGACCTCTGCTTGACCACTTTGCCTTGCAAGCTGATACGCCTCTTCTAACGATACACGTGCGTCTGCCGTTAATACGTTTGCGATATTCTCCTTCTTACCAACGCCATCTAGTGATGGAATCATCTGTACTTCCGATACCGGCCCTTTTTTGTGCTCTGGAATAGTTTTCACGCGCAACTTCTTGTCTTGTACACGGTAAAAAAGGAAAAGAACACAAAGTAAAACCGACCACACCGCAAACGATGCAAAATTAGGCGAAACCCAATATTCAAGAGTGATAGCTTCTGCTTTATCTTCTGTAAATGTGAGGATCAGCGCAAACAAAGCCACAGCCCCCAGAGCCAACGCCGCTACAGCAACATTGATAGCCTTTTGAACCTTATCGCGAATTTTACGAAGTGCAATGGCAGGTTCAGACATCGGTTCATCCCAATGCCAAAACTTCCCTTCTATCACAAGCCCCGCGTATCCATCCTGAGACTCCGGTTCAATAACCGAAGCATTCTGTGGAGGTATTGCGTCGAGTTGTCCTATCAAGTTAGACATTTAAGAAATATTTGGCGCACCCTAAATTAACGCACCGGTAAAATTATAAACAACCAGCCCAACCGTAATTGGCAAAATTACAACATATAATGCAAGCGCTACGATTGCCAAAATAAACATAACCAACATTGCGATGGAACGTCCGATAATTTGCGCAACACGCATGAAGAAACTAATGATCCTACTCTGCCAATCATACATTCCAAACATCGGCACAAAGATATTCTTCACCCACACTCGAATAGCAAGCGTTCGCGAGTACCCACTCAAAGTACCGATAGCCATTTGCACCATAAAAGCCAGCCCCTTGGTATACCACCAAACAGGCCAGCGAATAACACCGCCAACTAAATCAATGAAAAAATATCGTAGACCTAAAACAAAGGTAGACATGAATCTATTATAACAGAGATCGCAGCTCTTTCATTAGTCGGAAATAAAAACCAAGGTTTTGTTGTGTGGCAAGTCTGTACCCAAGCATCTCGTCAGTTTTAAGAAGATGTCTGAGATACGCTTTGGTGTATGTAGATGAAGTCGAAACCGTATCGTTAAGCTTATCAATTGGGGACTGATCAAACTCGAAAGTTGATCGTGTTATCTGAATTTTTTGGTAAAGAGCCTCTGCAATACGAGTGTCTGCAGCTCCATCTTGCGCTAACATCAACGCTTCACGTACCGCCTCTTTCGGATCCTGCTTCCACAAAAATAATGTTCCATGTCTTGCATTGCGCGTTGGTAACACGCAGTCAAACATATCCACACCAATACTTACGTAGTAGACAATCTCCTCGGGCATACCACCACCCATGAAGTAGCGAGGTTTGTCAGCTGGCAGGATTTCACAAACTCTCTTCGCAATACGAAAAGCATCATCTCGACTTTCTCCAACGGAAAGTCCACCAATTGCATATCCGTCAAAACCAATTTTGATTAGTCCTTTCGCTGATTCTTCACGTAGGTCTTCGTGAGTACCACCCTGAACAATTGCAAACAACTGCTGCTTTTCATCGTAACTATCTTTACATCGCTGTGCCCAACGTAGTGAAAGCTCCATCGCCTCTTTATAACGCTTGCGCGTGGAGTCTCCGGCTGCAACGTCATCGAACTGCATAATAATGTCAGCCCCAATTACCGACTGCATAGCCATAGAACCCTCGGGTGTGAGGGTTATTTTTGTGCCATCAATATGCGACTGAAACGAAACACCGTCTTCAGTTGTTTTGTTGAGCTTTGAAAGACTGAATACCTGGTAGCCACCACTGTCGGTCAAAATCGGCCCATCCCAATGCATCAGCTTATGTAGGCCACCCAACTTCTTCATACCATCTGACCCAGGTCGCAATAAAAGATGATATGTGTTGGATAGAATAATTTGTGCACCCAAATCTTGCACCTCAGACGCCGCCAAAGTCTTCACAGCCCCCTTTGTCGCTATAGGCATGAAAAACGGTGTCTGCATGCTGCCATGTGCGGTACGAACCACTCCACTACGAGCACGCCCTGTTGTATTTTTCAGTTCAAACATGCAAACAGTATAGCACGAGAATTAAACTATTTCGCAAACAAAAACACCCCCAGCTTTCGCCGGAGGTGATTTTTATATTCTAGCTTGCGAGGTCAACTCGTTTCTTCATATCGTCGATGTCTGCATCGAAGTCTTCTGCACTTTCGATGTCGTCACCTACTCCAAACTTGTTGAAGAATGTTGGCTCAATGTCGATCACGTAGTCTGCCCAATCATCTCCGAAGAGATCAATTGCAACATCTTCGTCACTTACCCACTGCAAGTCAGGGCTGTAAGTTGATCCAGCTCCTAGGGCATAAACCTTCGGATCAGACTGAATCTTTACAAGAACAGTACCTGCCTTTGGAAGCATTACTCCATCAAGTGAAAGTTCAGAAAGTGTTTCATCTGTTACTTCTACTAGATTGTCGTAATCATCCTGCCATGTGAAGTAAGTCTTTTCGTCCATGAAGACTCGTCGTCCACAGTCAGATGTCACATAGTAAACTGCTGAGAAACTATCGCTCTTAATGAAGTCTCCAGCTTCTACGGTTGTAATGTCGTCACCGCTTGGCATCTCGCACTCCAGAGAAACTTCTAGCTCTGTGAATGTAAGCTCAGCGTCTCCTTCGTCGTCTAATCCGTCATATGTAACTCGTAGATCATCGATTCCGTCTCCATCTGTGTCGATGTCTTCTGACTCACCAGTCTGCACAGTGACTGTAACTGGGTCAGACTCAACCGTTAGAGTACATTCATCTTCTGTTGCTTCGATAACAGTAACTGTATGCTCAGCGTCTCCGACGCTCAATGCTGTTGGAGTTCCAACCTCGTAAGACGTTGTAGAGTCATCGCCTTCTTCTACCTCTACAGCATCCTCGTCTTCATCTTCGTCGTCATCTGAACTACTTGATGAAGATCCTCCACCTCCTCCGCCTCCTCCGGATGAAGCAGCCTGGAAAGTGTCCGCCGCTACGGCCGCATCAGTATCAAGCTCAACGTCACTCGCTGTAGTCGTTGTAATCGTATACGTACCTGCCGATCCAGCCACTGTTGGGTTAACGATTCCGGCAACTGTACATGTTTCAGCAGCACCCGTCTGCGACCCACCTCCGCTTCTAGTGATTGTCACAACCTGACTTGCAACCGCCGTAGCGAATGAACCATCCATTGAACTACATGTTCCAGAAACTGCTCCAGATACGTCGAATCCTGCCGGATACGTTATAACAATCTTTCCAGTAGCAACAATAGTTGACACTGTTGTAAAACTAATTGTATTTGTTTGTGTTTGACCAACGATCGTCGTTGATGGCTGCACGTTTGTTGATGTCAATGCCGCCGCAGTGATGTCTGTCAATGCTACAGCACTATCAGTTGCAATGTCATTTGCAGCCACCCCTTCGTCCTCAATTTCGAAGGTAGTAATGTCTGTTGACCCAGCATTGTAAGAAGTAATTCCCGTCATGATGATCGTGGCACTTGTTAGTAGTGGAGATCCTGAGATAACAGTACAAGTCACAACCTGAGCGGAATCTGCACAAGTAATCTCACCTCCATTCTCCAAAGTACCAGTAACAGCTGATGCAACTGCTCCAACGTCCATTTGGTTAGGGAATGTGATGTCGATCGTATCATCCGCGTCCAATGCAACAGTTGTAGTCAAGGTAACGGTTACGGTACCTACACCACCAACGGTTGGAGTTGCAACGACTACGGTCGCAGCAGCGTCTGCTGCAGTAATATCTGTCAAAGCTACATCACTGTCTGCAGCAATGTCATTTGCACCGACACCTTCATCTTCAACTGCGAAAGCTGTAACATTAGTTGATCCTACATAGTCGGAAGTGATTCCTGTCATGATGATCGTAGAACTTGTAAGTAGTGGAGATCCTGAGATAACTGTACAGGTAACGACCTGTGATCCAGCATCTGCACAAGTAATCTCTCCAGAGTTCTCAAATGTACCAGTAACCGCAGAGGCTACGCTTGATATGTCCATGAAAGCTGGGAAAGCAATGTCCAATGTGTCGTCCGCGTCTGTAGCAACAGTAGTGGTCAAAGTAACAGTCACTGTACCTACTCCACCAACTGTTGGAGTAGCAACAACGATACTTGCAGCAGCGTCTGCTGCCGTAATATCTGTCAAAGCTACATCACTGTCTGCAGCAATATCGTTTGCACCGACACCTTCATCTTCAACTGCAAAAGTTGTAACATTAGTTGATCCTGCATAGTCGGAAGTGATTCCTGTCATGATGATCGTTCCACTCGATAATAGTGGAGATCCTGAGATAACTGTACAAGTAACAACCTGTGATCCAGCATCTACACAAGTAATCTCACCTCCGTTCTCCAAAGTACCGGTAACCGCAGAGGCTACGCTTGATATGTCCATGAAAGCTGGGAAAGTAATGTCCAATGTGTCGTCTGCATCCGTCGCAACAGTCGTTGTCAATGTAACAGTTACGTCACCAACTCCACCAACTGTTGGAGCAGCAACTACGATAGTCGCAGCAGCATCGGCTGCAGTAATGTCTGTAAGAGCTGTGGAAGTATCTGTCGCAATATCGTTTGCGGAAGCTCCTTCATCTTCAATCTCCAACACTGTGACGTCCGTTGACCCTATATATAGAGATGAAATTCCAGTCATGATGATCGTTCCACTCGATAATAGTGGAGATCCTGAGATAACTGTACAAGTCACAACCTGTGATCCAGCATCTGCACAAGTAATCTCACCACCGTTCTCCAAAGTACCGGTAACCGCAGAGGCTACGCTTGATACATCGATGAAAGCAGGGAAAGTAATGTCCAATGTGTCATCTGCATCCAACTGAACAGTTGGAGTCAAGGTAACCGTTACTGTACCTACTCCACCAACTGTTGGAGTGGCAACTACGATAGTCGCAGCAGCATCGGCTGCAGTAATGTCTGTAAGAGCTGTGGAAGTATCTGTTGCAATGTCGTTTGAAGCAGATCCTTCGTCTTCAATTTCCAGAGAGGTAATATCTGTAGTTCCCACATAGTAGGAAGTGATTCCTGTCATAACGATTGTTCCACTTGATAGTAGTGGAGCTCCTGAGATAACAGTACAGGTAACAACCTGTGATCCAGCGTCTGCACAAGTAATCTCACCTCCGTTCTCAAATGTACCAGTAACCGCAGAGGCTACACTTGATACATTCATGTACGCGGGGAAAGTAACGTCAATTGTGTCATCTGCGTCCAACTGAACAGTTGAAGTCAATGTAAGGGTAACATCGCCAGTAGCACCAACAGTTGCAGCTCCGAGAGCCACGCTCGCTGCAGCATCTGCGGCCGTGATGTCCGTCATAGCGACAGACGTATCTGTTGCAATATCGTTTGCAGCGACTCCTTCGTCTTCAATTTCCAGAAGAGTCACGTCGGTTGATCCTACATAATAGGAAGTAATTCCAGTCATGATGATCGTAGAACTCGCTGTGAGCGGAGTTCCTGAGATAACTGTACAGGTAACGACCTGTGATCCAGCATCTGCACAAGTAATCTCTCCACCGTTTTCCAAAGTACCAGTAACCGCAGAGGCTACGCTTGATACATTCATGAAAGCAGGGAAAGTAATGTCTAGCGTATCATCTGCGTCCGTTGCAAGGTTCGGTGTCAATGTAACAGTTACGTCGCCAGCAGCACCAACTGTTGGAGCAGCAACTACGATAGTCGCAGCAGCATCAGTTGCGACGATAGTGTCAGCGGAAACTGCCGCGTCAACATCAGCCTGCACATCTGATCCGTTAGTAGTTTCGATTCCGTATACTCCTGTCGACCCAGCATAGAGTGGGTTAACAATTCCATCGATAGTACACGACTCTACATTTGCCGTTTCAGGGTTTCCAGTTGATCGAGTAAGAGTAACCTCTTGACCGTCAATCGCGGTAGCGAAGTTACCGTCCATAGAAGGACACGCTCCAGCAGTAGCACCTGTAACGTCAAATCCAGACGGGAAGGTAACTTTAATTTTTCCGTCAGCTGGAATAGTCGTCGTTGTCGTAAATGTGATTGTTGCTGTTCCAGTCGCACCAGCAACCAATGTTGCAGGCTCTACATTTGGTGATCCGAGGGCTGCGGCACTCGCGTCTTGTGTACTAATTCCTCCCCAGAACATAAGTGCCGTTGAAAGAATCAAACATCCCGCTACCCAAATCGGTAGAATACGGAAGAAATTTTGTTTTAATTTATGAGTCATATTTTTTTGAACTGCTGCCGTTGCCAGCGAGTGGCGCAGACATGCTTATTAATTTTACAAAGTATTTTACCTCTACCGTGTGTGTACCTTTAGTGTCGTCCTATCATGAGTTTAAAAACGTTTCGTTTTATACAAGATTGCTCTGGACTGATAATTAATGAGAACTGAGGTAACTTGTGACTTCGTTAGTATCACTCGGTACATAAACAAATAGGTAGGTAAATAGATAGACATATTGAAAATAAACATAACAATACGTACTACCCTTATGGCCTACATTGTATATCAAATCGATGCTCTTCTATACTTTTTATCCACACAACTACGCAAAATAAACAAAAAAATCTCTATCTTCCAATACTGAAATATATAAAACCTTGCTTACGCACAAAATCTGGATCGAGCATATTTCGCCCATCAAAAATAATATCCCCTCGCATATTCGCTTTTACTTGCGATAAATCAACAATATTGAACTCATCCCATTGCGTTGCAATCAAAAGAGCGTCTGCACCGTGAGCTGCACACTGCGCCGAATCAACACAGGTCACTTGAGGAGCTTCTTTTTTCACATTTTCTATCGCCCTTGGGTCATAAGCCTGAACCAAACCACCTTCTTTAATAATTTGCTCTATCATCTCAAGCGCTACAGATTCGCGGATATCATCTGTATTAGGTTTAAATGCCAGCCCCCAAACTCCAATGGTTTTTGAAGCGAACCCACCAAGCTGCTTGCGCATGCGTTCCAAGAAATGCAACTGCTGATGTTGATTTACATCAATTACACTCCGTAGTAATTTAAAATCATATCCGTTAGTCCCCGCAGTTTGCGCAAGTGCGCGAACATCCTTTGGAAAACACGAACCACCGTATCCAATTCCCGCTTGAAGAAAATGCGGACCAATGCGCGCGTCGAGTCCCATACCTTTCGCAACATTATCAACTGACGCACCAACTTGCTCACACACATTTGCAATCTCGTTAATAAACGAAATCTTTGTCGCTAAAAATGCATTGGATGCATACTTCACCATCTCGGCAGATTCTATGTCTAGAAATAACTTTGGACATTCAAAACTTTCATAAACTTTTTCCATTTCTTTTTTTGCACGATCCGCTTCAACTCCAACAACAATTCTGTCCGGATTCATAAAATCATCAACTGCCGACCCCTCTCTTAAAAATTCTGGATTGCTGGCGATATCAAACTCTCCGCTGTACTGCTCTGCAATGATCTCCTTTACGCGCCGATTCGTTCCAACGGGAACTGTACTCTTTCCAACAACCACGGCGTATCCATTCATATGCTGACCAATCTGCTCAGCCACCTTATACACATACTGAAGATCCGCTTCCCCGTTTTCTTTTGGAGGAGTTCCCACTGTAATAAAGAAGATTTCTGCATCCTTTGCGCCCTCCTTATATGAAGTAGTACATATTAACCGACCTTCTTTCATGTTTCTTGCAACAATTTCGTCTAGTCCTGGCTCAAAAATAGGCAACTCACCCTTCAAGAGGCGAGCTATCTTGTCAGTATCTATATCAACGCATGTGACTTTATGACCACGATCGGCCAAACACGCCCCGCCAACCAGTCCAACGTATCCTGTTCCAATTACACAAATATTCATAATAGGCATAATTGTAACGCTATCCCGCCCTACGTCAAGGCGTTTATACTGAGATCCACTAGCCCTTAACTTC
This sequence comes from Candidatus Uhrbacteria bacterium, assembly GCA_018664485.1. GTDB lineage: Bacteria > Patescibacteriota > Patescibacteriia > UBA9934 > UBA9934 > JABJOE01. Next base: position 43,746 of record JABJOE010000005.1, on the reverse strand, counting down.
CCACTGACAGCTAGGGCTAACACCGATTTAGTCGTTAAGTCATTAAGTTACTAAGTCTCTGACGATTTAAATTATCTTACCGCCTAGTCAGAAATTTTCTACAGGTTAACTATTCTGAAAACTGTCCCTCTATAACATGATCTGGTGACGGCGCTTCGTCATCGTCTCTTGGCTCGCGAGTTATAACGACTTTACTGTAGTCAAATAAATCATCGGAAGCCGAGTCAACATTCACCTCCCATACCAATCCCCACTTACCATCTTCGCGCGCGAACATCTCGCCAGTTGAGAAGAATTCGACTACACCAGGTTTTACCAACCATCCTTCATAAAAATAAAACTCTGTTTCAATTGCGGGCAATGTTGCGACAACAACATGAGTAAACAAGTCGCCCGAAACACCTCGACGAGCAATACCAGATCCGGAAGCTCCCTCAACGTCAACGAGTACAACTTCTTGCGTCCACAATGCAGCATCGACAATTTCTACTTCACGCGCAACCTCATCTTCAACTTCTTCTGCGACATTTTCATCTTGTACAACTAAATCTTGCGCAACTTCATCATCACCACCGGAAAAAATAAAAACAAAAACTACAACTACTAAAATAATTCCAACAAATAAAACCACTCGCGGTTTTTTTGATGGTTTTGGTTTTGAAAAATTTGATCTGTTTTTTATATATTTCATAAATTTATATCATCTACCCGAATCTTTTAATAGCATCCTTAGTAAACATTTGTGGCGATCGCCACAAATGTTTACTAATTGTAATCGTATAATATGCAGACTGCTTCTTTTTTATAGTGCCAGGTACTAGAACCTGGGTATTTGCACTAAAACCTAATACTTAAAACCTGTAACCAAAGAGTAAACCTCACTACAACTCGTCAACTCCGCGCAAAAAAGAACTTGGTGACGGTTTTGATACACGTTCCCCATCTTTATCTAATACAATAGTCGGCCCATCATCGTATGCGCTAAATGAAGATGTCGGACGGCGCATAGGTTGCCTACGATAACCTGACCGCTGAAGTCGAACTTCTTCCGTTGCATGACTTGAAATCTCTCCCAAAAATGTAGACGGCTGCTTCATCTCGAGCGTGTCGTAACCGGCGGTAAGTGGATACGTCAAAAACAAATGTTTACGCGCTCGCGTTGCAGCAACATAAAACAGCCTACGCTCTTCTTGCACACCACCTTTCTCTGAAAATGCGCGGCCATGCGGGAACGACCCTTCATTTAAATGCATAACGAACACCGCATCCCACTCCAACCCCTTTGACTGGTGAACGGTTGAAAGAACCATTCGTTCTTCATTGACCTTTTCTTTTCCACCCCGCTCTGCACCATACTCTGCGGTAAGCGAAACGTAATCCAAAAACTCACCAATGTCATCCGTCTGCTCAGCGAATGTTGCAAATTGTTCCAAGTCTTCTTTACGTTCTGAAGCGTTTGGATATTCATTCTCTAGATAATCCTGATAATCTTCACTACCGGCAAATCCTCGGATAAATTCAGACGGCGTCCCACCAGCTTCTAACATTTCACGCAATACCCGCAAGAAACCTTGCCAACCAGCAGCAGCGCGTTTCCCAGTCTTTAAAGGCAACATCAATACATCTTCAATATTCTGACAAGCAGATGCAGATGTCGCAATCTTCTGCGCCGTTACCAAGCCGATACCAGGATGCAAACGCAATGCACGCATCCAAGCCATGATGTCGCGAACATTATTCATCAACCGCAAATGCGCAACAGCATCTTTAATATGCGCACGTTCAAAAAACTTCAAACCACCCCGATACTCATACGGAATGTCACGCTTCATCAACTCAAACTCCAAAGCTTGCGAATGAAACGATGCGCGGAATAAAACAGCCATCTCCCGCAACTCAACACCCTGATCACGTAACTGGAGAACTTGATCGGCAATAAATTGAGCTTCCTGCCCGGTGTTTGCAGCTGGCACAAGTGACGGACGCGCACCAGACCGCCCAACTGCTTCTAATTCTTTTTTAAACTGATTCGTGTTCCTTGCAATAACCTGGTTTGCAACTTCCAAAATCTCTGGCGTGGACCGATAATTTTTTGTAAGACGAAAAGTTTTAGCGCCAGGGTAACGTTTTGGAAATGCGAGAATGTTTTCAATCTCTGCGGCTCGGAAAGAATAAATACTCTGAGCATCATCACCAACAACTAATAAATTCTTATGTGTCTGGCTAATCAAGTCGACAATTTGTGATTGAACTTTATTTGTATCTTGAAACTCATCTACAAGAACATATTGGAACATCGACGACAACTGCTTACCAACTTCTTCATCCTGTGATAAAAGTTTTCGGAAATTCAAAAGAAGATCATCGAAATCCATTACATTCTGAGTCATCTTCAATGTCCTGTATAAATCCGCAACAGAATCTATCTCACCACGCAATGGAGAAAATTTATTGTATCTGTCTTCTAAAACATCAGCTATAGAATCCTGTTTGTTTTGTTGATATGAAATAATTCCACGCACAACAGACGGTGACGGAAAGCGTCGGTTTTTTGTATCGATCTTCAGATCTTTGATACATAAACGAACTAGTTCGCGAGCATCATCTTGGTCCAATATTGAAAATCGTGAATCGTAGCCAAGCTTGTCGGCATAACGACGCAACAATCGGTTTGCTACCGAGTGAAATGTGCCAGCCCAAACACCCTGTGCTCGAGGACCCAATAATCCACTCAAACGACTAATCATTTCCTTTGCCGCTTTGTTGGTAAACGTTAAAAGAAGAATATTCTCAGGTGCAACGCCATGCTCTAACATCCAGGCCACACGATACGTAATCGTTCGCGTTTTTCCAGAACCGGCACCGGCTAAAACCAGCGTTCTTCCTTCTCCATTTTTTACAACATCCAACTGCTGATCATTGAGATCGTTCTCATAATCAATCTCTAACTTGGATGAACTCTGTGGGGATAAAACAAAATCTCGCATAGCGAGGACATCTTATCACATCATTCTTTTTTGAACTCATGTCACTGTCTATATCGTAAAGCGTTCAGTCTGAGCCTGTGCTCAAGCAACAAAAGTACGAATATTTACTTGAAAACTATCCAAACGCACAGATAGGGACCCGGAGCATATGCTCATTGGGCCCCTATCACGGGAGACGTTCACTTGTCAGTCTTCTGCACGCCACGATAGATCTTGAGGACGAACTCCTCGGCGTACACGTGCTCTGTGAATGCGAGAGGAGCATCGACGGAAGATCCGTCCTTGCCAACGACCTTCTCGGGCGTCGGACGATCCTCAAGTGGCGGGTACCAACGGGCAACCAACCGATGAGACTTGTCATTCCCAGCGATCGGCATCACACAATAGTATGCGCCACCCTTCACTTGAGTGATCACGGTCGTTGCTACACCGTCCGTACCGATCGTCATGACTGTCGCGAGACCGTCAGTAGCACCACCCATTGACCATCCGATCAACTTGCCGGCGTCGCAGATTGCGAGATCCGACTGATTGACCGCAGGCCAGGCTTCCTGATCCTTCAGGGTATGGAGCCAATGCCAGCCCATGTGGATGGTCTTGCAGTCGTCAGCGCTGGGATTGTCGTCCAACTCTTGACTGCAGATGACCAACTCAGATCCACGGACCACGATGACTTCGCGCGTCACGGTGGGTACGAGAGCCTCTGCAGGATCATCAGTCCACTCGACGCTACCATCAGGGTTGTCGTAGGTGACGACCTGAGAATAACCGATGCTGTCACCGGCGATTGCATCGGGGCTTTTGAGGCCGAAGAGATCTGGCGGCTGCCTTGCCTCCCAGGCCTTGTACTCTCCGTGCCCGAAGTAGGCGGTGGCACAGATCAACGCGATCAAAATCGGGAACATCGCGCCAGCGAAGAAGATGGCTTTCGTGCTCCACCGCGACTTGGGCTCGTAATCCGCCCAGGAAGCAGGATCACTTCCTGAATCGGGATGCTGACTATCGTCGTCATCACCCATCTCTTGACTGAGCTGTTCAAAGCTCTGCCCATCGCCAGCATCGTCGACTGCCTGAACGACCGTCAGGCCGCGTCCTTTGCTCTTCGGCACCCACGATCCTCTGTCACCAGATTCAGAGCCATCACTTGAGCTCATAGCAACCTCACTGTCCACGCGGGACTGTTTTCTCCGCATGGAACGGAGTTTAAGGAACTATCCGTTAAGCCTAATGGCTCAGATGGGTCTCCGCAGCATTGCAAAAATCCACTAAACGGCCTCTCATATAATCAATATATGCACGTTTTGTCAAGACCTGATATAATGCAGCTATTAAACAGGGGGATATGACATCACGCTCTTCGAAATCATCGTCAGTAGAACTAAAAAAACAGTTTTCTGATTTAGCATATATCGTTGCTGTAAACATGGGATATGGTCATGAGCGACCTGCTTTTTCGATGCGCGATTTTTCAGTAAAAAAACAGATCGTAATTGCAAACGATTACGACGGCATTCCAGAATCCGACCGAAAGCTTTGGGAAAGTGGTCGTAAAATCTACGAACGAATTTCAAGATTCAAAAAAGTTCCTGTCATAGGCCAGGCAGTTTTTCATGTGATGGATGAGATGCAACGGATTCCTTCATTCTATCCTCGCCGTGACCTATCACGACCAAGTCTACAACTCATGCAATTCTACGCATTGATACACAAACGCAACTTCATGCGTCATCTTGTCTCTGAATTATCAAAAAATCCGAAGCCACTTCTGTGTACATTTATGACACCAGCTTTTGCAGCTGAAGAATATGGTTACCCAGAAGATATTTATGTTTTAGCAACTGATTCAGACATCAGCCGCACATGGGCACCAATGCATCCAAAGCGTAGCCGCATTAAATACCTCGCACCAAGCGGTCGCGTAAAAGAACGCCTAAAACTATACGGTGTTCCCGAAGAACGAATAGAACTTACAGGATTCCCGCTCCCAATGAGCGCAATCGGCGGCCCTGACTCAACAACGATCAAAAAAGATCTTGCAAGACGCATATGTCACTTAGATCCAAACGGCGTCTTTATGGATCACTCACAAAAAATGCTTTCGTCACATCTTGGTAAAAGCTATTGCTCAATAGTTAAAAAGAAAAGGTCCCGCGCGATCTCACTCGCTTTTATGGTTGGTGGTGCAGGCGCTCAACGAGAAATTGGAATAGCTGCAGTTAAAAGTCTAAAAAAAGAAATACGCCAAAACAAAATAGTTATAACTCTAGTTGCAGGTTCCAGACAGGAAGTTGCCGACTACTTCACAAATGAGTTGCAGAAAATGGGACTTGGCGCAGCGCTTAAGAAAGGTCAGGTAAAAATAATGCTTGAACCTTCTCGAGAAGCTTATTTTAAAGCATTCGAAAAACTAGTACGCGAAGTAGACATCATCTGGACTAAACCGTCAGAAATTTCGTTCTACACAGGCCTTGGGATTCCGATTATCATGGCTCCACCCGTAGGATCTCAGGAAGACTTCAACAGACAGTGGCTAATGCAAATTGGTGGTGGCGTTGACCAGCTCGACCCCCGTTTTGCAAATGAATGGCTGTTTGACTGGGTAGAAAGCGGTGCTCTCGCTCGAATGGCCTGGCATGGTTTTGTAGAGGCTCCTACGCATGGAACCTATAGAATTGCCGATATTCTATTAGGACGACCCAATACAATCCATCCACTTCCCCTTGTTATTTAAGGGGTTACCCCCCTATCACCTTGACATTTTTCGCGATTTTCACTACACTTCCACCGTTATTTAGTGATTTTCATATGGCAAAGGTCTGCAAATTTACAGGAAAAAAGCCGTTGACGGGTAATAACGTCAGCCATTCCAAAACAAAAACAAAACGCCGCCAGATGCCAAATCTGCAATGGCGTAATCTTCTTAACCCCGCAACCGGTAAAATGGAGCGAGTACGAATCTCAACTCGAGGTCTACGAACGCTAGCAAAGTGGTTGAGCAAAGGAAAGAAATACGACCTACGAGAAATGAAGTAAAAAAATCGGCCTTAACGGCCGGTTCTTTTTTTCTTACTTTTACTACCGCCTTCAATGACGGTAACACATTGACCTATCAACTCCGTGGCACGACTATTAGATACGTCTAACCTTTGTGCCAAGTCCACTGAATCAACTTCTACAACCTCCTTACAAAGCATCAGTCTCTGATGAGAAAGAGCCTCGAGCTCTTTTTGTGTTATCGAATCTAGAACGGTTACAGGGTACAGAGATACAATATCAACCATTTTCTGAAATGACCTTTCTGGTGGAAAGCTCCAACCTATCATGTGGATACCCTTGCAGACTCCAAATGTGCGAGCACGATCTGAGAAACGCGCATTTGTAACGATCCAACACTCGTCAAAGTGCACACATTTACCGACAGCGGCCCCATCGACGAGATCCAAGAACCGTGACCACGTAGCCATCGTGTCTTTTAAATTCACGTAGTTACGATTGTTGTTACGGAATTTTGCTTCAATAAAAATCTTTCTCCCATCTTTTTCTGCAATAACATCCACTTCATGATCAACGCAGGAACCTTCCAAATCCTGATCCGGAACGTAAGCGTCGTATTTATGAGCTCGCAAAATCGATGCAACATACTTTTCAAACTTGTATCCTGCTGGCCCCAATTTTTGTAATGCATCACGAAGACTGTAGCGGCAAGAGAAACAAACGCTTACCTTTTTTAATTCCTGATGAATAATGGCATACACCTCTTTGGTCGACATCCCACTCTTCATGCGGGACTTAAGAACCTTTAAAACAGAACTAGCTTCTGCGTCGTCTACACCGGTACGCAAAATACTTGTGCGAGCTTTACTCTCATCAAATTCAACCCACTTTCCATTTGCCTTTAAAACTTTCATATGACAGAAGTATACCACGCCTAAAAACTACAAAACATAGCCTGATCACAACAAAAATACGCAACCCGGTTGCGTATCGCTATTTCAAAACCTCCGACAATAATTCACGCCCTCTATCTTCCCAATCACCAATTTCCAACAGCTCTTTTTCTAAAATATAATCTGTCACAATCTTCACAGCCGTATTTTGATCTCCATCACTGAGCGCTTGGCGTGCATACTGCTCAATCACCGAGTAATGAACTTCCTCCCGTTGCGAATCACTATCAACCTGCAACCAAAGCTGTTTGTCTAGAATGTCCGTCAGATCGTCCTCTAGCTCAATCTGCTCGAATATAAAGTCGACTAGATATGTTTGGATCTGTTCAAGTGGAATTTCGGACAAGTCTTCATCAGATAAATAAGGTCGAAGATATTCAACGATAGAGGCTAGTTGCTCGTCATAATTCTCCAAATCAAAATGCAGCTCCTGAGTCGGATAATATGGTCGCAATTGAGTCTGGATATCATCAGGCCGCTCATCAATTGATGAATTTATAAATCCCTCAAGTAACGTGTGAGCAACCGCAAACGACATATCGGTATCAACGAACGAATACAATACGTACTGCAGCGGCAAAGTAATATCACTCTCAAATGTACTAATGTGACTTACAATAATATCTTTTATAAATGTCGCCTGGTTCGCGACCCGCTGAGGCTCTCCAATCTGATAGCTCTGACGATGACGTAACCATTGTAAGCTCTCGCTCGTTGGAAGATTTAGCAAACGTAGAATTCCGTATGTCTGTGAGAACCCAACAGTCGCGACGTAGTCAGCTTTTACACCGATGATCTGCTCGATCTGCTCCACTCCATAATCCAGTCCTGCAAACGCACATGCATTTGCTAGATAGTAATCCGTCTCAGCATATGGACCTCCAGGGATGTAAACACCTGTACCACGTGGAACCGATGTGATCATTATCGTCCAATATTTAATGTCGAGTGTAAACATGTGAATCGCATCGCAATGCGCATCCTCAAGTTCTGTCTCCTCCTTTCGCTCATCCAAACCTAAAAGCAGCACATTAAGCTGCGTATCATCTCCAAAGTCTATATCACCGACCTCAATCGTTTGCTCTGCTCGAATGTCGAGTATAGCACCGATCAGGTCGTCTACAGATTCGACTTCGATTGCCTTAGCTCCCGATCGCTCGCTCCACGCCTGATAAGCGACAAACGTTAAGCACGCCAGGATAAAGAGGGTAAAAAGGTTTTTGATCAATTTCATCGTTCGCATATTACCACAGAGGCTAAACCTAACAATACTGACGGGTATAGCCTAAATGCGGAAGACCCTCATACGCTATGCGCACAAGGGTCTACGACGGGGTGGTCGGTGGGTCGCTCAGCGCCGATCAAGAGTCTCTTGAATGAGGTCGTCTGGATCGTTGTGATCGATGTCTGTAACTGCGTAGAGCGTCGGTGCTGCGGGAACTTCCGGGATCTGGTGAAATTCAGTACCGACATGTCGGCGAAGCTGCTCAACTGCAGGCTCGCCTCCGGGTGTGTCGGTAGCATCCGAATCCCAGATATTTGGGTCGACAGGATTCGGGCTCCAGGTCCCATCAGCAACCAGATCCCAGACTTCGTGATCCTTGGCGGCTTCGCCGTCAATGACCTCGCAGTCTCCGTCAGGCTCTACTCCAGTGCACTTCACACGAGGACTGTGGTTGGTGAAGATAACGGGAGATAGCTCTCCATCCTCCGTGAGCTTCACGGGCACAACGGGCCCCGTGTCCGCCTGCATCTCAGGCGAGGCTGGGTCACAGCCACCGGGCTTCAGGTCGTCAGTAGGCATGAGCCTCCTTTGTCGATATAGCAAAGACGCTAGTGATCGGACGGAAAATACTACCACAAAAACACCCTTTTGTCAACGCAAAAGACCCCCTTCCGGAGGTCTTTGCTACTTTTCTCGTATTGTGGAGACTTTACTCACAATGAGCCAGATACTAGGCGGCGGCTGAGCTATTGAGAAGCCGTACCTTCTGTACGGTGACGAAATAGCGATACCGACAACAACGTAGCTGTCCGTTGCGTGCTAAATCCTATAGAAGAGCGTCCTTTGCAGCCTTATTCACGCTAAACTTCAAAACTGTCTTTGCCTTGATCTGGATAGTCTCACCAGTCGCTGGGTTTCGTCCCATACGAGCCTTTCGGTGCTTCTTAGCCATCTTTCCCATTCCAGGAAGCATGATCTCACCAGCACGTCGGATTTCGCTGTAGATCAATTCAACCAACTGGTCGTACTGCTCAATAGCTTCCTTCTTTGATACTCCCCAAGTCTCTGACATAGCAGTCATCAACTGAGACTTTGTAAGTCGTTTTGCCTCGTCCATATAATAAATGGTTACGGTAGAACGTTATTTAAAATAACGTTTTGTTTAGAATTACTAGGAAATCTTAGCATTTTCCATCAAATGCGGCAAAGCCCTGTGTGTAAATAAATACATAGCAGATTGGATCAGTCAAACCGATACTGAATAGTCCGCATAAACAATATACAGAAATTACGCTAATATCAGCCGTTTATGCTACATAGGATGACACTCTTGGTATACAATCAAATTAATCCACAACCCTCAGTAATAACGTCAATAAATCATAAACATCACTTAGCCAGGTTTTGCGCAATTCCTAACTTATAACAAAGAAGTCATCTTACATAACCCGTGCTATACTCAGATTAAATGAGTCAAAACGAAATAAAAATTCTTCTCCGTACGCATAATTTGCGCGCAACTCCAGCGCGCGTTGCTGTTCTTTCGTATCTCCACAAACAAAAACACCCTGTTGGAATACAGAGTATTGGGTCATCAGTTCCGGGCACTAACCCAACAACCATCTACCGAATGATCGACGACTTCGTTCAATCTGGAATCGTTCATGGCCACGATCTCGGACATGGCCACAATGACTACGAAATTGCAGATCGCCCACATCATCATCATCTTGTGTGCGAATCTTGCGGACTTATTGAAGACATCGACTGCAACCGACAAGAATACGGATCCATCCTTACAAAAACTTCATTTTCAAAAATCACACATCACCAAACAACTTATTTTGGTACATGTAAAAAATGCAGCTAGTCGATCATTATATCAATCGCCTCTGAAGCTTCTGGAACATGTAAATGATTCTCTTCAATCTTTGCCGGTTTTTCTGGAAGTACAGATTCGTATTTAATCTTTTTCAATCCCTTTACTCCCGTGGAACCCATTGCCGCAAATGCGGGTGCCGCCCCCTTGGCCATCGGAGCCGACATATTTGCTTGGCTTGCTAAACCTGACGGTTTTTGAAGCGCTGCACGCGGAGCCGCTTGTGCCGCAGCCGGCGCCTGTTTCTGTGGTAGTTCAGCCTGTGGAGCTCTTTTTCTGACATCACCCTGACCAAGTTTATCTACAACCTTTTTAAAATCTTTCAAATCTTCTTTTGAAAACTTACTATTCGGATCTTTCATCAACTTATACGCCTCGGACTTCATTGCCCGCTTATCACGATAGTTAATCTTGCCGCCCGCAACCTTATTCTTTAAACGCTTAGCGACAATGTCGTGCATCTGCTCCATGTTCTTCTTGGAGATGTTTGCAGTAGAGCTATGCATCCCAGCACGCCGCATTTTGTTCAACTGCCCCTTCAAACCACCGCGCGCCTTTGAATATGACCCTTCCCTAAAATTCTTTCCAGTTCCGATACTCCCAGCATTAAGATGAGAAAATGCTGAGTTGTCTTTTGGCGGTGTAGACGGTTTTGAAAAAAGTCCCATAAAATAATCTTATCAAGATACAACAATAATACACCCGCGCGCGCCCTGTGCCTAGAAATCATAAAACCGCCCTTTCGAGCGGCTTTACTTTTATTTATTCTTTGAACCGTTCTTCTTTCTGGCAGACTCAGTCAAATGTCGTTTTCGGATACGAATGTTATCAGGAGTAATCTCTACATACTCATCAGAATCGATATACTCAAGTGCTCGCTCCAAGTTCATATCAAGTGGAGGAGTAAGGTTGATTGCGTCATCAGCTCCACTGGAACGCATGTTTGTAAGCTGCTTTCCTTTAATCGGGTTTACAACCATCGTGTCCTTAGCACTTGAACCAATCACCATTCCTTCGTAAACATCAACCTGCGGACCGATGAACAATGCTCCGCGCTGCTGCAAGTTGTTCAAGGAGAACGCTAGTGTTTTTCCGTTAAATCCAGAAATCATTGAACCCGTAGTGCGGCGCTCAATGTCACCCTTATACGGACCATTGTGTGAGAAAATATGTGAAAGTGTTCCTTCTCCCTTTGTAGACGTCATGAAATCAGTTCGATATCCGAGCAGTCCACGTGTAGGGATTAAGTACTCCAGTCGTGTAGAACCATTCTCACTAGCCATCGTTGTCATCTCACCCTTACGCTTTCCAAGAGCTTCGATCACAGCACCTGCTGAATCATCCGGAACGTCGATAACTACAGACTCGTAAGGCTCATTCTTCACACCATCTACTTCAGTAATGATGGCACGTGGCTGTGAAACCTGAAGCTCAAACCCTTCACGTCGCATAGTCTCAATTAGAACCGCAAGATGCATCTCTCCACGTCCACTAACCTGGAATACCTCAGCACTATCTGGGAAATGTACTTCAAGCCCAACGTTCGTTTCAAGTTCTCGTTCAAGCCGTTCACGAATCTGTCGTGACGTAACGTACTTTCCATCCTGTCCTGCAAACGGTGAGTTGTTCACCAAAAATTCCATTGTAAGTGTTGGTCGATCGATCTGGATTGCTGGCAACGCCTCTGCCTTTACATCTTCCGCAACCGTTTCACCAACGTTAATTTCGGCAATTCCAGCGATAGACACGATGTCTCCGGCAAACGCTTCATTAACTTCTACCTTTGCCAAACCATTACTAGTCAAAATCTTACTCAACTTTCCTTTCTCCCGTGATCCGTCAAGTTTGATAACTGTAACCGGCATCCCAACCTTCATCGTTCCCTCAAGCACTCGTCCAGTAGCCATTCGTCCAACGAACTTATCATACGTAAGATTGACTGGCTGGAAACGTGATGGGAGCGATGCGTCATTTACAGCTGCAGGAACAGCGTCCAAAATTAGTTCAAACAATGGCTTCAAGTCCTTACCTTCATCTTTTGGATCCGTGATAGCGAATCCGTCCTTTGCGTTTGTGTAAATATATTTGAAATCCAACTGCTCTTCGTTTGCTCCGAGCTCTGTAAAGAGATCGAATACCATGTCGAGCACAGCGTCTGGTCGAGCTGACGGCTTATCGATCTTGTTAATTACAACGATCGGTTTTAGACCTAGCTCTAACGCTTTCCGCAGAACGAACTTTGTCTGCGGCATCGGACCTTCATACGCGTCAACTAGCAACAAAACAGAATCAACCATTCGCAACACTCGCTCAACCTCAGAACCGAAGTCTGCGTGGCCTGGAGTATCAACAACGTTTACTTTTACCTCACCGATTTGAATCGATGTATTTTTTGCGTAGATAGTAATTCCACGCTCTTTCTCCTGGTCGTTTGAATCCATCACTCGTTCCTCAATGACATCACGATCAGAAAAAGCACCAGACTGTTTAAGCATGGCATCAACCAATGTTGTCTTTCCGTGGTCAACGTGAGCGATAATGGCAATATTTCGAAAATCCATGCGTAACGTTAAAAATCTTGAATAACGCGCGGATTGTAGCTAAAATTCACCTTTTCGTCAATAACAAAACCATCGGTACTGCCGACGGCTTCATTTAGCTATTAATTGTCGCGTTTCTTGAAATTTTCTTTTTGCTTCTCCTCTACCCTCTTTACAATCAAATATACGATAATTCCAAGACAAGTAAGCTCAAATAGCACCCAAATTCCGAAAAAAATCATATGCCCCATAGACTATCCCAACTTTACAGCCGTTCCGTAAACTAGAATTTCAGATGCTCCAGCCATGATCATCGATGTATGCATGCGAACGTTGATAACAGCATCAGCGCCAAGGCCTTCAGCGTCCTGCTGCATCCGTTGCATTGCCTCTTCTCGTGAGTCGGCCTGTAGCTTTGTATATTCTTTAATCTCTCCCCCTACAATATTTTTAAGTCCTGCAAAAACATCCATGCCGATATTTCGCGCTCGCACAGTGCTCCCACGAGATATACCTAGAATTTCTTTGATTTCTTTTCCAGGAACAGATTCTCCAGTTGTAATGATCATAATAAGTAATCGTTATTTTATATGTCGGCAGCTTAGCTCATTAATACGCATCCATGAAATCCAGCACTGCTCTGTCCACGATGACATCCTTTACCTTAAATGGTTTTAGAAGTGTGATTCCCCGGAGCTCAGTACAACGGCTCAGTGCAACATACATCTGACCATGTGCAAATGCACCCCAACCAATATCGATCAAAACGCTGTCGAATGTCTTACCCTGCGCCTTGTGAATCGTTACAGCCCATGCAAGCACGATCGGATACTGCGAATATGACCCAACGACACCCTCGTTAAAATCACCGTCAGCCATCTCGTACTCGAATATCTCCCACTTGTGCTGAGTTACTTCAACATTTTTACCATCTTCAAGTTCTACCTCAAGGATCGGTAGCTTACTCAAGCCGCTAGCCTTCACTCGCTTTACAACTCCCAAACTTCCGTTAACCCAACGCTTTGCCGGGTCATTCGTCGTAAGCATAATGCGAGCACCCTGTTTTATTTTGATAGTAGGTTCTGACGGCATCTTTCGAGTGCCCAGATTCCCCATCGACCCAGCTTTGAGAGTCCACTCTTTACTTCCCAACTTATTGAGCTCCAAATCATTTCGCTGTTTCGCCATCTTATTTGTAGTTGTGAGATGTACAACGTATTCAGATTCATCAGTCGGATCAAAAAACGGATCATGTCGTTTGTTCCATTTTTCTATATCGGTATTTGCAACAGTTCCACGACGAACTCCGTTTAACAGGTCGACAAAAGCTTTTTCTTTCTGCCTATGTACGTGTTGCAATTCGATGATGCGAATCTGCGTACCGATGATCGCGTATGACGAAAAGAAATACGGTGAAGCATATTCAGTCTCAAATCGGTACTGATCTTCGCGTGTTACAACTGGTGGCAACTGGAATAGGTCGCCGATAAAAATCATCTGCACTCCACCGAAAGCCTCATTAGGACGCCCACGGTTCAGTCTTAAAGCCTTATCGACACAATCCAACAAATCGGCACGAACCATCGAAATCTCATCGATGATTATAGTTTCGATGTTTTTAAAGAACCCTAACGTCTCAGCGTCAGCTCTGTGCACACGACTCGGCTCAATCCGTGGATGAAATCCAAAGAAAGAATGGATAGTCTGTCCTTTTACATTTAACGCAGCAACACCGGTGGGTGCTAACACAACATGCTTCTTTTTTGTCTTTGATCGGAAATATTTTAGGAGCGTGGATTTTCCAGTACCCGCACGACCAGTTAAAAAGAGATGATCATTCGTTTTTTCCATTGCATCGAACGCCTTTTCGAACTCTGGCGTTATATCAATGTTATCCAAAGAAGTATCTTTCTTAGCAGCAGAAACTTTCTTCTTTGTGACACCCTTTACCGGGATCTTCTTGGGCCACTTCTTTTTCAGCCCGCTATTAGCTCCTGATGTTTTTCTTTTAAATGATGATCTTTTCATATACTGCTGCATTCTAACACAAAACCCACAAGTCATTACTTGAGGGCTTTGCGACTATTTTCGTTATCTATAGAACTTCTACCGTGGCGCCTCGTATCCGTTCTTAACACCATTCTTGGAATACACAATCTGCCAAAGCTGGCCCTTACGTGCTCTAAACAGTCCAGCACAGATCAACAAGTAATAATTCCACATTCGGAAGAATCGATCATCGTACTGATCTTTAAACTCGTGCCAATGCTCGTTAAAATTCTTATGCCATGCAAGCAACGTGTGCTCATAATGTTTACCCATATTCTGCCAATCCTCCATCACAAACAGTCCTTCCGATGCAACCGCAAACTGCTTTACAGATGGAAGCATTGAATTTGGGAAGATATACTTCTCAAGCCATGGATCGTTAGTTTGCGCAGACGTAAGCGAACCAATCGACTGCAGAACGAAAAGTCCATCATCTTTCAACACGCGATGTGCAGTCTTGAAATACTCGCGAAGATTTTTTGCACCAACATGCTCAACCATTCCAAGCGACATAACGTGATCAAACTTCTCATTTACATCACGGTAATCTTGCAGCCTGATTTCAACCGGCAATCCTTCACACAATTTATTACCAAGTGCCACCTGCTCTTTTGAAACCGTAACACCAACTACATTTGCCCCGTATTTCTCGGCAGCGAATTTAGCAAAGCTAGCCCAACCACATCCTATATCTAAAACTTTATCACCTTTCTTCAAACCAAGCTTTCGGCAAACGAGATCTAACTTGTTCTCCTGGGCTTGATTTAGATCGTCTGTATCTTTGAAATACGCACCGGTGTAGACCATGCGATCATCGAGCATCGCCTTATACAAATCGTTTCCAGCGTCATAATGTTGTTCACCGACCTTAAAAGACTTTCGCCCTTTCTGCTTATTCGTCAGATGTGCGCGTGCCGCTTCGAGCATGATCGGAACATTCCAACCGAGCTTTTCACGAAGGTTTGCCCGCAATATACGATTGATCATTTCGTCAATCGCATCACAGTCCCACCAGCCGTCCATATAAGACTCTCCGAGCCCCATTGAGCCCTGTGCCAAGACACGTTTATAGAAACGTTCGTCATGAACCTGTGGATCCCATGGATTAGGGCCGTTTACTTCGATTCCTGTTTGCTCAAGTAATGAGCTGATTCGATCTTTTGCATTCATACCAATTCATCCTACACAAGGCCACCTGGAGCGTCTATAGCAATTGTTCAGGACTGACTCGCTGCGTGTGAACCTGCAATCCAACCAGTGGTCCAGCAAAGTTGTAATGAAAATCCGCCTGATGGTCTATTGATGTCCAATGTATCTCCAACTAAATATAGATTTGGATAAATTCGAGATGTCATACTCTTAAAATCTACTTCGGACAGGTCAGCTCCACCGTCGGCAACGATAGACCACTCAAATCCCATAGTTCCAGTAATTGGGAAGTCCATGTCTTTAAGAGCGTGAACCAACAGCTTTCTCTGATCCTTCGTGATGGCGTGAGCTGGAGTATCTCCAATGTTCAGTCCTGGGAATTTCAAGATAGCTTCACTGAGTCTTTTTTGAAGTAGATCTTTAAGTACTGTCTTGAGTAATTTCTTTTTGTTCGTTTCAAAGAGCTCGATAAAAAATGTATTCAAGCTACCGATGTCATAATCGGGAAATAGATCTACCGATGCCGTCAGAGGCCCTCCCTTTAACAACTCTTTAACTTTATGTGCTGAGTTTATGACAATCGGTCCAGATATTCCAAAGTGCGTAAACAACAGTCGACCGCGAACTTTATGCTGAGATTTTCCGCTCTGCGTAAACCGCAATGTCATATCATTTACCGTTGTTCCAGAAAGTTTGTGAACCCACTTTGATGATGTGCGAAGTGGTGCCAAATTTGGATCCGGATCTTTTACAGTATGTCCAATATTCGCAAGCATCGAAAGCCCTTCTCCAGTTGATCCGGTTTCAGGTGCCGCCATACCACCGGTTGCTAAGATTATCTTCGTCGCCTTAAATGTTCCTACCGATGTTCTCACCCCCCTCAACTTCTCACTCTCCACAACAAAAGATTTCACTGCCGTATCCAACACAACGGTCACATTCCCACTCTCCGCTACGTAATCTTCAAGTACGCCACATACATCCTCTGCATTTTCTGATTTAGGAAAAGCCCGCTTACGATCCTCAACCATAAGTGGCAGCCCACGACCTTCAAAGAACTCAAAAGTACTCTCAACATTAAACTTAGAAAACGGTGAAAATAAAAACTGCTTAGATTCTGGAAAATTGGCTAGAAATATCTTGTCGTCTGGCTCAGCATTTGTGATATTACAACGTCGACCACCAGTAATGCTCAGCTTCTTTCCAAGTCGTTCATTCTTCTCAATTAAAACAACTTTAGCGCCTAGCTCTCCGGCGCGTCCGGCAGCCATCATACCCGCAGGGCCGCCTCCAATAACGATTACGTCGTACTCTTCTTCCTTCATATTAAAATCCCCCTACCCTAATTTACTTTCGTTTTTTGATAAAACAAGTCTTTAGAACCATCTTAGTTCCGTCGATCTTACCCTCTACTTCCTCAACATTATCGGTAAGACGAATCTTCTTCATTACGGTTCCAACTTTCAAGTTTGTGTTCGTTCCCTTCACACGAAGATCCTTAATAAGCTGAACAGAGTCACCATCATTTAAGGTCTTCCCATTACTATCTACAACTTCCATACTATTTGTTTTTCTGGATTAGCTGACCGCAAGCCGCCGCGATGTCTTCACCTTGAGTTTTGCGTGTTGTAAATGTAAGTCCTTTTTTATCTAGCACTTCACGGAAAGCTTCGATCGCTTCGGGAGTAGAACAGGAGAACCCACAGTCAGTAAAGTTGTATGGGATCAGATTCACTCGAACGTTTCCAATTCTGTTCACAAAGTTTCCAAGGAGCGTTGCATGGTGCGGAGTATCATTTACATCCTTTAGCAAAACATACTCAAATGTAAGATGATGACGTCGATTACCAAACCGCTCCAAGTACCGGCGTGACCAATCAGCGAGCTTTGGAAGAAATTCATCGTATGAAGTTGGCACGATTTCTTTTCGTGTTGCACGGTCAGCGCTATGAAGTGACACAGCCATTCTGACATGCGGCCACTCCTCATCTTCAAGCAGCTGCTCAAGCCGAGGAAGCACCCCAACCGTCGACACCGTGATGCGTGTTTTTCCAATATCTGATTGACGCAAAATTGTGTTCAAGCTCTCTTTTACGTTTTGGTAGTTTGCGAGAGGCTCTCCCATCCCCATGTAGACGATATTACTGATTCGGGCATCGGGATGTAATTTGTCCATCAAATATTGCTTCCAGAATCGGAACTGATCGATAATCTCCTCAGCGTCTAAATTACGAATAAGTCCCATTTTTCCAGTCGCACAAAATCCACATTTCATTGCACATCCAACCTGTGAGGAAACACAAATCGTATATTGCCCGCGCTTATTCTTCATCAAGACAGTTTCAATACTATGATCGCCATCTACAGTCACAGCGGCCTTATGCGTATCGCCTCCGTCACCTGCCTGAAGTTTTCCAAGTGACACCGATATAAATGGCACCTTCTCACTTAATATTGCACGCATTTTTTCAGGAAGCGTGCTTACTTCATTCCATGACCGAATAGCCGGATCAAAAAGAGCCGCTTCAATCTGGGCAAGCCGATATTTTGGCATACCCGGGAATAAAGCAGTAATGGATTCTTTTCGATTTATATATGCCATAACGGTAGAAAACTACACTAAAATTAGGTAAATGTCAATAGATTAAGCGCTTGAAATTTAACTAGAAAGGCTATCGGCCAAGCATTGACAATAAAGCCTTTGTACGTTAGTCTCATCTGTCGCGCATATCTTTCAACCCGGAGGCCGCATGCTTGACCACAATACACCTATCGTAAACGACAGAAGACCAAGGGCGCAGCGTCCTGAAAAACCACCCTACATAACCATGTGGGAACCTGTGGTGGAAGCAGGAAGGGATTTAGCACGTCATGGGCTCTGCCAAGGTGTCCGTGCCCGCTACTTCAATCAAGAAACTGGCGAGTACGAAGAGGTCGATGTACTCCGTATCACTGACGCTACGAAAATGCCAGTGCATTCGTCCGACGACTACGAGGAGGCAGTCTACGTATTCATTCGTCGCGACGATGGCGAAGAACTCCATGTTCAAGCCTCACTCATCTGCAAAAAAGGTAAAGACGGTGAGGAACCAAAACCCGAATACATCTTTACGCCTCGCGCATCTGTGTGAGACAGCAAGAGCCATCTGGCGTTGCCGTCTCGTCGGGTGCGCTCTTGTTTTTCAAAAATAAGAATCTAATCACTGCCTTTTCTTTATAACGAATGTAACCCTTTAACACACGAGGCGCTTTTACTTGCAGCAACCCATAGTACCCTTGACAAAAGGCCAATATTAGCGTAAGTTCCCACTGCTTGTGGTTCTAATCCACCTGTGTACCGAAGCGTTTTGCCTAGGTAGTAGTGGTTAAGTTATTGATAGTCGCCTCCGGATTGGAGACATACCGGCCGACTATCCAAATCATCAGTGGAGATAAAACTGATGAACGGTACCGCCTCTGTCCTTTCTTTCGCCCTCCTCACCACCATGTCGGATTGTACCGAAAAGAGCCCTCGCCAATGCGAAGGTCAGTACCACCTCCGCTTGGTCGTGGACATCGACCCTGTACTGTTCCATGGAACCAGCTCTACGTTGAACGTCACGAACCTCGGCGAAGAGATCTTCTTCGACTGGCTTGAGGACTCGGATGACCCCACGAACCTGCCCAACGGCAACGCGTTCGCGGGCATCTGCGTCCCAGATGGCGTGACCTTCAGCGAGTCCGTGCACGGTGCGCTCTGGTTCGATGAGTACCCCGAGTCTGGCGACCCAGACGATGAAGACGAAACCTGGTGTACTGGCCGCGGCTATAGCGGCGACAGGCTGGACGCGACGATTCGCGTCCGCCTGGAAGAAGAAGTCGACCCCGAGGGCTACACCTACGACAACTACTCGTTGAGCTGCGACGTCGCGGAACGCAGTACCGCGGGTAGCGGTACGTACCGAGGTGGTGCTGGCAGCGGTGGCTGGTAGCGATGAATTTCCACCGGTTGGTTAGGGGGCTTGTACCCCTAACCGCCGGGCTGTACATTGGCTGTCAGGCTCCCGATAGGCTGGCATTGTCAGACAACTGTACAGAACGGCCAACCGATCTTCCGTCGGTAAATGTTGGAGACAATAGAACCGACCAGTGGCAGGGCACCAAAGAAGGTGTAGGTTTTCAACTCAGCTACGCAACAGAGCCGAGTCCCGAAACCGGGGCATATGGCGACTGGGTGCAATACTGGGGAGAGATCCGGGGAGAAGACCTCGGGTGTACTCAGTACGGCCTTGATGAAACGGTGATGTGCCTGCGCGAGATTGAGCGAGCTGTCTACTGCCCAGACGACGGGATGGTAGAGGTACAGATCGACTTGACCTTGCAAAAAGGAAAACACCGGTTCAACCTCCGATTTGACGGATCGTCCGACGACTTGGACCTCTCCTCGATCAGAGGCGAGCTCTGGGTACTTGACCATGAGGTCTACGGCGACCACCTCATTGTAGGGGAATTGGTCATGACGCGAGTATACGAGTAAGCGACTCGGTCGCTTCTGGCGCTGTGCAGCGGGTAACTCCCCCTGTACAGCGCCATTGTGTTTCTAGCGCCAAACACCACCTTATTAAGGTGGTGTTTTTGATAACTCTATTATTGCGCATTAACCCTATATACCTTGACAAAAGGGCTTTTTTGTGATAGATTATCCTACCAACACGTAAGCAAATCCACCCACGGAGATCCCATGGCCCACCAAGAACCCTCCCATGCAGAATTGACTGGATGGGTATACGTAGCCACCAATGTTCGGATAGAGGCACGAGTCAGTGTCACAGACGGCGGAAGAGGAACGCACGGAGTGGTGGTAAAATGGCCGCTCGTGACCCTCCGCTTCACCTCACTGGCAGATGTTCGCAAGGCGCTTGCCCCATTCAGCCAGCTCGCTGATGTCGACAAAGATATCAAGAGCCTCGTTGATGAATGTCTCGATGAGCTGGGAGCCTGATTCCGTCCCCACGCAGTTCCCTCGCCGCCCCCGACGACCGCCCCTGGCGCTTGTCATGGGCGGTTTTCGTTTTAAAGTTCTTTCACAATTATGTGTTCTATAAAATACCGTGTTGCTAACGTTATATTCATCTTAAGAGCGCTTGCTGACGACACAAATGCTAAGCCGCACCCCTCTTTCAATTCAACTTCTCTCAAGCTCAGCGGTTTAAGTAATTTCAATAAAGTCACTTCTCCAGAGCTCTCAAACCCTGAAGTCATCAGTAATTCAAACTGATCAACATCAACACTTACACATAGCTCCTCATTCAACTCACGTACTGCACAGTCATAAACGCTTTCACCGTCCTCAATCTTCCCACCAAAAAAATTCCACATAAGCGGATTGCAAATCTCCTCTTTATCATCCCGCAACTGAAGCAGCATGTCGCCATCCTTATTTTGTATAAGTTAATTCACGCTTCGTTTCATATATATTCACTCTACATACATCAAACTCTTAATACCAGGGCAACAATCAATACAAAAGAAAAACCCCGCTCCTTGGAACGGGGTTTTTCAATGATCAAAATATAATCCTAGGAACAATATCCGGTATCTTTATCATACTCCGACCCATCTGGGCACTGACACCTTGAATATGTATGAGAAATGCCACCGCTTTCATTACAATTATATTCAACGATGCTAAAAAAGTATTCAAAACCAAGGAGCACGTTACTTGCATCCCCCCCTGGACCGCCATATGTCGTTTGGCAGTACCCAGTTGATTCGTCGTACATCATCTCTTGCGTTTGTCCTAACTGTTCTTCAATTGGACAGACGCAAACATCGCCCTTAAAAACCCCGCCGCTATATTCACATGTAAATTGAATCGGACCTACTATGAAGGGAGTATTGACTTGAATGTATTGGAATAAAAGGAACACGGACACTGCCCCAACAAAAATTCCAATAATAAAAACTATACTCTTTTTCATATGGACACATGGTATCACAAACTAATTATTTATTAACAAAAGAAAACCCCGCTCTTCCAAGCGGGATCTTCTATAACTTCTGAAATCTAACTACTTCTTTCCGTGCTTGCACGCGTCACCACCGCAACCCATTTTACAATTCTTACACATTCCCAAGGACTTTGCAGCAATTCCAACTGCAGCAACACCGATTATGATGTACATAACGCGTAGGAATGAAGCTGAATCTCCGGCGACCGTCCCGAGCAGATCCCACTCGAAGACCCCCATAAGACCAAGATGAACTCCAGCCACTACAAGAACCCACGTACAGATCGCGCAAGCTTTACAAGGTGAACCTTTCATAAAATACGATTACTTATTTAATGATTACAGTATACCGGCTACCCGATGAGCGGCAAAGTAGATCTCATCTATTCATTGTAATCAGCAGACCTAAGGAATTTCTTAATTTCTGCACCGTTTTTTCGCTGAGTGCTCAAATCCTTTTTCTTCCATTTGATTATCTTTTGGTGCATATCTACCCTAGCCTTCTCGATCGCCCTATATATATTTGGGTTATGTTTCTTGACGTTAAAATGTTGATCCTTGATAGTAACGTCCAATTCAGCGTAAAAGCTATCTCCAACACCCCTGTGCTGCGAGGGTCGCTCACCAAGTTCCACACGTATAGTTGCAGATTTCTCTTTTTGACAAATTTTCGACAATTTAGCAACACGCTTAAGAACGTATTCTTCTATAGCTGGTGTCAGCTCAATCTCTTTTACAGTTATTCCTTGAAGTTTCATAGCTAAATTATTATGTTCTCAGTTCAGCTTTGAAAATCTCAAACTTCACCTGATGCTTCTCCGTTGAATCTATTTCAAATATCTTTTTCAAAGTAAAGCCTGACCTTTCCGCAAAGGACTCAATTAAGTCCAACTTACCCAAAGTTGAACTAAACCCTATATAAACGACTCCGCCTGGATTAAGGTGCTGCTTTGCGTCCAAAATAAACCGCTCCGTAGCCATATAGCCAGGATCATAAACTGACCTCTGTAAATCTGTAATCTCGGCGTTATCTGGGATGAGACCGAATGGAGTATTCCAAAAAATCACGTCGAACTTTTCATTAGGCTGAAGAGCACTATATACATCGCCAAAGCGGACATCGATCTGGTCTTGCATATTGTGAAGCTGGATGTTCTCTCGCACGTTAGCAACAGCAGATGAATTGATGTCGATTGCTGTTACATGCTTTGCGCCCCTATGGACCGCCGTAATAGATACAGCACCTGTACCAGGACCTATCTCAAGCATTGTCTGTCCTTCTGTTATTGGCAGATGTTTTGCAAACGGCTCCGTATCCTTGAAATACTTTGGCGAGAATACATTCGGATGAACTATAAAATTACGTCCAAGCACCTCAGTCTCGTACCTATCTGTTTCAGCTCTACTAGCTTTCAATATCTCCTCAGTCCCTTCTAGGTATTCTTGATAAGGTTTCATACGTTGGGCAGTATAACAAAAAATCTCCACGATTTCTCGTGAAGATGATTTTAGCTCTCGCCATCTGAATAATCTATAACTACCGCTCGAACTTTACACTACCCATAAATATTTCAAATAGAAGACCGCACCGGAGAGGAGGCGCCGAAGCGATCTCTATATGGTGCGGCTTAGTGCGAATCAAGTACGGAGCCCCCAGAAATCACGTGGGAGGATGAGGGAACCGAACAGATCATGGAGAGTGTCTTGATTGTAGGACCTGAGCCTGCGGGTTGGATTGCCGGGTCTGCGATAGCCCTGACAGTACACCCGACCACCTGTGGTCACCCACAGAGTACAATTTTCTTGCTGATGGGTAGTAGCACGCATGGTACGGGTACCATCTGGAAAAGTGACAGTGCGTGACTGGTCTCGCGGGCCTTCGACACTCGAAATGTAAAGGCCATCCCTGACGAAGACACCCACATCATTACTATGCACGACTGCTACAGTTTCCATGTTTCCTACTTGGGTTTGATGGTTGAAAGAACAAAATAATATAGCAAAAAAACAGGCTTTTGTCAACCTATTGGGCTAAAGACGTACAATTTAAAGCATAATCACAAACAAAAAATCTCCACGATTCCTCGTGAAGATTATCGGAAAACCATTTTTAGTAGGATCGTACGTACAAATCCTACTCTGTGCCCTCACCCTCTAGAATATCATCTAACAACTGCATGAGCGACTCTTTTGAAACATTAGCGAAAAACCAATTCTCTTCATTATACTCACCATCATCATACCTACCTAAATCTTTAAGATAATTCATCGCTTCGCTCACCGCCTCCGCACGTAGCTCTGAAGTTATAGGAAACGTTTCGAAAATATTTCTAATTCTATTTAAATGCTCAGAAGTAAGCTGCTGATCACGCCGTTTAAAAAGATCCAAGTCCAAGTCATTTTTTAGGTATTTTTGGATTTTCGGTTCATCGTAAAACCGAACCACTGCTGGATACGCATTCATCAGCTCTTTCATTACAATGACAGTAATCTCACCCTCTTCAATAACATCTAGATGAGCTAAAACTGCGGCCTTCATATACACTTCAACATCAAGACCCAGCTTTTCTAGCGCTTCAGGCAATTGAGCGATATAGTCATCCAACTTACTTGTTCTTGCCGCCTCCTCAAATGCCTCCAATGGTACTTCAATTTTTCCACCCGCCCTATATAAAATATCTTCTGTTGAGATGATGCCCTCATATCGATCACTAGGTATTACATGGCCTATATACCCATTTTTTATACTATCAATCCAATTATCAACGGTTTGTTTTCGAGCGTTAGGATCCTCACGAAGCAACACCGGGCAATTCTCCCCATGCCCCATCCTCTCTAGAGGATACCCGCACCCATCACATGATAGTAACTTCTTTTTTCGTCCAAACATAAGGGCATATATCTAATTAGAATAAAAGTTTACCATAAAACGCAAGATACTTGAGAAGTTCGTACCACACCCAGGTTCAAGTCCTGTCCGTGAAATAAAAAACTGCTATTCCTCAAGACTCGCCTTAATACGACGTAGTAATGGCACGGATATCGACCCACTTCTCTTTACAGACCTCTCACGAAGACGAGCCGTCTTTTCAGAAATATATGCTTCATAATAAACAAGCTTCCAGGGCCGCCTCGGCTTCGTAGAGATGACATCACCAGCATTGTGTTTTATAAGTCTGTTCTCTAAATTGCCAGTGGAACCTTTGTAAAAATAATCAGGTTCCTTCTGGGATTGTAAGACGTAGAAATACCACATAATGATCTCATTATAACAAAAGAACGCCTTGCGGCGCTCTCTTGCTGTCATGTTGGCGCGACTTTGTGACCCGTAACGCTAAACGCGTGGCATACCACACCGTTTAAGAACGATGTTTCGTGTGACCTACGTGCTTTACGTGGCAGGCCACGTCGGTCGCGACCGACGTGGCAGGGGAGACAGGACTTGAACCTGCGACCAAAGGTTTTGGAGACCTCTACTCTACCAACTGAGCTACTCCCCTATAATACTATCTATTTTCGTCTACTCGCCTTAACAGGCCATGGTAAGCCGATCCATATTGTTTCAACTTTCTTTCCCGATCTTGTGCAGCCGCCTTCGTGAGGTAAGCCTCGTAATAGACCAGGTCCCATCGTTTATGTCTTTTAGTAAAAAATACTGATCTATTTTTATGTTCAGCAACCCTTCGCACAAGGTCCGATGTATACCCTATATACATTGTACCCCGATCACTTTTTAACAAATAGACATAGAACATGTAAACGTGGTCTTGGACCCAGCTCTTCTAGAAGGGCTGGGTGGAGACCTCTACTGAATCCAGCCTCTCATGAGGGGCTGGACTACCAGCTGAGCTACTCCCCTATAAGATAATACACATCACTCAATGCGACATGATAGTAGCCGATTTGACCATTATTGGCAATAGTTAACTACTTATAAATAAGCTATTATTCCCTCATTCTAACCCCCTCCCTCCCATAAACAAAACGCCAATATGGACTCTACGCCTGCAATCCAGGAAATTCTTAACAAGATACCATGGCCGAAGTTTTAAGCAATTCACCGCAGGAGTGAATTACTGGCCCAATAATATATTCTAGATTACAAAAAGAGACCTTGCGGCCTCGTTTTGTTTACCAAATTTATTCCTTTGGCTTTGCAACGGAAACTGTGATGTTGCGTCCTTCGACGTCAGCACCGTCCATCGCATCAATGGCAGCCTGTGCAGAAGCGTCATCAGCGAACTCGACAAAACCGAATCCACGTGAACGTCCTGAGTCACGGTCAGTAACAACACGAGCTGAGAGAACTTCTCCGTATGTAGCGAAGAGGTCGTTCAAAGACTGGTCATCAACTGCCCATGGCAAACTGCCGACAAATAGCTTGTTGTTCATAACAAGAGTGTCGAACTATGAATAAGACTTCTCTCGGTTTGAACAAGGAACCAACGATAGGTTCCCATCTAACAAGAGAGCAGTAAAAGTATGCTCCAGGCTGTCACTTTCGTCAACAGTTATTTTACTTAATCTGCGCGCAAAGTACGAATAATCGAGCTCTATGCACAGAGCGCGTCGTCCCGAGTATGGAACGACGCGCGCGGAGTGGTAGTGCTTCACGAGCTCACAGAGGAGCACACTCGGTAGCCTCTTGGGTGAGCGTCGCAGACACGTCACCCTCAACTTCATCATCTCGTTTCAAGCGAGCGGACGAACGGCCCTTTCGCCAATTTCGAGGATCTGGGCGTGCGTACATCACCTCGGGCATTAACTCTTCAACATATAGACCCGCGTATCCATCAGGATCTTTGTACCCATGCCTTTTTGCCATGCTGCTCAGCCACCACGTATCGAAATTTGTGGCTCCAAGAAAACTGGTATGACTCGCAAGGAGTACGTGCCTCGGAACGAATACATCGTCCGCCATTGCTCTAGTCGCCACACGGTCGATCACCAACTCATCCAGCCACTTGCTGTATGCAAAGATGTTCAGTGCGCCGTTATCTCGGCTTCGCCAGCTTGTTACCCGAACATGCTCACCGCCGACATACAAACTCACATCATGAGACCGGTTGTACTCACACTCGCCATTGTTCAACGCCACGCAAGCACGTGACTGAGCATCCAGCAAGAGCCTATCATAATCAATCTCCTCATCGGCCATCCGCCGACCAGGAACGGCGCCATCGTGGTCACAACGTGTGCGAGTAGACACTAGGCCGTTGGTTCTGTCGAAGTCGGATTCTGGGTACTGGTAGCTCATTGCGTGAGCAATCCGCGGTCCACAGTATGCCCTGCCCTCCATATGCTCGAAGAGATCTGGATCGGATGTATGGTCTTGCGTCGGAACGCTGAGCCACATATCACGACCTTGTCGAGGAGTAAGTCGACGCACAGCCGGTAACCTCAAGCCCCTTTTCCTACGGGCTTTCCGTGCCATGGCACGAATGCTAATGATATGAGCTCTTCGATCGCGCTGCCGCGCATTCGGATTCTCGTCGTCGTAGGCTGCAAGCGACTTGGTTTCGTCGTACGTCAGACTGTTAATCATGCGAGTGTCCATAGTGGCCTCGTAGGTGGGTGTCGATCAGAATGATCGTGTGAGTCAGTAGTTCGATTTACGAACCCTGAAAGTATCATTGAGGATTATCCCCAAAACATCACAGACTTACAATCTGAAATGTTCTAAAGACAAAATTCTTCCGAAAGAACGCAATAAATTACCACGCAGTATCGCTTTTGTCAAGAATAGCTTAACAAACGACTCAAATCAAGTTTCTATGGGATAAAAAAATAACGTCTTGAATAGAAGTTATTATCTTGAAAGATCTTAAACAAAAAACACTCTGAATCTGTGATAGCTTCAATGAACAAGCGGTCCAGCTTAGCGGGAAGGTAGAAGAATCTAGTAAACAAAAAAAACCCTGAACTAGTGATAGTTTCAATGAACGGGTGGTAGACGACGAGATGTACTTATACGTACATTGAGGAAGTCTGTCGGGACCCGTGAGTTGAAAATAGCCTAGTTCAGGATTTTTGTGGTGGGCCGGGCTGGACTCGAACCAGCGAAGGCATAGCCAGCAGGTTTACAGCCTGCCCCGTTTGACCGCTTCGGTACCGACCCATTTTATGTTTTTCTCCTGCGTAACTGATTTCGGTTTTTAAGACGCTGGTATTTTATTCTGATACAAGGCGTGACGAGGACAGTAGTAAGTCGTACTCACTGTACGACGTCGAGGACCGTAGTCACAACACAGTATCGGGATAAAAGACCAAGTATTAAAAATCTATGGAGCCGTTGTCGGGATTTGAACCCGAGACCTCATCCTTACCATGGATGCGCTCTACCAACTGAGCTACAACGGCAATATTCTTGTATTTTGCCACCCAATCGTTTCGCTTACCCACCAGGCCAAATGAAACTTAATCATTTTTTCTACATGCGTTCTCTGTTTGATGCAATATGTTTTCGCTTTCTTATACGTCGGTATTTTTGCTCTGATTCAAGGCGTGAAAAGTGCCGTAGAATATAGTACCGATTATAAGGTGCAAAGTACCAAATTGGACCGCATATCATTTACGCATCATGTATTTTTGATTTCTGAGACGCAGCTGATTTATTTTCATGCTAGGCTCAGCGAGGTTCAAAGATATATTTACTATCGCGCGCATTGCACATGTTTTTGATTCCTGGGACGCAGGTATTTTCTTCTGCTACAAGGCGTGGCGAGGACCGTAGAAAGTCGTACTTACTGTACGACGTCGAGGACCGTAGTCACAACAACGTATCAGGAGAAAAGACCAAGTCTCAGGAATCAATGGAGCCGGGAACGGGACTTGAACCCGTGACCTACGGTTTACAAAACCGTTGCTCTACCAACTGAGCTATCCCGGCATAGGTAACACTTTGCGCGAAAATTGTATACAATAATCAGTTTTTTGGCAAGTGAAACTCCCCAATAGTCCAAAATAGTCTATGTACCATGTTCAAGCTTAAAAACCCAATAAACAGAAAAACACCCTTTCGGGCGCTTTTCTTACTTTGATTCCTTGTGAACTACGTGCTTAGCACATGTTCGGCAATGCTTCTTCAGCTCAAGACGATCCTTTATCATCTTTTTATTCTTGCGTGAGCGGTAGTTTGCCGTCTTACAAGTAGTACATTCAAGTTTAATAGCGTTGTCCTGAGACATAAACAATATGATATTTTCTACGTCGAGATAATATCTAAAAAGGCCATTTTTGTCAATAGATGCACGAAGGCCCCGCACCGACCGCCCCTCAGAGAGGTTTGGTCAGCACAGGGCCGAGTTGTTCATGGCAGCCAAGTCAGGCTACTCAATCCCAGCAATGATCGCTCCAGCCCCCACACCGATGTGTGTGCCGTAGCCCGGGTTTCCGGTCCAGTTCCCTGCTGCAATGACCACAGCTTCGTTGGCCGTAGCAAGCGCGGTCCAGCTACCACAGACGTACTGCTCCGAATAAGCGAGCACCGTCACGTTGGCGATGGACGATCCTCCGCCATCGTAATCAGTCTGCGTAAAGATCCGCATACCCTGATTATCTGGGGTGTCGTTGACCGCAACCATGCAGACCGCATAGTCAGTGCCTGAAACGACCGGGAAGGTCGGTGAGATGAACGCCTCGTTGACGATACCCACACCGATACTCGGATTGGGCAGCTCAAGCGAAGGGTAGATCTCGGATGATGGGTAAGTGACATAGGTCATGTCTACCACGCCACCCACAGTCGTACTACCAACGTACGAAGTCCAGCTGGTGTAGCCAGACTCGAAGGTCGAATCACGGTCCGGGTCTCCGAAGAGGTTGTTGGACGAACTGTCGAAGATGAACGGACCTCCCGTGGTCGTGACCGCTTCGTTCGCCTTGTCCCAGACACCGTCGCAGTCCGCGTCCCATGTGGAATACGGGTTTGCGCTTTCGCCGGGATTGACGAAGTCGACCTCGTCGTTGCAGTCGGTGTCATCCGTCACGTATCCAGACGGGACAGTACAGGCGGTCGTGCTTGCGCTCGAGTCGCCGTAGCCATCACCATCGTAGTCCGCATAGAATGTCGCCGTACCCGGTGCATCGGATTCGTCGCCAGAGCAGTTGTTGTCGGTGCCGTCGCAGGTCTCCGTTTCGCCCGGATTGATGGAGGCATCCGCGTCATCACAGTCTCCGGTGGGGTCACTTGCGCTCCCCTCGCCTGAGTCTGCACAGTCATCGTCCGAAGACGTGACCGTCGAGATGCCGTCGGTGTAGCCGTCGCCGTCAGCGTCCACAAGGCAGATCTCGCCGCCGTCGCAGTCGCTGTCGATCTCATCACCCGCCGTCTCCGTGGCTGCAGGACTGATCGACGAATTCCTGTCATCACAATCACTCCCGCCGTATGCGTCGGAGTCGTAGCCGTCTGCGTCCTGGTCGTAGTCCGATGCGCCGTCACAGTTGCTGTCTACCCCGTCATACCACGTGTCAGTGGCGCCGGTGTTGACCGCAGAGTCCGTGTCGTCGCAGTCGTCTCCGCCGTAGGAGTCATGATCGAAGCCGTCAGCATCGGCGTCGTAGTCCGATGCGCCGTCACAGTTGCTGTCTACCCCGTCATACCACGTGTCAGTGGCGCCGGTGTAGATCGATGCATCCATGTCGTCGCAGTCGTAGTCGCCGTAGCCCTCGAGGGACTCTCCGTCGCCGTCCTGGTCGTAGTCGCTGCCACCATCACAGTCCTGGTCGATACCGTCATACCAGATTTCGGTAGCGTCAGTGTTGACCAACGCGTCCTCGTCATCACAGTCGGTTCCGCCATAGACATCGGTGTCGTAGCCGTCGCCGTCCTGGTCGTAGTCGCTTGCGCCGTCACAGTCTCCGTCAATCCCGTCGTACCACGTCTCCGTGCCGATGGGGCTGACGTCATAGTCCGTGTCGTCGCAGTCGAGTCCACTGTATGCGTCGGAGTCGTAGCCGTCGCCGTCCTGATCGTAGTCGCTGAGACTGTCACAGTTCTGGTCAACGCCGTCATACCAGGTCTCGCTGGCGCCGGTGTTGATCGCAGAATCCGAGTCGTCGCAGTCGAGTCCGCCGTAGGAGTCGGAGTCTTCTCCGTCGTAGTCCGAGTCGTAGTCGGACAGGCCGTCACAGTCCTGGTCGATCCCGTCGTACCACGTTTCCGCGGCATGAGGGTTGATCGCAGAATCCGAGTCGTCGCAGTCGGTGTCGTCAAGGACGTAGCCTGAGATTCCACCACAGGTGTACTCACCGCTGGCACCCGGATCTCCGAAACCATCGCCGTCAAGATCGACGTAGTAGGTGGTAGTGACGCTCCTATCCAGCAACGGGTCATCGAGGTCGATGTCGCCACTGCAGTTGTTGTCGATCTCGTCACAGATCTCGTCAGCTGCCGGGTTGATGTCGGCGTTGGTGTCGTCGCAGTCATCGCTATCCGTGGTGAACCCCGAAGGGGCCGTCCCACAAGCATCGCGAGTATCCGTGACATCGCCGTAGCCATCTCCGTCATAGTCGGCATAGTAGGTCGTCGACACTCCTTCGTCGATCGCGCCGTCACAGTTGTCGTCGGCGTCATTGCAGACTTCCGCCGCGCCGGGGTGAATGTTCACATCGCCGTCATCGCAGTCCCTCGCGTCAGACACGTAGCCCGAAGGCATCGAGCAGTCGTCGATGGGATTTTCCGCATTGCCGTAGCCGTCTTCGTCGGCGTCCGCGTAGAAGGTGGTTTCGACATCCTCATCGATCTCGTCGTCGCAGTTGTTGTCGCGCCCGTCGCAGACTTCCGTCGCGCCAGGATAGACACTCGCGTCGCCGTCGTCGCAGTCGTCGTCGGCCGTGAAGCCGTCGCCGTCTGCATCCTCGACAGCGGTGTCGCCGCCGCTGTCACCAGACGAAGGCTTGTCCCCGCAACCAGCGACGAGCAAGGCCAGCGTCATGATGAAAATACGCAAATAAGCGTAATTCATGAGGTCCCCTCCGCATTCTCTATCCAGGATTAGAGAACGTCTTGTTTGAAAGTTGTAACCTGGCGTTTATTTACACAAACGTCAGCCAAAAACTCTAACTTTTACGCTGCTTTTTACCAAAAAATAGCGGTTTTGTCAACCCCCGATGTTCAGAATCAAAAAAGCATACATAGAAGCCGGCTCACTCATCCCCGAAGGATTGAGATGAGCCGGCTTAGTAGTCGTACGAACAACGAGTATAGGTTATCTCACAACAGGGACAATATTCCCCTGTGGCAAGGTAATACCACCTAGTAAACCAGGTCTCTACTCGCCGCTCACTTTGAAGTATCCCCCAGCTCTCTGTGAGCTAGAGACTGCCCTCTCCCACAGCGATGTGAGTGAAGGCTCCAGCAGTGGAAGTCCAGTTGCCGGAAGCGACCACGATATACTCCGTGGTCGTGGAGCCTGCAGTCCAGGCTCCACAGTAGTAGTTCTCGGTACCTGCAACGACCGTCCAGTTTCCCAGATAATCGCCACCAGCATCGTACTCAGTCGCGGTCCAAAGCCGCATACCCTGATTGTCGACACCATCATTGACCACGACAACGCACACTGCGTAATCGAGACCTGAGGTGACCGAGAAGCCCGTCGAGATGAGCGCCTCGTTGTCGATGCCAGAACCTGAGCTGGGGTTGAGCAGCTCTACCGTAGGGTAAGTATCTGCCGACGGGTAAGATGTGAAAGTCACATCAGACACCGTCACCGTGGTCAGACCGTAAGAGCTGACATACACACCCCAGTTAGTTGAACCATACTCGAAAGTCGAGTCCCCCACTTCGTCGCCAAAGAGATTGACCGCTGCTGAGTCGTAGGTGAACGATCCGGCATCTGTCGACACCGTCTTCCCCGCCCTATCCCAGTTGCCGTCGCAATCCGCGTCCCAAGCGGAATACGGGTTTGCACTTTCGCCCGGATTGACGAAAGAGATGTCGTCCTCGCAGTCCTCCTCATCTGCGTCAAAGGTGCCTCCACCGTCGACGTCACAATCCGCTTCAGGGACCGTTCCGCTAGGCTCGTCGCCAGAACATGCCACGATGGACTCGTCCGGGTCGCAGTAGCCATCAGCGTCGGCATCGGCGTAGTAGGTATCACCGTCGATGGTGTCGTTGTCGATCACTCCATCGCAGTCCTCGTCTTCGTCATCACAGTGCTCTACGGCACCAGGGTAGATACTCGAGTCGGTGTCATCGCAGTCCTCATCATTGGTTGCCTCTCCGCTGTCTCCACAGTCGATATCGGTTGAGGCAGAAGTTGACGTACTGCCATAGGTGTCACCGTCATCGTCGCTGTAGCACTCTTCTGCACCGTCACAGTCGGAGTCGACCTCGTCACCCACGCCCTCGGTTGCCCCAGGGTTGATGGAAGAGTCAGTGTCATCACAGTCGCCGCCCACAGGCTCATAGCCAGAAGGCCCTGAGCATGATGCGGTAGAAGCCGAGTCATTGCCATAGCCATCGCCATCGCTATCGAGATACCAGGTCGACGCATCCACGCTGTCGTACTCGTTGACATCGCCATCGCAGTCGTGATCCGTGCCGTCGCAATACTCGTCGGCGTAAGGGTAGCTGGTGGCATCGGCATCGTCGCAGTCCTCCTCATCTGCATCAATGTTGCCGTCGCTGTCGAGATCCGGATCGACATAGTCTGTCGGTGCCGCACACTCGGTACTCGTGACATCCGGATCAGGAAATCCATCACCGTCGCCATCGTAGCGCCACTCCGTTGCATCGATATTGCCGTCGCAGTCGTCGTCGACATCGTTGGAGCAATCCTCTGCTACTCCAGGGTTTATGTAGTAGTCGGCGTCGTCACAGTCAGTGCTGTTCACCGAGTAGCCAGTGGGCTCCTCGCAGGCCTGCTGAGTGCCGCTATCTGCGTCTCCGTAGGTATCGCCATCATCGTCGACGTACCAGGTAGTCTGCGAATCCGAGTCGATACTCGAATCTTCGTCGTCGACAAGACCATCGCAGTCATTGTCGATTCCGTCGCAGATCTCAGTAGCATCATCGTTGATGCTCGCGTCCGTATCGTCGCAGTCCGCATTGCTTACGGACCAACCTTCAGACGCGTCACATGCGTACATGGGATCACCGGCCTCGGCGCCGAAGCCATCGCCGTCGTTGTCAGCGTACCAGGCTTTCGAATCCGTGGCGTCGTTGTCAGCCTCGCCATCGCAGTCGTTGTCTACGGTATCGCAGATTTCCTCTGCATCCGGATGAATGAGGCTGTCCTCATCATCACAGTCGGTCTCGGCTGCAAGCTCGCCAGTGACTTGGTGGAAACTACCTGAAGAGAGATCCTTGCCACAGTCATCCCAGACTGCAACCTGGCCCGTCTCATCCCCGAAGTTGTCGCCGTCGGTGTCGAGATCGCCATGTGCGAAGCCGTCGCCGTCGTTGTCAGCGTTGAACTGACACTGTACTGCAGTGTCTCCGGTGTCTCCACCGATGTCGATGACACCAGTGTCAAAAACCTTATCGGTAAAAGCTAGTTCCGGGTAGCAACCAGAAAGGGCCAAAAGAGTAAAAAGTGCAGAAATACGAGGTGAGGTCATGTCAGGTCTTCCTTTCTCGCTACCAGGCATCGCGAGAAGGTTGGGGTTTGTGTCTTTGTGTTTGTGTTGTGTGTTGTTGCCTGGTGCTCGCTCCACAGCGTCAAGCAAAAACACGGTAATATTTACCGTGTTTCTTACCAAAAATTACTACTCTTGTCAACCCTATAACTAGGAATATCAATATTTTTAACCATTGGAAGCTTTCGTGCGTACTTCTTCAATCCTCTTCTCGAAAACCTCAATTTTTTTATTTTCTGGATTTGCCTCACGTAAACGGTCAAGCGTTGTCATAGCGTCATGAACGTCCTCAAGCTTTATCAGTACATCTATATAAAAGTCTAGATATCTTGGATTGCTCGGACGTAAAGCTACCGCCTGTTCGAAATAAGATCGAGATTCCTGCATATTCCCACGTATATCTTCAACCTCTCCCAAGGCCGCTAACACACTTGGATCATCCGGAACAAGCTTATTTAGATAGCTCCATGTTTCAAGCGCCTGGTCATATTCTTTCTTTTGAAAATACAATCTTCCCAAACGTTCACACGCCTCAACGTGTCTTGGGTTTGTACTGATTATCTCAATCAAAATCTTCTCTGCTCGATCCCATTCACTTTTATCCAAAAGCTCCTTAGCTTCCTGAAGCATTGTTCGGATTGTTTCTTTATCAACATGAACAGCTCCAGTCTGACGCTTCTTCTTCTGATAAGAGCGCTCAGCAGCCGTTAGCTTTCCGGCAACTTTGCGGAATCCAACTTGCACCAATCGTCCTATAGGACCGACAACATCTTTGTGTGCTTTCTTTACGTATTTATCGCTAGTACGACTAACTCTCTGCCGCAAAATATCGTATTTCAGCTTTCGTGTCTGCGCATCTGGCAGGGACTCTGGATCAAGAAGTTGGAGCTGTGACCATTTTCGCCAAAACAACCACCCCAATACAGAAGCACTTGCAACTAAAAGTAAAATAAGAAAAATAGTAACAAACATATCTACGCTCCTTGAGCAGTAATGACCTCCGTAGCCGCTTCCAAAATATCTTGGAACGCATGAATCTTTAAACTAGCCCCGCCTACAAGAACCCCTCCTATCTCACGTTCACGCAAAAGTTCATATGCATTTTCCGGGTTCACGGAACCGCCATATAAAATCGAAAACTCTTCGGCATTCATTTCAAGTATTGATTGGAGTGTTGACCTTATGTGAGTGTGCATCTCAACAACCTGAGCTACCGTAGCTGTCTCACCGGTTCCAATCGCCCATACAGGTTCGTATGCCACAATCAAATCAGATGCGTTAGATACATCAATGTCAGACAATGCGGATTTCATCTGGCCTGTAACAAACTCTTCATGTGATCCATCTTCACGTTCCGCTACAGACTCACCAACACAAAGTACTGGTGTAACTTTTGACGCAAGGCAGGCTTTTAAACGATCGGCAATCAACTCATCACTCTCAGCAAATTTCCACCGTCGTTCAGAATGACCAATAAGAGCATAGCTGCAACCGACGTCTTCAAGCATGGACGATGATACCTCGCCTGTGTATGCGCCACTTTTTTCAACACCAATGTTCTGCGCACCCAGCTGCACTCTTGAGCGCGACAACGCCTTGTGAACCTCACTTAATGCAGTGAACGCTGGGAATACCGCCACCTCGGGCACCGACTCTTTGCCACGCAAAGAACGCGCAACGCCTCTTGCGAGCGCTACACTTTCTCGAATGCCGAGATTCATTTTCCAATTTCCAAAAACGTATTTCATACTAAAATCAATTGATTTTGCTCGTTTCCTACTACCAAGTCCCTACAACGCTACCATCTGAGCAGCATTGAATCAATCTACAATTTAGGCAGATGCTTGAGAAGCGACTTGTCTGTTTTGTAAGGTCCAACTGCTGCGATCGATAGGCGTTTGAAATTAATTACCTCTTTTGCCACACGCTGAATGTCAGCCCGTCGTACACGTCGGACTTTCGCAATGGATTCCTCTGGAGTCAACACCTCGCCGTAAAAAAGTTCCTGCCGTCCGAAAAACTCAGCTTGTGCCGAAGAGTTTTCAAGAGCCAACTGTGATGACCCCTCAATATTATCTTTGATGTATTGTAATTCTTTTGCAGTCACACCGTTTCTAGCAACCTTTTTCAGCTCACCAACAATAACGCGCAATGCTTCGGTAAGTCGATCGGCATCGAGCCCTGCGCTTACCGTAAACATTCCAACATCCTGATAGCCGCTAGACGATGCTCGAATGTCATAGCACAACCCTCGACGTTCTCGAACTTGCGCAAACAGTCGTGAAGACATTCCACCACCCATGATTGCTGCAAGAAGTTTTAAAGGATACTGATCTTTATGCAATCGTCCTGGTGCCGGGAATGCGAGCGCGAGCTGCATTTGTTTGAGGTCTTTATACTGTCGTCCAACACGCGGAG
Organism: Candidatus Uhrbacteria bacterium; assembly: GCA_018664485.1. Taxonomy (GTDB): domain Bacteria; phylum Patescibacteriota; class Patescibacteriia; order UBA9934; family UBA9934; genus JABJOE01. The sequence goes on along the minus strand of JABJOE010000005.1, from coordinate 6,983 downwards.
TAGCTCGTTCTGGTAGATCACCGAATGTAAGATAATCTTTTGGCAGCGGAGCTTCTTTTACTCGACCGAATGTTTTCTCAAGCTGCTCCATTGCATCCTTTGGAACATTTCCAGCCATTGTAATGACAATCTGTGACGGAACATAATGATGATCTCGATAAGCAATAAGATCCTTTCGCTTCATGTCTTTAATCATCTGCTGTGTTCCAGCAATATCACGTCCGAGCGTTGATCCATCGAACATCGCACCCTCCAAAAGAGTACCAATATGCATGATTGGATTCTCGTCGTACATTTTGATCTCCTCAATAATCACCTTTCGCTCCCGGTTCATCTCAGTCTGCTTGAACGTTGAGTGAAAAATCATGTCATGCAAAAGATCGATCGCAATATTTACCTTATCGCCTGCAATCTTAACGTAATACCCGGTAAGCTCTTTTCCGGTATAAGCATTGTATCGAGCTCCGTAGCGATCGAGCGTGTTTGAGATGTCAGCCGTTTTTGGACGTCTCGTAGTCCCCTTAAACATGAGATGCTCAATAAAATGAGAGCCTCCCCATACTTTATCTTCCTCATGACGTGAACCTACTTTGATTTGTACCAATACCGTTACAGCCTGTGTGCTTGAGAACGGTACAAGGTGTACGCGCATTCCGTTTGAAAGTCTTTTTGGATGTTTCATTTTTAATTTATTTGTTCTCCTGAATCAGTATCAACGTCCACAAGTTTACTGAGTAATCCTGAGTAATCACCCGGTGCAAGCGACTCAAAATCATCATCACCCAATGTGTCCATTAAATCAAAATCAATACTTACTTCACCAAGTGGTGTACCTATTGTGACGCCTGCGTTATCTTCAATATGTCTTGAAAGTAGAACAGGAACCTCATGACCGTCACCTGCATCCACGGTGATTATACCTGTAGAAATACCCGTTTCTGTCCAAGGGTGAACTAAAGCCACTCCAGAAACACTACCCACATTTAGTACAGAAATTTTACCAGCCCCAACAGAGAGCTGTTCATTGGCGGTATTAATAATGTCCGGGCTATCAATTGCCAGTTCAGACATCATCACAAGAGGTTGTAAAGATGTTATTTGACTTTGCACGTCTTCATATTCACTCTGTTCACTAAGTACGTCTGTAGTTAAGACACTAGATGTAAATGCATCAGGAGATACCATTCCAGAAATATCTTGATTTGATTCAGCAAGAAACCATCCTGGTGATTTATCAAATTGACGTTCCACGCTCTCTCCGACAGCAGACCAATCACCTGTGATGACTGCCCTATCCAATAAGTGAGATTCGCTTCCAAGTGCCGCAGACAACATCTCCGATCCTGCTAACGGACCATTTGAATATCCTGACAAAACATCCGCATCTGCAACACTTATTTCATTGGTATGCGCCACGTACCCATTTGCAAAGCGCTCTACACTACCCTCCTCCCATCCATGCATGCCCGGAGTCTCCTCATCAACCTTGTCAGTAGCGTGCATCAACTCATGAATAAGAACATTTTGAAGTCCAAGTGACACATCCACACCTGACTCTGCAATGTTGGAAACATTCACAAAGACATGACCATCTAAATGGAATCCACCATCGGCACGAACACTTGCAGCTAGTTCCGATAGAGATCCGAGATGATCCATAATTTGATCCGGAGACATATCTGCCTGGTCAACAATCATTTGAGTCAACTGGCTAGGATGCATATCTGCACCTGAATAAACATGTATTCCTTGCAAATTCCAAGACCTAGCAACTTCATCAATATCTAAATCCGCACGACCTGCAGCAAATGCAAAGAAGTCTTGCGCTGAAAAATTCTCAAGCGACTCAGCCATCGCCTCAATTTCAGCAGGCTCAAACTCAGCTTGCAACTTCTCAGATCCGCGCATGTCTTCTGCAGCTTTATCAAAATACCCGTCATACCTCTCAACGGTACGTTCTGTCATCTCACCTTCAATCACGTCAACAGCTTTATCAACTAATTCAACACCTGTACCATCAGCAACACTTTGCGCAATATCTCTCCCCTCAACAAATCCAACTCCTACCAAACCAATCATCCCACTTAAAACAGCACCCCGAAGAGGATGTTTTCTAATTTTATCTAAAATAGTATTTGTACCTTCAGAAAATCCTTCAAGATCAGGACTCTCCCTACCTCTACGCTCCCTTGCTTCGATAGCATCTTGCAATGCCTGAGTCTGATCTTCTGGTCCAAGATCATCAAACCATTCCATCAATCCAGGACTAAATCCTCCGCCCTCCTGCTTATTCTCTCCAAGCTTAACTTCAGCTACGGGCTCATTTTTACCGAGCTTAACTTCGGTGGTCCCAACGGGTACTTCGTCTGGGATTCCCCATGCAGCATCTTTTTGTGCTCCTCCACCTTCAACACGTCTATTCATATAAAACGCTAAAATTTCCCTTCAAAATATGCAACAAGCTCATCGATTGGAACTCGATCTTGCTTCATTGTATCACGGTCTCGGACGGTAACGGCGTGATCATCAAGTGAATCAAAATCAATAGTGATGCAGTAAGGTGTACCTATTTCATCTTGCCGACGGTAACGTTTTCCGATCGATTGAGTTTCGTCATACTCAGCTCGCCATTTTGAACTTACGATCTTGAGCACTCGTTCACTAGCCTGCTGAAGTTCTGGCTTTTTTGAAAGTGGCAAAACTGCAACCTGCACCGGAGCGATATGTGCCGGGAATCGAAGCAGTGTTCGTGTATCACCATCAACCTCCTCCTCATCGTAACAACTAACCAGCAATGCCAAGAGAGTACGATCGACACCAAAGGAAGGCTCAATCACGTGAGGTAGGAACTTTCTGTGATTATCATTTGGATCTGTATACAACAATTTCTGACCGGAGTGTTCCTGGTGCTGATGAAGATCAAAATCAGTTCGATATGCCATTCCCCATAGCTCCTGTCGTCCAAAGGGGAAATCAAACATTACGTCCACCGTCTTTTTTGAATAGTGAGACAGCTTTTCAGGAGCATGATCGTCACCACTTACACGATCCATATCCAAACCAATGGACTTACCCCATGCCATACGTGCAGCCTCCCACTTATCAAAATGCTCCTCCCACTGCGCTTCTTCTACAAAATACTCAATCTCCATCTGCTCAAACTCCAATGTACGGAAGATAAAATTACCAGGAGTGATCTCATTTCGAAATGCTTTTCCAATCTGCGCAATTCCAAAAGGAAGACGCTTTCGAGATGTCTCCAGAACATTCTTAAAGTTTACAAAAATTGCCTGAGCTGTCTCTGGCCGCAAATAAATCTTTTGCTTACCTTCCTCGGCAGCACCAGCAGACGTCTCAAACATTCCACTGAATTGTCGTGGAGCAGTCAACTCGTTTCCATCTGGACTCTTGATATCATGCTCTTTAATGAGCGCTTCTAATTCTTCCAGCGATTTACCGTCTGCATCGATCCCTGTTACTTCTTCAATAAGGTGATCTGCGCGGTAACGCTTATTGGTCTCTTTATCTTCAACCAACGGATCATTGAATGTCTCTACGTGGCCAGATGCCTCCCACACTTTTGGATTCATCAAAATAGCTCCATCGAGCCCAACCATGTCTTGTCGGCTCTCAACAAAAGTTTTCCACCAATCATCTTTGATGTTGCGTTTAAGCTGTACTCCCAGTGGACCGTAGTCCCACGAGTTTGCAAGTCCACCATAAATCTCAGAACCCGGGAAAACGAATCCTCGGGTTTTACATAAATTTACAATTTTCTCCATTGATACATCTTTCATACCTCTTTCATTTCAACTTTTAGTGCTGAAGATTTTTCAATTAGGGAGCTCTGAGGTCGATTGGCTTGGCCCCGGCGCAGCCGGGCAATCGGCCGAAGTGCTAGGCGAGACGTCGCTGGAACGGCTCGCCGTCCCGCAATGGAATATCTTCAGCATTAAACAGTAGCAACCTCTTCTTCTTTGGCTGAGCCGACATCCTCAATCTGAACATTCAACTCTTTTACATACTTATCCAAATCAGCTAGCTGACCACGCTTATCGTCTTCACCGATCCCTTCGATCTTTTCAATTTTCTTTTTAACGTCATCCCGAACCTGTCGAACGGCAATTCGCGCATTCTCCATCTTTTCTCGAACCTTCTTCACCATTCGCTGTCGAGTCTCGTCAGTCATCATTGGAATGTGCAGTCGAATAATTTTTCCGTCCACTGTTGGTGTCATTCCAAGGTCGGCTTCCATCAAAGCTTTCTCAATATCTTTCACAACACTTGCATCCCAAGGTTCAACCTGGAGAGTTTTAGCGTCAGGAACTGAGATAGATGCCAGTGACTTCAAGCCCTGCATAGTGCCGTAAGCCTCGATAGAAAGGTCTTCGATCATTGCTGGGTTAGCCCGACCAGTTCTCACGCTCATCAACTCAGTAGAGAGATGATCGACCGCTTTTTGAAATTGTGGTTTTGCTTCATTTAACATATTGCAGACAGTCAACCATATTTTATAACACTTGTCATCCTCACGCCGCCTCGTAAAACATTACTCAAATGCTGCAAATCCTATCAGTACACGATCACCGTCCTCTGGATGAACCAACATTACATACGGTTCCCTAGAAGATGGCAGCGAGCTTGTCACCCAGGAGTTTCCATTATTTGTAGATGCGTAGAATGTAGTTTTTGTAGCGTAGAAAATAGTACTAGCATTTTCCGGATCATACGCAACGCTCTGGATCTCTACCTCACCACTTTCTGTCAGCAAAGGAATGTCAGTCCATGTCTCCCCCTGATCTTCCGATAGAAGTAAACCATACTCTGTACTCATAATAAGTGATGACCCGTCAGCAACCTGAGTGAATGCATATACCTTTTCTGCATCATCAAACTCATCTTTCAATTCATCTTCATGTGAGACCCATGTCTCCCCACTATCAGTTGAGCGGTAAAGTCCGTCACGTTCTGTACCGATCAAAATGATTCGACTATCACGGTTGCTGATTTCGATATCCATGATCTCTTCGTCTAATCGTTGTACGGCTCGCCATGTCTCACCGGCGTTATCGGTCTTAAGCACCGTTCCGAGTGTGTCTCCTACCCAAATAATATCTGGTGTATACCAATCCAATGCCATTGAAGTGATAGGTTCACTATGATCATCGATCACGTACACAGCTTCCATTGTTCGCATGCAGTCAGTAGACTTCAAAATCTGACTTGGTGTCGCTGCGTACACAGTACAAACATCTTCAGGGTTCACTTCGATTTCTAAAATTGTTCCACTGCGAGCTTCCGTAGCCTCCGGTCGCTGCCAACTACTTCCAGTATCGAGTGAGAAGAAAATTCCATTTCCAAATGTTCCCATGTAGTACGCGGTTGGATCACTTGGATCGATCTCAATGGACGCAACGTTCACACCAGCTATTGAGCCGACTCCACTTTCTTGCGGAAGATCTGCTAGCTGACCCCATGTATCACCACCGTCCTTTGATTGAAAAATTGAACCATTGCTTCCTGCGGTTTCCGTCCCTCCAAAACACCCAGCGCCCGTGAGGACAAGAATTCCTAAAATTAGCCAAAGCTTGTTTTGCATATGAAAAATGTAAATAACGATGAACTTGTCTTGTTTTAAATAGCACTGCCAACCCTTAGCTTGTCCACCTACAACTAAGTGTCTCGTCTTACTGAGTCTATTTTACACGCAACGAGCGAAGTGTTGAAGGGCAAGCTGTTTATTACTGTTATACGCAAGATCTTCATGAAGTTGCAGGAGTGCATTTAGCGCTTGTGCATCGCCACCTTCAAGCAAGCGGTCGTGTAGTAAAAGTTCCCACTGCATCAATGGTAATTCCTGTTTTTCCTTTACCCATTTTTCAATTAGGTTGATTCGTTTCCATAAAGGAGCTTCCAAAAATGTTTCTGCGTTTTGCGTCAGAGCTTCATACGCCTCACGAGTCTCTTCGTCCTCTAGTGACAAAGCCATTCCTGGCCTACCGGCACATACGTTCATTCCTTCCGGAAATTCCTCGGCTCCAACTGGATGGAATGCAATATTTACGCAGCGCGACTTAATCGTCTCGAGAAGCTTGTCTGGATGATGGCTAACTAGAATGATCAATGTGTCACCGCGCGGCTCTTCGAGTGTTTTTAAAAGTGCGTTTTGTGCAGCCGACGTCATCTGCTCGGCGTTGTCGATTAAAGCGATCTTGCCTGAGAATCCTGAGCCATCGCCACCGCCGAGTGCCGAGAGAGCCAAACGGTCACGCAATTGACGGATCTCCTCAACGGCGATTGTTTCGTCTCCTGTGACGATGGTTGCATCTAGATTCTGTTTAATCCCTCTTTGCGTAATCTCTTCAAGGAAAATCTGCGCAATCGTATTTTTACCCAAATACTTAGGTCCTGAGAACAAATAAGCATGCGCAAAATGCCCATTTTTAAGGAGTTTTTGCAGATACTCTATCTGTTTTTTATGCCCAATAATCTTCGAAAAGCTCATATTACTTGTATTTTAACACATATTGAGAGTTGTTCAGGCACGGTTGACAAAATCATCATTTTGTGGTATATTTATACGTTCCCATTTCGGGATCTCTGTGCAAAATCGATGATAAGTCCCGCACAGATTTGTACAGAGAAGACAACTACGCGCGTTGTGCGCACCTACCACCGCCCTCGGGCATCACGCCCCTAGGGCACGGAGACACTCATGGAATTCGTAATTGGTCGCAATTTTCTCGACGTCAACCCCAAAAACCTGACGGACGAGGAGTTCAAACTTCGCGATCTGCTGCGCTGGATCTGGAAAATGTCATTCTGTGGCGCGCTCACGTTTCGTCTGATGGATTCTCATCGGCGAGTGCTCAACGGGAAGTTCCGTCAGAGTGCACCTGAAGGGGAGACGAAGGAGCAGGCCACCAAGCGCAAGCTCGAGCTTCGTCAACGTGTCGCAAAGGAGATGCAGAAGTACGCTGCGG